>OMXW01000052.1 GCA_900315085.1 uncultured Eubacteriales bacterium
GGCTCTTGCACGTCTGAGGTCGCCCTTTCTGTGAGGACCGTCAAGGATCATCTGATCGCCTGTGTAAGCGTGGATTGTGCTCATGATACCGCTCTGGATGGGAGCATACTTGTTGAGTGTGTCAGCCATGGGAGCAAGGCAGTTTGTTGTGCAGGAAGCAGCAGAGATGATCTTGTCGTCAGCTGTGAGAACGTTCTCGTTTACGCTGTAAACAATTGTGGGAAGGTCTTTGCCTGCGGGAGCAGAAATAACAACCTTCTTTGCGCCTGCGTCAATGTGAGCCTGGCTCTTAGCCTTTGAGCAGTAGAAGCCTGTGCACTCGAGAACAACGTCTACGCCGATCTCGCCCCAGGGAAGCTCTGCAGCGTTGGGCTTAGCATAAATTGTGATTTCCTTGCCGTCAACGATGATTGAGTTCTCGCCTGCCTCAACAGTGTGAAGGTTCTCGCCGATAGTACCGCAGTAGCCCTTCTGAGCTGTATCGTACTTGAGAAGGTTAGCAAGCATCTTGGGATCTGTAAGATCGTTGATAGCTACTACTTCGTAACCCTCAGCGCCGAACATCTGTCTGAAAGCCAGACGACCGATACGACCGAAGCCGTTAATTGCAACTTTTACTGACATAATAATATATCCTCCTAAAATTAAGATATTACTATTATATTACATTTTTGATTATACTTCAAGAGTTTGTCAAAAATTTAACGGGAATTTTTTAAATTTTTTCACACAAATTTAAATATTTAGGCGGTTTTGCCCGTCATTCTACCAAAGGTGACATTCATAATTCCGTTATGAAATTATTTTTTGTAAAAAGCTGTTATCTATCTTGACAAGCACTTGTTTTTATATTAAAATTAAATAGAATCCAATATTATGTGATTTTATACTACTTTTAATCATGTTCTTATAAAATCCCATTTTTTGAGATTTTCCTTTTTAATCAGACTCTTTTCAGAGCCGTTATATATAGATATTTTTTATTAATTAAATGGCAACTTGCCGTTCGACAATATAAAAAGTATTTACGAATTTATTTAACTTAAAATTGAATATCTAATTAACGGCACCTTGAAGGGTTCTGATTCTTAATTAGCTTTACTAAAAACAAAAAGAAATCGAACTAAAGGAGGTGTCAGGGAGATGGACATGCCAATTGTGATACTCCTTATTGCGGTTGCGCTTATTGCGGGCTCGGCATTCGGTATCTTTCTCGGAATCAGGATACGCAAGAACACTGCCGAAAAGGAAATAGGCAGCGCGGAGGACGAAGCAAAGCGTATTGTTGAGGACGCCATCAAAGCAGCCGAGGCTAAAAAGAAAGAGGTTGTTTTGGAGGGTAAAGAGGAAGTTCACAAGTTCCGCAACGAAAGCGAAAAGGAGATTGCTGACCGCAGACGAGAGGTTCAGCGGCAGGAGCGCCGTATTCAGCAGAAGGAAGAGTCCTTGGACAGAAAGCTCGACAATGTTGAGAAGAAAGAGGACAGAGTGCAGAAAAAGCTGAAGGACGCGGACGCAAAGCTTGAAGAGGTAGAAACACTCAAAAAGAGCCAGTTTGAAATGCTCGAGAAGATTTCGGGCTACACCGCTGAGCAGGCTAAGAACCATTTATTATCCCAGCTTGAAAACGAGCTTACTCATGAGAAATCCGTTAAAATCATGGAATATCAGGAGCAGCTTAAGGAAGAAGCAGACGAAAAAGCGAGAAATATTATTTCGCTTGCTATTCAAAGACTTGCCGCAGAGCAGGTTGCAGAGGCTACGATTTCAGTAGTACCTCTCCCCAATGACGAAATGAAGGGTCGTATTATCGGCCGCGAGGGAAGAAACATCAGAGCTATTGAAACGCTCACGGGCGTCGATTTGATTATTGACGACACTCCCGAGGCAATTACGCTTTCGTGCTTTGAGCCCGTTAGACGCGAGGTCGCGCGCCTTGCGCTTGAAAAGCTTATTGCCGACGGAAGAATCCACCCTGCCAGAATTGAGGAAACTATTGAGAAGTCACGCCGCGAGGTCGACGCAACAATCAAGCGCGACGGTGAAAGAGCGGTGCTTGACCTTGGAATCCACCACATTCATCCCGAGCTTGTTAAGCTTTTGGGACGCTTGCGCTACCGTACCAGCTACGGTCAGAATGTGCTCAATCACAGCATTGAGGTTGCCCAGCTTGCGGGCATGATGGCAAGTGAGCTCGGACTTGACCCGACGCTCGCAAAACGCGCAGGCTTGCTGCACGATATAGGTAAATCCATTGACCATGAGGTTGAGGGAACACATATTCAGATTGGCGTAGACCTTGCGCGCAAGTACAAGGAAAGCGACGCCGTAATCCACGCTATTCACGCGCACCACGGCGACGTTGAAGCCAAAACAATTGTTGCATGCCTTGTTCAGGCTGCGGACGCGCTTTCTGCCGCAAGACCCGGAGCAAGACGCGAAAACGTTGAAAATTACATCAAGCGCCTGCAGAAGCTCGAGGAGGTTGCCTCAGGCTTTAACGGCGTAGAGCGTACCTTTGCCATTCAGGCAGGCCGTGAGGTCAGGGTAATGGTTAAGCCCGAGGTCGTCAAGGACGAGCGCATGGTTCCGCTTGCAAGAGAAATCTGCAAGAAAATTGAGGAAGAGCTTGAGTATCCCGGACAGATCAAGGTCAATATTATCCGCGAGAGCCGCGCAGCCGACTACGCAAAATAAGATGTTCATCAAGAGCCGACAGTTTGTCGGCTCTTTTTTCAAGACCGAACCCTACATTCAACGTTGTCTGTAGTCAGAAATAAAACAAACATAAAACAGAGAATAACCGAGCCATACGTTGTTTCCATTGCCCTCGCAGCTTCCGACATTTCTATTCTGTCTCGCGAAACAAATAACGTTACCACCCTATCAAACGTTAAGTACGCGACCTAAAAAAGTCGCTTGGGAAGCGACCTTTTGAGGGAGGGATTGGGGTATAATGTAACCGTAAGATAAAAACAAACAAGATTTTTTAAATTACGGAGGTAACGTTATGAAACAGACAAAAGAAAAAATGAACAACATCACCGAGCTCGTATTCATCAGCAGGAGGGCAAGGCTTTTGTTACAACGGTTCTGTTTGACCATGAAATTGAAACGCTGCACGACAGAGTACCGCTCAAAAAGGTAAAGCCCCTGACAGATAAGGACTACACCGTCCGCGGATGTACCGCTCTGCTTGACGCTATAGGCGATACGATTAAGCATATCGCAAGTATCCATAAGTACGCGAGAAAAGAGGACGTGCCGGCGAATACCATGTTTGTTATTACTACGGACGGCATGGAGAACGCAAGCCGCAGATACAACAGCAGGGAAATCAAAAGGATGATTGAAAAGGAGAAAAAGAAGTACGGCTGGGAGTTTATCTTCATCGGCGCGAATATAGACGCGATCGAAACCGCCAAATCCTACGGAATTGACGAGGACAGAGCCGTTAATTACCACGCGGACTCAAAGGGCACAAATGTGGTTTATGAGGCGGTCAATGTGGCTGTGGGCAATATGAGGAGATGCGCTCCGCTTCAGCCGAGCTGGTGCAAGAAAATCAACGACGATTATAACGGAAGAAAGAGATAAAAAATGCCATTAATTTGCTCTAAATCGTAGAGGAGGCGCTTGCCGCCTCCCGGAAAATCAGCGCATAGCTTTCGGGTGACCGCAAGGGTCACCCCTACGATGGAAGAAAGAGAAAATCAAAAGATGTCATTCCGACCAACGCGGAGGAATCCCCCAAACAGGAAAACACAGGTTGTTGCATTGGGGGATCCTTCGACTAAATCACTACGCGATTTTGCCTTCGGCACCGCTCAGGATGACATTTTCAGAACCAGACGCAAAACAGCCCCGGAATAATCCGAGGCTGTTGTTTGTTAGTTTGCTTTTTTGGTTGCGGGCTGTGTTCCTGCGGTTGTTGTCGCGTTTTTCTTTGCGTTTTTATCAACCGTCGCTGCCTGATCGTCCGAAACGCCTGTTTCATAGATGAAGTCCGCGAACGCCTTACGCTGTGCGCTCATATCCGCGATCGCGATTACCGAACCTGCGTCGGTATTGTTGTCGTAATACCAGAGTCCCTCTTTTGGAACGTAGTTCTGAATTACCTTGTAGTTGAGGTATGTCAGAGAGTTACCAACAAGAGCGGTGATCTCATCCTTTTTGAGGTTTGTGGTAACCATGGGGCCGATCTGGTTAACGATTGAAATAATCTGGCCTAAGTCAGCGGTCTTAAAGCGGTTTACCATTGTTTCAAGCAGCTTGCGCTGACGTGAGGTTCTGTCCCAGTCGTCGCCGTCAAGTCCGATTTCGTTTCCGTCCTCGCCCTTGGTAAGACCTCTGTTA
The DNA here is from genome assembly GCA_900315085.1 of uncultured Eubacteriales bacterium. Classification (GTDB taxonomy): domain Bacteria; phylum Bacillota; class Clostridia; order Oscillospirales; family Acutalibacteraceae; genus Ruminococcoides. The sequence goes on from OMXW01000052.1 coordinate 4,357, forward strand.
CGGGCGTACCACAATGCTTCCTGACCGTTCAGGAGCACCTTGCCGGGTTTGTCGGTGATTTTTGCCTTTTCCTTGGTCTGACCGTTTTTGTACATCTGATAGTTGATGTAGTCGATTTCGTCCTGAGTTACTTCCATCTCGATTCCGTTGAGGGTGTCGATGATGTTGATGAAGCTATCAAAGTTTACGATCGCGTATCGGTCGATCTTTACGCCGAAGTTAGCCTCGATCGTTTCAATCGAAAGCTTTGCGCCGCCGAGTGTGTAGGAAGCGTTGATCTTGTTGTTTCCGTGACCGGGAATGTAAACGTAGGTATCTCGCTGGAACGATGTGAGCTTCAGCTTTTTGTGGGTGTTGTCAACGCTGAGCAAAATCATTGTGTCGGTTCTGCCGTACTTTTCGCCGTGGTTGTTGTCCTCGCCGAAAAGCATTACGTTGAGTACCTTTGAGTCCTGGAGCAGCTCGGAATCCGCGATCACATTGTCCGAATTTCCGTCTGCGGGAGTTTTGCGCGTCTTTTTGTCGGTGTCGTCATCGGCAACGTAGTTTACCGAATCGAGCAGCGAGTAATAGTAAAGCGTACCCGCGCCGCCGAGCAGGAACAGGATTGAAAGTACAAGACACACAATTCGCCTTGCCCTGCCCTTTTTGTTGTAAAGCTTGAACACCTGAGTGTTTGAGCTTATATCAACCAAATTAGTTTTAGTATCCTTATTTGCCATATTGCTCCTCCGTTAAGGGTAATACTAATATTGCAACTATTTTTCATACTTATCTATTAATTATATCATATAATTCGTTTTAATAATTCTAATTGGGAATTAAAAACTTTGCTTTCGACGAAATTTGACACTTTTTCCGCCTGTTTATTGGATATTATTCGATAAATCAGCGCAATCGTCCTCAGTCCTGCTCGTCGAGGGAAAGATAGAACGACGGCATGAATTCCTCAAAGAATACCTCCGCCTCGGGCAGCTTCATCGCGTGGATCGAAGCCTCAATGCTCTCCTTTGCCTTGCGAAACTCGTCGTTGCCCATGCGCAGCTCGTCAACGCACTTTATAAGCGCGGAAAATCTGTCTGCCGCCTTCACGAACGGACGGAGCTCATCGTCGCCGCTGCCCGTCTGCTTGATAACGGTTTCGTATTCGTCCCTGAAATTCTCGGGCAGAAGTCTTATGAGCCTGTCGGCTGCTGATTCCTCGATTTTTTTGTACGCGTCCTGAATTTCCGGGTTCTGATATTTTATCGGCGTGGGCATGTCCCCCGTTATTATTTCGGTAGCGTCATGAAATACCGCAAGCAGCGCGGAGCGCTCGGGATTGAGATTTCCCCCGAAACGCTTGTTGTGGATAAGCGTAAGACAGTGCGCGAGAATTGCCACCTGCTGACTGTGCTCGCTGATGTTTTCGCTGCGGGTGTTGTTCATAAGCCCCCAGCGGCTTATGTATTTCATTCTTGAAAGCATAGCATAAAAATGTGAATAACTCATGACGATCTCCTGATAATTTCAAATTTTAAAAATTTACAAAAATTTAGTGCAATTTTGGCAATCATATGGTATAATAAACGCGGAAAAATAAGGCGTATATAAATAACGTTATATTTTGCGTTTATTATACTATTTTTATTGCCCGCTCGATTTGCCGCTTTGCGGCAAGAGCGATGGCTGATTATACCATAATCCCATTGTGATTATGGTATAATAACCTTGTCTATACCTAATTATATATTTTACGAATTAATTATACTAAAAAAACTGAAAAAGTCAAAGTCATTTTATTATGGCGCAGGCACTTGGAGATTGATATGCACAACCAACCTCGGACGCTTAAAAAAGCGCAGGGACACTTCTTATTATGGACATTTTTAATAGCTTTAGGCACTGCCGCACTGCTTTTTGTGCCGTTTATTATCTATCACGGCGGAATTTTTTACTATTACGGTGACTTCAACGTTCAGGAGATACCGTTTTATCAGATGATCCACGGAGAGGTTCAGAACGGCAATCTGGGCTGGAACCACCTTACCGACCTGGGCACGGACACGATTTCAAGCTACAGCTTTTATCTGCTGGGCAGTCCGTTTTTCTGGATGACGATCCCGTTCCCAAACGAATTTGTCCCCTACCTTATAGGGCCGCTGCTGATTTTGAAGTTTGCGTGCGCTGCGAGCGCGGCGTACATATACCTAAAACGGTACGTCAGCTACAACGGCTTTGCAATGCTTGGCGGACTGCTCTACGCGTTCTCGGGCTTTTCGATTTACAACGTGTTCTTTTTCCACTTCCACGAGCCGATGATCGTTTTTCCGCTGCTGCTTGCAGCTCTTGACGCGTTTTTGTACGACAAAAGGCGCGGAGTTTTTGCAGTCGCGGTATTTGCGGCTTGTACGGTAAACTACTACTTCTTCGTAGGTCAGGTAGTGTTTGTAATAATGTACTACCTTATCATCACGCTGAGCAAAACTTATAAATTCAAGTTCACAAGCTTTTTGCTGCTTGCCGCCGAGGTAATTATCGGCTTTTGCGCGTCGGCGTTTTTGCTGCTGCCGTCCGTTTTGGGACTGCTGGGCAATCCGCGGCTTGAAACTCTGCCGCACGACTGGGATTCGCTTGTACACGACAAGCCCCAGAGGTACTGGCTTATTATTTTGGGCTACCTATTCCCTGCCGATTTGCCTGCAATGCCGGTATTTACGCCCGAATCGGAATGTAAATGGGCGTCTGTTGCCGGCTGGCTGCCGATGTTCAGCGTAACGGGACTGGTTGCGTTTTTGCAGCTTAAAAGGCGCGACTGGCTTAAAAGAGTAATAACCCTGCTGATTTTGTTCGCGATGGTCCCTGTGCTTAACAGCATATTCCAGATGATGAACAGCTCTATTTACTACGCGAGATGGTTCTACATTGCGGTACTGATGATTTCGCTGGCGACGATACGCGCTATTGAGGACAGGGAAGCAAACTGGAACCGCGCGGTCGCGTGGTCCGCGGGACTTACCGCCGGAGCCGCGCTGCTTATCGGACTAATGCCCTACACAACGGGCTTTGAGGACGGCGAGACAAAATACAGAGTGGGCTCTCAGGCGACCTTTGAGCGGTTTTGGGCGTATGTGCTTGTTGCGCTTGCGGGACTGCTTGCGTTCGTGCTGGTGTACAAAAAGTTCTTTGGCAGAAGAAGAAAGTTCATGATTGCCTCAACGGTCGTTACTCTGATTGTTGCGTACATTTCCGCGTTCATGGTAATCGGCACGGGCACAATGGTGAGCAGCTCAACCGAGACTATAAAAAATGACATCATCAATTCACGCGACGATATTAAAATAAAAGACCTTGAGGACGTAAGAAGCGACTTTTACGAGTGCGTTGACAACACATCGATGTACTGGAAGGTTCAGAGCATGAACTGCTTCCAAAGCTCGGTTTCAACCTCTATCATGCAGTTCTACAAGGCGATGGGAATCACGCGCGACGTAGCCTCGCGTCCCGACTTTTCCGACTACGGTCTGCGGGGACTGTTCAGCTGCAAATACTACTTTGATTACGTCAAGGACAACACCGAGGACGCCGAGGACGAGTGCTTCACCTACGAAAACGGCAATACCAAGATGCCGTTCTGGAAACTCATTAAAACCTGCAACAACTTCAATATATATGAAAACGAATGCTACATTCCCATGGGCTTTGTCTATGAGAATTATGTGACCGAGGAGGAGTTTAAGCGCATCAGCGAAAACGACCGCACTCAGGTCATTCTTAAAACTATGGTTCTCAGCCGCGACGTCATGAAAAAACACGCGGACATCACGGGCTATGACGAGGAAAAATACAGCGTGCTCTACGGAAAATATCCGGCGCGGTTCCAGAGCGACGTTGATAAATTCCTTTACTCAAACGACTTTGACAGCTACCGCAAGCACTGCGAAGCTCTTGCCGCAAACAGCTGCAAAACCTTCCGATATACCTCGGACGGCTTTGAGGCGTTTTATGAAAACAAGGACAAGGAAGAAAACCTGATGTTCTTCAGCGTTCCGTACAGCGAGGGCTTCACCGCCACGATAAACGGAAAGCCTGTTGACATTGACAAGGTAAACTACGGCTTTATGGGAGTCAGGATCCCTGCCGAGAAAAATCTGAAAATAGTCTTTCACTACAAGACTCCCGGGCTTTCACAGGGAATTGCAATAAGCCTGCTTTCGCTTGCCGCGTTTGCGCTGTATATGAGCGGAATAATCATTTTCAGAGTAGTTTCCGCAAAAAGACAAAACAAAAGAAACGGAGAAATGTAATATGTTATTCGGTAATAATATATTAAAATACAAAGACGAGCTATTACAGGATTTGAATATACTCCTCAGCCTTGAATCGGTTGACGGAGCGCGCGACGAGGAATGTGCAAAGGCTCTTGCGTTTATACTAAAGTGCGCACATGACTTTGGTCTGAGCGGAGAGCAGGTTTCCGACAAAAGCGCTCACGTTACCCTCGGAGAGGGCGGAAAGGACTGCGCGGTGCTGTCTCACCTTGACGTTGTTCCCGCGGGCAACAACTGGAGCGTCAATCCCTATGCGCTTACCGAGCGCGACGGAAGGCTTTTTGGCAGGGGAATAATTGACGACAAGGGCGCGGCCATGATTAATCTTTACTGCCTGCGCGCGCTGAAGGAAGCGGGCGTTGAGGGCAAAAACAGCCTCAGGGCAATATACGGCACCGCCGAGGAAACAGGCATGACCGACATGGACGAATATTTTTCAAAGCAGCCGCTGCCCGACATGGCGTTTACTCCCGACAGCGACTACGGAATCTGCCGCGCTGAAAAGGGAATACTACACCTTGAGATCTCAACTCCCACAAACGAGGCAAAGGTGCTCAGCCAGTTCCATTCGGGCAAGGCTGTCAACGCCGTACCCGACATAGCCTATGTAATGCTCGATTCCTCAGGCTACGACGAGCAGACTCTCATGCGCCTTGCGGACGCAAGCGAGGGCAGCTTTGAGTTTAACTATACGATTGACGGACTGATGATAATCAGCCGCGGCAAGGCGGCTCACGCCTGCGAGCCCGAAAAGGGACAGAACGCGGCTTCGCTGCTGATTGACCTGATAACTCACGCATACGACGTTGAGGATATAGGCACGCTGTGCAGCTTCATTGACTACGCGATCAACAACGAAACAAACGGCAGGTCGCTGGGAATAAAGATGAGCGACGCGGTATCGGGCGAGCTAACCGTAAACCTCGGAATAGTCCACATTGAGGACAACACCGCCAGCGCGCGCCTTGATATACGCTACCCCGTAACGGTGAACGGCGACTATGTTTTAAGACAGTTCCGCACGGTTGCCGAGCGCAGCGGCCTTTCGGTAGAGGTGATCAACCGCGAAGATCCGCTGTACATTGAGGACGGCTCCGAGCTGATTGAAATCCTGAGCGGCGCATACGAGAGCGTTACGGGCGAAAAGCCCGAGCTTTACTCAACAGGCGGCGGAACCTACGCGCGCAAGCTGAAAGGCAGAGGCGTGGCGTTCGGTCCCGCGTTCAAGGACGACGAGGTAAATATGCACAACGCCGACGAAAGCGTTGACAGCGAAAAGTTCTTCCTGCACGCGCAGATTTGCCTTGAAGCGATGTACAGGCTTTTCACCAAATAATTACGGAACGGAATGACTTATGAATAAAAACAAACTGATTAAACAGCAGGCGCGGCTGCTCATGCAGGGCAACTGGGTACCGATTATTGTGGGCTGGGTGATCGTGCTGCTGACCGTGATCACGGTTTATTATCTACAAAGCATCCTGCTGTTCGCCTTTGACCAACTTGACGGCAACGGTAACTTTTACGACATCAAAAGCCCCGCAACACTGCTCACGGTGCTCGGAAGCTACGCCTGCATAATATTCCTGTCGCCGCTTTTTAACGGCGCGGTAAGACTCAGCGCCAATCTTGCGCAGAACCAAAGAACCTACACAAGCGAGATGTTTTACTACTTCTCAGGCATAAGGCTGTATTTTAAAACGATCCTGTTCAATCTGATCGTTGGCTGGTTTTTCCTGATTCTTTCAAGACTGACGGATGTTTACACTTACGCTTCAAAAATTCTTTCGGCTAATCTCGGCGACAGCGGACTTTCCGCGGAAAAAATCGCCGTTCTCATATTTGCCGCGGTTATATCCGCAATAATCGACATCTTGCTCTACCTTATTTTAGTACACTTCCAAATGCTCGTTTATTCAATTCAGCCCGAGCGCGGAGCGTTTGGCTGTACGTTTCTGCTTTTGCCGTTCGTGTTCAAAAACTTCGGTAAGGCTCTAAGCCTCTTTTTAAGCTTCATCGGCTGGTTCGCTCTTTGCTTTTTCGTTGTACCGTCGATGTATACCGTTCCCTACTTCATCACGGCTTCGGCAAATGAGGCAAAATGGCTCCTTAAAGCAGAATATTAACAGTTATTCCCACGCGGAGGTAATTTATGGTAGTTTCTCTTTGCATGATAGCCTATAACGAGGTTAATGCGATTGACGGACTGTTTAAGGATATTTCCCTGCAGGAGTATCCTCACGAAAAAATTGAGGTTGTGTTTGTTGACAGTATGTCCACCGACGGAACCCACGAAAAAATGGAAGATTTTAAAAATACCGACTACGGTTTTCGCGACGTAAAAATTGTAACGTGCGAAAAGCACAATCAGGCTTTTTCATGGAACGCCGCGCTTATGACCGCCACGGGCGATTTGATTATCCGCGTTGACGCTCACGCGCGTATTCCCGTGAACTTTGTTTCGCGCAATGTTTACAACATCCGCCACGGCGAGAACGTTGTAGGCGGCGGTCGTCCTAACATCAGCTCAAACGTTAGCAACTGGAAGCTTACGCTGCTTGCCGCCGAGGATTCGCTTTTCGGCAGCTCAATTGCGGGCTACCGCCGTCCCGCCTCCGAAAAGGAGTATATGGACAGCCTTTTCCACGCCTGCTACAAGCGCGAGGTCATTCAGACGGTAGGCGGCTTTAACGAGGATTTGGGCAGAACCGAGGACAACGAGTTCCACTACCGGATACGTCAGGCAGGCTACAAAATGTGCTGCTGCCCCGACATCATCTCTTATCAGCATTCGCGCAACACGCTTAAAAATATGATTCGCCAAAAATACGCCAACGGAAAATGGATAGGACTGACCGTTTCGGTCTGCCCGGGCTGTCTTTCCTACTTCCACTTTGCTCCGTTTTTGTTCGTTATTGCGATAATCTGCTGCATAATCATGGCGGCTGTTGGTCAGCCGATGTTCCTTTACGTTATGCTTGCGCTCTACGGAATGTTCGACTTTGTAAACTCCGTAAGCTGCTTTACAATGAAAAATATTCAGCCGCAGTTTTTGCTGCTGCCCCTTATCTTTCCGCTGCTGCACGTCGCCTACGGCGTTGGCACGGTGGTAGGACTGCTTGACATCCCGTTCTGGAAACGGAAGCTCAGGGACAGCAAGTCAAAGGAGCACATTGAGGAAGTAAAGCGCAAAATCAAAGAAAACACAATTGTGCGCTGATATGGAAGGCACATTAAAAAAACCGCGCTACGCTCTTATTGACGCGCTGCGCGGATTCTCACTGTTAAATATGATCGCCTACCACCTATGCTTTGATATTTTTCAGATTTACGCCGTTGATACGGGCTGGATGTTTTCAAACGCGGCGGTGGCATGGGAAAGATTTATATGCTTCTCGTTTATTATTATTTCCGGCGTTTCGCTCAATTTTTCAAAGCACGCCATCAGACGCGGAATTATTGTCAACGCCTGCGGAATACTTATGACCGCCGTTACGCTTATTGCGGTTCCGAACTTCGCGATTTGGTTTGGAGTGCTAAGCTGCATCGGCACGTCAATGATTCTCGCTCAGCTATTGCGCAGACCGCTTGAGCGGCTCAATCCGTATTTTGGCGCGGCTGCTTCGTTTTTGATTTTCGCCGTGTTCTTCAAGGCTCAAACAGGCTGCATAGGCTTTTTTGACACTCTGCTTTTTGAGCTGCCAAGATTTTTATACCAAAATTACATCACAGCATTCTTCGGCTTTCCGCCGAAGGGCTTTATTTCATCCGACTACTTTCCGCTGCTGCCGTGGTTCTTCCTTTTTCTGTTCGGCTTCTTTTTGTGGAGGATTATTTCAAAGCGCGGCGCGGATAAATACTTTACTTTCAAAGTCCCGTTTTTTGCGGCCGCAGGCAGGTACACCCTCTGGATTTATCTGCTTCACCAGCCCGTGCTGATGGGAGTTTGCTTTTTGATTTTCGGACATTTTTGAGGATAATATGAGTGATACTGTAAAACTTACACCCGAGCTTCTGCGTGAGCTCCAGCTAAAACAGCTCGATATGCTTTGCTACTTCCGCGACTTCTGCAAGGAAAACGGACTGACGTTTTACCTGATCGGCGGCGGATTAATAGGCGCGCTCAGAGACGGCGGATTTGTTCCGTGGGACGACGATGTAGACGTTATGCTTCCGCGCGCGGACTACGAAAAACTGCCAAAGCTGTGGAAGGAAAAGCACGCCGACGGACGCTTCCGACTGCTCAAAACCGACGACGAGGTTTTTACGGGCAATATTTTTACAACGATTACCGACACAAACTACACCATGGTAAAGGCTAACCAGACCGATGTTGACATCCCACACGGACTTGTGCTCGACGTTTTTCCCCTCGACGTCTGCCCCGACGGCAGATTCGCGCGCAAGATGCAGTATGTTTGGACTATGCTATACTCGCTGTTTCTGGCTCAGATCGTTCCCGAGAACCACGGCGGAATGCTCGGCTTCGGAAGCAAGGTTCTGCTTGGAATATTCCGCGGCGATAAAATCAGGCGCAGGATATGGCGGTGCTGCGAGAGGCACATGAGCAAGTACAAGCTCAGCGAGAATAAATGCGTGACCGAGCTTTGCTCCGGCCCCCACTGGATGAAGATAGAATACCCCAAGCGCATTTACGAGGGCTGCGACACAGTGACCTTTGAGGGACTTGAAATGCCCTGCATGAAGGGCTACGACGAGTATTTGACTATGGTTTTCGGAGATTATATGACCCCTCCGCCAAAGGAAAAGCAAGTGCCGCACCATGATATTGCGTATCTTGACCTTAACACCCCGTGCAAGGTTTACGACGACGCGCATAAAGATGAGTTTACAAAGAAATACAAATAAAATAGCGGACTTCATCAATTATTTGTAAAGGCGACCCTTGTCCCCTACGTTAGGAATCGCACAGCTATATATTACAAAAAACGGGGCTGTCGCACTAAGCCCAAAAAAGCACCATGTCATTCCGAGCGTAGTCGAGGAATCCCCCAAAAAGAAAACAAAGTATAGTTGTAGGGGAGGCGCTTGCCGCCTCCCGTCAGATTAGCGCATAGCTCTCGGGAGACCGCAAGGGTCTCCCCTACGTTAGGAATGGCACAGCTATATATTACAAAAAACGAGCCGGCTCAAATGAGCCGGCTCCTGTTATTTATGCTCTTCTTTTGTTTACGTTGATTTTTGCCGCGAGCCTGCCGACAAAGAAAATCAGCAGAATCTCAGGCACGCACATCAGCTGTATAGCCGTTGAGAACCCACAGCCAGTACGCCGCTAAAAACGTTTCGACGACAAGCATATTGATTGTCCAGCCGATAATTACACGCGGCAAAGTCACCTGATTTTTATACAGCGCAAAGCCGTAAATAAGACCTGTGAGCAGTCCGCTGATCGTAAATCCCGGGAAATACGCTCCGCCTGTAGGAACAAGCATGAACGAGATAATATCTCCCAGAGCGCCTACCAGCGCCGCAGGAACGGGACCGAACATAATGCCTGCCACAGCAATCGGCAAAAACGCCGCGCTGAGCTTTACCATGCTGCCAAACGCGGGGAGCGTAAGGTTGGCAAACATTCCGAGCACTACCCTGAGCGCGAGCAGCATTGCGATCGCCGCAATACAATAGATGTTTTTGCACTCATTGACCGACCGTCTTAAACTTGATAATAAATTCATAGACAAACCCCCATTTTATTATGCTGTAACGGGGCATAAAAAACGGGCAGTAACAGAACTGCCCGCAAAATCGCCTTGTTAACAGCGGGATGCGAAGTCTGCATCGCAGAGGAACTCTTTCGTTTTTGCGGCAACTCCCCGTCCGCAAAACACTTTACGCGCAGTCTTCTACTCTGTAAATTAACAACTATATTATAACCGTATTATCCGCAATTGTCAATAATCTA
>OMXW01000139.1 GCA_900315085.1 uncultured Eubacteriales bacterium
CCACGAGAAATTAGGTCAGGGCATAATCGGCGCCGACGCCCTGAGAGCGGTTGTCCGTCACCCGCTTTTGCAGAACAGACCGTTTATCCTCGAAACTCCGGGTCTTTGACAGTCCAATCGTGAAAAAACCTCTCAAACCCCACTGTTCAAGCCAAAAATTTTGTCAAGAAATTTGTTTTATGGGGTAGTATTTTCTAGTATTGTGTGGTATAATATAGGTAGAGGTGGTTATGATGCGTGTTATGACGACGAAATCCAAGAATGCCGAGTCCTTTTACATCACGAAATCCTACAAGAACAATGCCGGAAAATCGACCTCCAAGATCATCCGCAAGCTTGGCACACTGCATGAGTTGAGTGAAATGCTTGGTACCGACCGCGACGGTGTGATGGCTTGGGCGCGTGAGCAGGCTCGGCTCGAAACTGAGAAGTACAAAGCCGGTAAGGAGCAGCAGCTCGTTAAAATCACGTTTCACGCAGACAGACAGTTGGATTACAACTGTCAAAAGCTGTATGAGGGCGGATATCTGTTCCTTCAATCCGTCTACTACGGACTTCGGCTCGACAAGGTGTGCCGCAAAATCAGAGATAGGCACTTGTTTGAATATGACTTGAATGCCATTTTGTCCGATTTGATCTACACGCGAATCCTCGACCCGGACAGCAAGCGTTCCTCGTTCCAAACGGCGCAGAAATATTTGGAAACGCCGACCTATCAGCTACACGATGTTTACCGCGCTCTGAGCGTGCTTGCCGAAAACTCCGATCTGATTCAGGCGGAAGCCTACAAAAACAGCGGCTTTCTCGGGAAACGCAACGACCGTGTCCTCTACTACGATTGCACGAACTACTACTTTGAAATTGAGCAGGAGGATGGTCAAAAGCGCTACGGCAAAAGCAAGGAGCACCGCCCAAATCCGATCGTACAGATGGGGTTATTTACCGACGGAAACGGCATACCGCTCGCGTTTTCGCTGTTTCCGGGCAATCAAAACGAGCAGACCTCGGTCAAGCCGCTCGAAAAGAAGATATTGCAGGACTTTCATTGCGAAAAGTTTGTCTATTGCAGCGACGCGGGACTCGGCAGCGAGAACAACCGCGTGTTCAATCACATGGGACAGCGTGCGTTTATTGTAACACAGTCAATCAAGAAGCTGCCGAAAGAAGAGCGCGAGTGGGCATTGACCCGTTCGGAGTTCCGAAACGTAAAGGATGATACGGTTGTCGACTTGGACAGCTTAGATAAATCCGACGAAAGCAGCCTGTATTACAAGGAAATCCCCTATTCCACAAAGCAGCTTCACCAACGTCTGATTATCACATACTCGCCGAAATACGCTACTTACCAAAAGCAGATCCGCGAGAAGCAGATCGAGCGGGCGCAGAGCATGATTCAATCAGGCTCCGCAAAGCGGCAGAGCAAGAACCCGAACGACCCGGCACGATTTATCCAAAAGATCGCCGTAACAAAAGAGGGCGAGGTCGCTGAACAACAGTCATTTTGCTTGGATTCGGCGAAAATTGAGGAAGAAGCACAGTATGACGGGCTCTATGCGGTCTGCACCGACCTGTTGGACGATCCGGTCGGCGACATTTTGAAGGTCAGCGAAGGCAGATGGCAGATAGAAGCGGATTTTCGCATTATGAAAACCGATTTCTCGGCAAGACCCGTCTTTGTGCAGAGAGATGATCGAATCAAAGCGCATTTCCTGATTTGCTTCCTCTCGCTACTGATATTCAAATTTCTGGAGCGCAAGCTCGAATACAAATATACCTGCGAACAGATGTTGGACACGCTGCGCGCCATGAATTTCGCCGACATCGAAGAACAGGGCTTCATGCCGCTTTACACCCGCACCGCCATAACCGACGACCTCCACACCGCCTGCGGCTTCCGCACGGACTTTCAGTTCATTTCTAAAAGCAAAATGCTCCAAATCCAAAAATCAAGCAAGAAGATATAAAAAATACTACTCCGTAAAACGACGGAAGAAAGCGCAAAAGCCCAGGTTTTATCGGGCTTTTGCGCTCTTTTTTTGTCGTTGGGGTGTCAAAGATGGGAATATAAGAAAATCGCCGACCGCGTGTATCATCCTGTCAAGACGATGGATTCCATTTTCCGCTACGCAGGTCCGATACGCAGCATTCTGACCGAGGTG
>OMXW01000084.1 GCA_900315085.1 uncultured Eubacteriales bacterium
TGTCTTGCGTAAACGCAAGACTGAGGGGTGACATAAGCGAAGCTATATTACAGAAGAGAAATAATGTAGGAAATGTTTCGTAAATGTCACCCTTCCGACCAATCCGCAAGCGGATTGCCCACCTTCCCTCAAGGGAAGGACTTTTTTGTTCATAGTCAAATCTTGTTCTCTTGATTTTAATTTTTGACTATTTCTACAGTCTGAGCTCCTTTAAAAAAGGAGCCTTTTTAACCATTGCTTAAGTGCTCATTCGCTTTTGTTAATCGTCTTTTTCAATAACCCTGACCGCGTATCCGGCAGACGAAAGCGTAAAGCTGTCCTTTAATCCCTCGCTTACAAACGCTTCATTATCGGTTAGTATTACATATTCAAAATTCTTGTTTTTGCGCAGATAATCAACCGCCTTGTCCTTTCCCATTACAAAAAGCGCGGTGGAGAGGCAGTCGCTTTTCAGCCCGTTTTCGGACACGATAGTTACGGATTTTATGCCATTGTCAACGGGATAGCCGTCGCGCGGATCGATGATGTGGCTGTAAATTTTGCCGTCGCTGCCCTTAAAATACCGCTCGTAGCTGCCTGAGGTTGCGACGATTTTATCGCTGCACTGAACGTAGCCGATGTATTCCGCGGTGTTTTCCGGGTCGGCTATTCCAACGCGCCACAGGCTGCCGTCAGGCTTTTTGCCGTAGGCGGCGATTGTACCGCCAAGGTTCAGAATAGCGGATTTTGAGCCGCTGCTTTTTAGGATTTTAACTGCCTTGTCCGCGGCAAAGCCCTTTGCTGTCGCCCCCAGGTCAAGCTCAGCGCCGTTTTTTAGCGTGATTTCATTTCCGCTGACTGTGGCGTTTTTGTAGCTAACCTTTTTAAGAAGTCCGCTCAAAACGCTCTTGTCGGGAATTTTATATTTGCCGCTGATGAAGCCCCACTCGCGCACAATCGGGTAAATTGTTACGTCGAGCGCTCCGACGGTCTGTTCGCAGATTTCAAGAGACTTCTTTGTTAGCTCTGCGGTAAGCTCGTCGGCGGTCGCCTTTTTGTCGCGGTTCAGCATAAAAATATCGCTTTTTTCATCGGTGGGAGAGAGCAGTGAATCAAGCTTTGTTATTTGATTTTTTATTTTCTCCGCCGCCGAGTTATCGCCGTAAACATCGAGCTTCATAAACGTGTCCATAGCCTGAAAGCTGACGCTTTCGGGCTTTTCGTTTTGTGCGCAGCCGCAGGGGATAATCAGCAGCGCGGCGGAAATGATAATTGATATTAGTTTAAGTTTCATGGTATTATTTTATTAATTAACGTAGTGGAGACCCTTGCAGTCTCCCGTGAACATCGCTCATAGCTTTCGGTAGCCCGCAAGGGGGCTACCCTACATCTGTTTTGTAGTATTCAAAAGTATATATAAGGGTTCGGCGCGTAACCGAACCCTTAAATTTTTATATTCAGACGTCATATTGCTTATGCTTTTTTCCAAACTCTCGGAACAAACAGGAGCAGTACCGGGAAAAGCTCAAGTCTGCCTGCGAGCATATCGAACATCAAAACGATTTTTGACAGCAGGCTCATCGGCGCGTAGTTTCCTACAGGGCCTACAAGTCCGAGTCCGGGGCCTGTGTTGTTTAGCGTTGCCGCAACCGAGGTGAAGCTTGTTTCAACGTCAAGTCCCTCAATCGATACGACCATAAAGCTCAGCAGGAAAATCGAGAGGTAAACAACAAGGTAAACCGAGGTGTTTCTCATGATGTTGTGGTCAATGCTCTTGCCGTCCATCTTTACAACACGGACGTTGCGCGGATGAACAAGAAGCTTGAACTCCTTTTTGACCTCTTTTGCAAGCAGTACAAGTCGGGAAACCTTGAAGCCGCCGCCCGTACTGCCGGCCATCGCGCCGATAAAGGTTATGATGATAATTATCGACTTTGAAAGCGTTGGCCAGTGGTTGACGTCACCGATTCCGAAGCCCGTTGTGGTGATAATCGACGAAACGTAGAAGAAGCTCTGGTGGAACGCCTCGTGGGGGTCGTTGTGGTATATCGGCAGGATGTTTATTCCAATTATTACAGTTGAAACGACGATGAAGCCGATGTAGTACCAAAGCTCCTCAATCTTTATTGCCTGCTTGAATTTGCGGGCAATGATGAGGATATATACCGAGAAATTGACGCCGAACAGCATCATAAATATAGCTATTACCGTTTGGAAATAGTAGGTGTTGTAGGCGGCGATGTTGGTGTTGCGCACACCAAATCCGCCTGTGCCCGCCGTTGCAAAGCTGGTGTTTATTGCGTCAAAAACTCCCATTCCGCCGCATATCAGCAAAATAAATTCAAGCAGCGTCATGCCGATGTAAATACCGTAGAGCAGCGCGGCGTACTGGCGCATATGCGGCACAGCCTTGCCGATAATCGGGCCCGGGCTTTCCGCCTTCATCAAAAAGATGTTTTGCTGACCGCCCAGTCTTGGAATGAGCGCCAGCAAAAATACGATTACGCCCATGCCGCCCAGGAAGTTCATCAGGCTTCGCCACATCAACATTCCGTGGCTGAGCTTTTCAACCTCGGGAATAATCGTGGCTCCCGTTGTTGTAAATCCCGAAATCGTCTCAAACATCGCGTCGGCAAAGTTGGGAATCTCGTGGCTTAGCCAGAACGGCATTGCTCCGATAAGCGCAAGCAGGATCCAGCTCAAAGCGGTGGCAACAAAGCCTGCCTTCTGGTACAGAACCATCTTTTTTGGCTTTTTAACCTTTACCGCAAGCACGCCCAGAAGCGCGCTGACCGCGCCTGTGAGCAGAAAATATAGTCCTTCGTGTTCTCCGTAAATCAGCGAGGTAACGGTGCAGAACTGCATTGCCGCGCCTTCAACAATCATTACCCAGCCGAGAATATATAAGATTATTCGTTTATTCATACTCTCAAAATCAACGCCTGTTCAGAATATCGTCAAGGTCGTTAAGTCCCTTGTGCTTTGTAATTACAACTACCAGATCGTCGGGCATGATCATGTCGTTGCCGTGGGGAATAATAACCTTGCCCGCTCTGCTGATGCAGATAATCTGCAAATCGTTTTTGAGGTTCAAATCCATAATCGCGGTGCCAACGGTCTTTGAGCTTCTTCTTGCGCGGAACTCAAGAGCCTCGATCTGATCCTCGTGCAGCTTGTAAAGCGTTTCAACGTTGCTGCCCATGGAGTTCTGCATTGCCCTGATGTATCGCGCGATATATTCACCCGTGAGAACCTTTGGATTCATCACGCACTCAAGTCCGAGTTTGTCGATGATTGAGTCAAAGGAGTCGTTGTTCACCTTTGTGATTACCTTTGCTTTAGAAACGCTCTGAATGTAGAGCGAAATCAGAATGTTTTCTTCATCATAGTCCATAAGCGCGGCTACGCCGTCAACATTCTCAATGCCCTCGCTGAGCAGCAAATCCTGCTCCATGCAGTCGCCGTGAATGATAGTAGCGTCGTGCAGCATTTCCGAGAGTGCGTTGCAGCGCTGTTCGTTGCGCTCAATAATCTTTACGTTCGCGCCCGATTTTATCAACTTCTGAGCAAGGTAATACGAAACCTTTCCGCCGCCCAGAAGAATTACATCGCGGCTCCTGCCGATGTTGAGGTTAGTCTTTTTAAAGAACTTTGCGGCGATTTCGGGCTTGGATATTACCGAAATTTTGTCGCCTGCCATGATGATGAAGTCGCCGTTCGCAATGTAAACTCCGCCGTTGCGCTCAACGGTGCAGATCCTTACCTTTCCGCGCAGGTTGTCGATCTGGCTTATCTTCTTGTTGATTAGCGAGCTTTTTTCCGGGACCTGAACTTTTATAAGCTCAGCCGCTCCCTTTGAGAAGCTGTCAATTTCAAGCGCGCCCGAAAAACGCAGCAGGCGGCTTATTTCCAAAGCCTCTGTGAGCTCGGGGTTGATCGCCATCGAAAGGCGGAGGTGATCCTTTACGCGGTGAAGGTCGTTTGTGTACTCGGGGCTCCTCACTCTCGCGATAGTGTGCGGAGTTCCTGCCGCACGCGCCATAAGACAGGTGTACAGGTTAACCTCGTCGCGCGCGGTTGCCGCAATAACCAAGTCCGCAGTCTGCGCTCCTGCCTCCGCAAGCGCGTCAAAGGTTGCGCCGTTGCCCTCAATTCCCATGACGTCCAGCGATTCCGACAGTCTTTTGACCGCTTTTGGGCTGATATCGACAACTGAAATTTCATGTCCTTCGGCATTTAGCTGATTAGCTATTGACGAGCCGACCTTGCCGCAGCCAACAATTACAATTTTCATGTTCTACTCCAATATTAAATTGCTAACGGGAGATTCGTACAAACCTCCCGCAATAATTAGTTAACGTCATAATACACCTTTTACAGTGAAAAATCAATATTTATCGGCTAAAATTATAGTCTTTTTTTCAAAATGTTCTTTGATTTGGCACTTGCGTGTGGTATAATCATTTTGTAAGGCAGGCGATTTGATATCGCAAAGGAGGATGAACCGTGTTATTTCTTGAATACCCTAAGTGCAGCACATGCAAAAAGGCAAAAAAGTGGCTTGACGAAAACGGAGTTGAATACACCGACCGCCACATAAAGGACGACAACCCAAGCTATGACGAGCTGAAGCAGTGGTACGAGCGCAGCGGACTGCCGCTGAAACGTTTCTTTAATACAAGCGGTATGCTGTACAAGAGCATGAATTTAAAGGATAAGCTCAGCGATATGAGCGAGGAGGAGCAGCTCAGACTGCTTGCGCAGGACGGAATGCTCGTAAAGCGTCCGATAATCGTTTCGGACAAGGGTATTCTTACGGGCTTTAAGGAAGCACAGTGGGCAGAGCTTCTGCTCGGTAAATAACGGGGGTGAATTAGTATGAAACGCAGCGGATATATATCATGGGATGAATTTTTTATGGGGGTCGCACTGCTCGCGGCAAAGCGCAGCAAGGATCCAAATACACAGGTAGGCGCGTGCATAGTAGATAAAAACAATATCATTCTGTCAACGGGCTACAACGGATTTCCGTACGGCTGCTCAGATGACGATTATTCGTGGGCGAGAACCGGCAGCGACACAAAGTACAGCTATGTAGTTCACGCCGAGCTAAACGCGATTCTGAACGCGCAGGGCAAGGATTTGCACGGCGCAAGACTGTATGTCGATTTATTCCCGTGCAACGAGTGCGCAAAGGCGATTATCCAGTCGGGAATCAGCGAGGTGGTCTACCTCTATGATAAATACTCCGATACCCCTCAGACCGTAGCCTCAAAAAGAATGTTGAGCTCGGCAGGGGTAAAGCTGACAAGATTTGAGGCGCCTCACGGCAATATTACACTTGATTTTGATGCTAACAAGTGATTGTTCAATAAAAAACGGTCGGGATTACAGGTTTCTGTAAATTGAAACGCTGTTTTCCCGACCGTTTTTTTAGAGTTTAGAGTTGAGAGTTTAGAGTGTACAGTTTCGGTCGTGCAGATAGATTGATTTAATAAAAACGTTTGGTTCCCGACTGTATTAATATGGTGATGAACACAAACCGTAGGGTTCGGTCTTGACCGAACCGAGGTTGAAAACAATATGTTTGTTCATAGCCTGCGTTACGGTCAAGACCGTACCCTACAATCTATAGTGTGAAGTGGTTAGTGATTAGTGGTTAGTAGCAGTTTCAGAAAAATGCAATCATAGCAAAACATCGTTCCTTTTGCCCTCACAGCTTTCAATAGATTTCGTATTCTCGCGAAACGCCTGACGTTAACAATTTATTAAACGTCAAAAACGCGACTTTCGTTCCTTTTGCCCTCACAGCTTTCAATAGATTTCGTATTCTCGCGAAACGCCTGACGTTAACAATTTATTAAACGTCAAAAACGCGACTTAAAAAACGCGACTTAAAAAGTCCAATTTGGGATGTATTCTTCGGTGGCGGAGGAGAGGTCTTGGGTGAAGCCGTCTATGCCGCTTAAGAACACCTCGCGCTTAACCTTTTCATACTCGCGCTTGGTGATTTTGCGGTTCAGCTTGCTGTCGTTTTTGGCTTCTCCCCACGGTACATACTGGCACATCAGGCTGAACATCACCTGATTTCCGAACAGACGGCGAACTATATCGATTACGCCTATGCTGTTGCGTGTGTGGGCAGGGAGGATGAGGTGGCGCACAATTACGCCCTTTTTCATTATTCCGTCCTCGTCAAATTCAGGCTCGCCAACCTGGAAAACCATCTCCTGGATCGCAGCGGAAGCAGTATTTACATAGTTTGGCGCCTGTGAAAGCGATACCGCAAGCTTATCGTCGCTGTATTTGAAATCGGGGAGGTAGATATCAACAAGCCCGTCAAGCATGTCAAGAGCCTTAGGAGAAGTGTAGCCGCTGCAGTTGTACACAATCGGCAGATTCGGTCTGTAAATCTCAAAGCTCTTTACAACCGCCGGCAAAAAGTGGTCGGCGGTCACAAGGTTGATGTTGTGGCAGCCCGCTTCCTCAAGCATTTTATAGGCGTCGGCAAGCTGCTCAACGGTCAGCGTTGTGCCGTTGTTAAGGTTCGATATTTCGTAGTTCTGGCAGAATTTGCACTTCAGCGTGCAGCCCGAAAAAAATACAGTGCCGCTGCCGCGCGTTCCGCTTATGCACGGTTCCTCGCCAAAGTGGGGGGCTACTCTTGCTACAACCGGCAGCGTGCCCATTTTACAAAAACCCTTTCCCGAGTTCTCGGTGCGGTATGCTCCGCATTTTCTCGGACAAATATCGCAAATCATCAATAATCACCGCTTATGAAAAAAATCCTACGGTCAGTATATCACATTTTTCTTTGTTTGAAAACATTATATCTCAAAATCGGTCAGGTAATCCTCAACAATATCATCAAGGTGACACAGCTCGATTTTCAGTTCGTTCAATAGCCCTACGACTCGCCTTGCGTCTTTTAGTGATGAAAAAACGCGGGGGATAATCCTTAGCGCAACATCATCGCTGAAAGCGGCGATACCGTAGGCATAATGTTGTGAATCGGTGTCCTCACATACTTTGTATTCAGTCATTGCTCTACCTCTGGTTGTGAAAATTCTTCACATACATGATATATACTATCGTGTACAAAGTCAAGTGAAAATTTTGTAATTTTGTCGAAACAAGTTTGATACTATTCTTCGCTTACAGAATTATCAGTGTATGATGAGTCGCCGTGAAAACTGATGATAAACCGCAGTCCTACTGACACTTATACATTATAGACAAAAAGCTCGGTCGAAATTTGTAGGTAACGGAAAACAAATATTCTAATATAGAAATATAACGCATGTCAAATTTGATAAAATAAAAATAACCATATTGGATAATTGTATGGAATTTTTATCCTTTTAAAAGGGTTATTTAGGAGTGATATATGTGAAATTCAAAAAAGCGTTATCACTGCTGCTTTCGGCTTTAATGGTAACGGGTTCCGCTGCGTTCTCGGCAAACGCGGCTCCAGCGCCCGACGAAACAGGCGCGTATTCCAACCAGAATTACCTTGAAACCCAGGCAAGCGCGGCGTATAACGAAAAAGACTTGGGCTCGACCTATAGCAAGGCTTCCACAACATGGAAAACCTGGTCGCCTGACGCAACATCGGTTAAGGTTAAGCTGTACGCAACAGGCTCCGATTCCGAAAAGGGAGCAAAGGTGCTGGGCGAGCACGCAATGACCAAAAACTCAACAACGGGTGTTTGGTCGCTCACACTCACAGGCGATTACAAAAATGTTTACTACACATACCTTGTTAACGTCAAGGGCTCAACAAACGAAACCCAGGACGTGTATTCAAAGGCGGTCGGCGTTAACGGCAACCGCTCAATGGTAGTAGACCTCGACTCCACCGATCCCGACGGCTGGAGCTCCGACAAGCACGTTCTCTTCAACGGCGCTCAGGAGGCAGTTGTATGGGAAGTTCACATTCGCGACTTCTCGATTTCATCGACCTCAGGCGTAAGCGAAGACAACAAGGGAAAATATCTCGGCTTCACAGAGGGCGGCACAACCCTCAGCGGCAAGGCAGGTCAGCCTTCAACAGCTGTTGACTACCTTGTTGAATCAGGCATCAACTGCGTTCAGATCATGCCTTCATACGACTTCGGTTCGGTTGACGAGGTCAAGGGCGCATCGTCCTCAAACCGCAACTGGGGTTACGATCCCGTAAACTACAACGTTCCCGAGGGAAGCTATTCCTCCAACGCCTACGACGGCAACGTCAGAATCAAGGAATTCAAGCAGATGGTTCAGGCGCTCCACGACAGAGGAATCTCGGTTGTAATGGACGTTGTTTACAACCACACCTACTCAACGGGCGGCTCATGCTTTGAAAAGACCGCTCCGGGCTACTATTTCAGAATGAATTCATCCTCTACCTTCTCAAACGGCTCAGGCTGCGGAAACGAGACCGCTTCCGATAAGAAGATGTACAGAAAGTACATGATCGAGTCACTCAAGTATTGGGCAGAGGAGTACCACATTGACGGCTTCCGTTTTGACCTTATGGGCCTTCACGACGTAACCACAATGAACAACATCCGTTCAGAGCTCGACGGTATCACAGCGAATATGCAGTCCGGCAAATCCGGCAAGCAGATCCTTGTTTACGGCGAACCCTGGACAGGCGGCACAACACTCAACCCCGATCCTATCTACAGCTGGCAGGGCACAGGTATCTCACGTCTTGACTCACGCGTAGGCGCATTCGGCGACCGTTTCCGCGACTCGCTCAGAGGAAACAACGATCCCGGTCAGTCAAGCTTTGTCAAGGGCTATCTGCAGGGCGATGAAACAAAATCAAGCAACGTAGTAGCAGGTATCAAAGGTCAGGTATATTCGGCAACGACTCCGAAAGCACCTTCTCAGGCGCTGGTTTACGGCGACTGCCACGATAACTACATACTATGGGATCAGCTGACCAAGGCGAGCGGCTCCACCGCCTATACAGGCACGGCGGTTGCCACGCAGAACCAGGTTCGAATAGCAATGGCGCTAATTATGACCGCTCAGGGTATTCCGTTCATGACGGCGGGCTCCGAGTTCGGACGTACTAAGAAGGGCGACCACAACAGCTATAACGCGAGCGACGATATCAACCAGATTGACTGGAACCGCATTAAGAGCCTTTCAAGTCTTGCGAACTTCTATAAAGGTATGCTTCAAATCAGGAAGAACTATGCTCCTCTCAAGGGCACAGGCTTCTCAACTCCGACCTTCACATCCTCTTACGGATATGTAATCGGCTACACCTACAGCAACAGCACCTCAGGTCAGTGGAACAAGCTGGCGGTTCTGGTTAACTCCAACGCAAGCGCTTCCTACACAATCAACCTGGGCAGCTCAAACTGGACGATCGTCGGCAACAACACCACCGCAGGCGTTAAGTCACTTGGTACAGTAAGCGGCTCAAGCTACACGATCCCCGCAAGAAGCGTTGCTGTTCTGGTTGATACCGCAAGCTTCAATAACCTCAAGCTCAACGAAAGCTTCGGTACTCTTACCGTTAAGCATGTTGACAACAAGGGCAACGTGCTCAAGACAAGCACAGCCAAGTACAGAGCAGGCAGCACATACCGTGCGCTTCCCGACACAACACTGCTCTACGACTACAACCTCACCAAGACCGAGGGCACAACAACAGGTACAGTGGCGGCAAACGGCAACTACACCGTAACCTTCACATACACCGACAGCGGCGTAGCTTCAGGCTACCTCAACGTAAACTATGTTGACCAGAGCGGAAAGGCAATCAAAGACGCTGAAAAGACAAAGCATAAGGCGGGCGAGACATACGCAGTAACCGCGCCCGCAATTCAGGGCTATCAGCTTGACACAACAAAGTATCCCGCAAAGAGCAGCGGAACCTTCACAGGCGACGACGTAACTCTTAACTTTGTATACAAGCCCCTCTCAACCACAACAACAACTGTTCACTACTACAACTCAAACGGCTGGTCAAATATCATCTGCTACGGCTATGATGAAAACGGACAGGTAACAGGAACATGGAATACCTCACCCGTAATGACCTCAGAGGGCAACAACTGGTTCAAGACCACAATCAACTCACCGAGCCTCTATGTAATGTTCCATCCCAAGAGCGGAACAGGCCAGGAGCCGGGCGAAAACGAACCCGGATATCCCGCAAGCGGCGAGGTATGGATCCAGAACAAGGTTGTAACCTTCAACGCAACCCTCGTAACAAGCCACATCGACGTAGCAACAGGTAAGCAAATCAGCCAGGATGTAACCGTTAACAAGACAAAGGTTACAAGCAATGACACCTACACAACCTCAGCGCTTGCAGGCAGAACAGACGTAATTGCTCCTGCAAATGCTCAGGGCAGCTACACAGCAGGCGTAACAAACGTTGTATATCTGTACGGCGATAACAGCCCACGGAGCCCGTTCCTCACATTTTGATCGGCGACGTTAACATGGACGGCAAGATCAAGGTAGACGACGCTACTCTTATCCAGAGAGCAATCGGCAAGATCGTTACACTTTCAGAGCAAGCGCTCATCGCGGCAGACTGCAACGGCGACGGTGTAATGACAATCAAGGACGCAACGCTTATCCAGAAGTACATCGCAAAATACTCCGACACGGGTAAGGTTGGAAGATACACCCCACCGTTCCCACAGAGCCTACGGTTCCTACGGATCCCACAGTTCCCGAGCCCACAACCGAGCCATACACAGAACCGATTCCAACAGAACCGCCGACAGATCCGCCTATTCCTTCCGACAGAGTAACCTTTGACGGAACATTCCCCGAGGAAAACGATAAGCCGGCTAACTGGTTCGCTTGGACATGGGACGACGGAACAGACGGCGAATGGGTTACAGCTGACGCAGACAGCTCTGACGTAGCTCATATCTACTTCTCAGGACTTAAATCACATGTTATCTTTGTAAGAATGGATCCCGCTGCAGCAACTCCTTCATGGGACGCAAAGTGGAACCAGACAAACGACCTTGATCTCGTAGCAGGAGGAACCTACACCATCACAGGCTGGGGCTCCGGATGGGGCGCTAACCTTGACGGTGTCTGGAGTTAAAGGTTAATAAGATAATTTAACAATCAAAAGGGGAGCCCATCACGGGCTCCCTTCGTTTTGCA
>OMXW01000053.1 GCA_900315085.1 uncultured Eubacteriales bacterium
CGAGGGCAACCCCAAGGCGGTTGAGGATTACAAAAACGGCAAGGAAAAGGCAATCAAAGCGCTTGTCGGAAACGTAATGAAGAACAGCCGCGGCAAGGCGGACGCAATGGCAGCAGAGGCAAAAATCAAAGAGTTGATAGGTTGATAATAACAGCGGCTTGCTCAGTTTACGGGCAAGCCGCTTTGTTTTTGATAGTAGGGAACGACCCCTGTGTATGACGAAATCAAGGATATTTGCAGGAATTACACAGGGGTAATTCCCTACAAAAAACAAAAAGCCGACTCGTTTTTGAGTCGGCTTTTTTGCGTTAATTATCTGTATCTTTTTCCGCCCTTTGACTTGGAAGCCTTAACGTTTGGAATGTCGGCGGTATCAAACTTGCTTGCCTTTTTTGAGGAAGCCTTGTAGTTTGAGGAAGCCTTGTAGCCGTCGTCATAATCGTTGTCGGCACGGTAGTGCGAAGAGCCTGCGGAGTGCGCGCCTGATGAAGAAACGCCGCCCGCCTTGATTTTTTTGCGTCTCATAACCGCTGAGATTATGAGATACGAGAAGCCCGCAACGCTGAGAATAACCAGTGCGAGTCCGAGCACGAATACCATGTGTCCGTTATCCTCCTTGGCGGTGTTCTTCTGAATGAACGAGAAGTCGTCGCCGTCGGAGGCTGAACCGCCCTTGGAAGCCTTCTGCAGACTTGCTTTAATATCGTTCCAGTCGTTCTTTGAGAGCTCGTTTACGTCAATGTTCTTTTCGGTTTTTACCAGACCGACCGAGGGAGCTGTGCTCACGGGAGGGGCATAGCTCTGACCGCCGCCGACGTATACGTCAGACTGATTGGCGTGCTGATTGCCGTCGCTGTCATAGTAAACCGAGCTGCTGTCATTGTTGCCGCCGCCTGAGCCGCTGTCGGAACTTCCGCCGCCTGAACTGCCTGAGCCTGAGCCGCTGTCGGAGCTTCCGCCGCCTGAACCGCCTGAACCTGAGCCGCCGCCATCGCCGGGACTAACAGGGTCGGTGTAAACGGGCTCGGGAACAACAGGGTCTGTATATACAGGCTCGGGCTCGGGAGTGATGGGGTCGGTGTAGACGGGTTCGGGGTCAACTACGGGAGTTTCTCCGCCGCCTTCGCCGCCCTCTCCGCCGGCGCCTTCGCCAACTTGTCCCTCAGCGTATACAGGGGTTACTGAAAATGCGGTAATTGCGCTAAAGCAAAAAATCAGTGCTAAAAGAGCTGTAATGAGTCTTGAATGTTTGTTCATACATATCTCCTTTCTACACATAAAGAGATGCTGTTACTCGTCAGAGCTTACGGTAGTAGCAGGTGCTGTTGTAGCCTTAACGGGTTCAAAGAACATCTTGGGATCGTATCCGTCAACCGCGCTGTTCTTTTCGTACTTGATCTCTTTGGTGAGGTCTTTGAGGTATTTGGTGAATTCCTCTGACTTCATTGCCGCAAGAACAGTCTTTTTCTGCTGGCCGTCCTTAAGATATGTCTTTGCGACGTCCTTGATGTTGTCCTTGTAGATGAAGTAGAGCATTGCGTTTTCTTTTTCGCCTACAGTAATTGTAGTAGCTTTTTTGTTGCCGAGCTTTTCAAGAGCCTTCTTGAAGTCATCGCCCATAGAAACCTTCTCAAGCTGCTCGGTGTTTTTGGTTGGTTCAATTGTTTTGTCGTTGCTCTTTTTCTGATATGCTTTATTTACATCGTCAAGAGACTTGCCCTTGTCGTTGATGTCTTTTGCGTAGCCGTTGAACTGATCCTTGAGCTCTTTGATTTTCTTGTCGCTCATTGCAACATTGCTCTGCTGACCTGCTTCATCGGTTGTAGCTGTATACAGCGGAGCGCTGTAGTAGCTGTAGCTTACGTATTTGTCGGTAAAGAACTTATTAAGCTCGTCGTCCTTAACTTCCTTTGAGCCGCCCTTGCCGTATACGGTGTAGAACAAAGCTTCCTGCTTAACGTTCATGTCCGCGTATGAGTAGCTGAAGCTTTCAAGCGAAATACCGTATTTTGCGTATGTCAGGTTCAAAGCGGGAGTCTGCTGGTACTGCTGCTGAACGCCAACTTCCCAGTACTGCTTAGCCTGCTTCTGATAGTTCTCAAGGTTAGCCTCGTCATAGGTAGCCTTTTCAGCCTTCATCTGTTCCTCAATTACAAGGAAGGTGAGGCAGGTTTCCTGAGCCTTGTCTTTTATCCATTTGCGTGCAACTTCTTTGTTGCCGTCGTCGTCTGTGATTTCCATGTCGAGCCATGAATCTTTTTCGCTGTCATAACCGTCGAGCTTCTCGGCGTAGCCTTTTGCTGTTGCGTAAGCGTTGTTGAGGCAGTAGATGTAA
This sequence comes from uncultured Eubacteriales bacterium, assembly GCA_900315085.1. Taxonomy (GTDB): domain Bacteria; phylum Bacillota; class Clostridia; order Oscillospirales; family Acutalibacteraceae; genus Ruminococcoides. The sequence goes on from OMXW01000053.1 coordinate 2,336, forward strand.
ACGCCAATGGGGAGCTCTTTTTCGCTCGTTTTGTAAGACCATTCTTTGTTAAAGCTGCAGCCTGCCGCAACAGCGGTGAAAGCCATCATGATAGCCAGTAACAAAGAACCCAATTTAATTGAGGGTTTCATATTTTTTTACCATCCTTAAAACAAATTTCCCATGCAGCCTGCAATAGAGCATGGGTGCGTACCTTATAAGTATACACAAAAAATTCTTAAATGTCTACATTTTCTCAAAATTTTATGAAAATTTCACAATCTTTTCACAATCAAAGCTTAAACAGCTCCTTGAGCACGCTTACCGAGGCTTTATCAGACGGGCATTTGATGCTCAAATAGGGTTTTGTGCCCGCGTTAAGCGACGCTTTTCCGTTGAGAGCGATAAGTAAATCGGCAACAACGGGCGATTTCAGCTCCTTGACAAAGAGGTTTACAGAGGAATCTGTTTGACGGATCTCGTATATTCCCATCGAATGCGCTTTGTTTCGGATAAGCGCAACGTCAATCAGTCCGTGAACGGAGGGAGGAATCTTGCCGAAGCGGTCAACAAGCTCGTCGCGAACGTCGTCGGCGTCCTCGCTGCTGCGGATATCGGCAATGCGCCTGTATACGTCAAGCCGTAGAGTAAGGCTTTCAACATAGCTTTCGGGAATGTGGGCGTCAATGTTCAGGTCAATCAGGCAGTCAAGGTCGGCGTTTTGGGTTTCAACGCCTTTTTCCTCGTTGACCGCTTCACCGAGCAGCTTGAGATACATATCATATCCCACGCTCTCCATGTGACCGTGCTGCTGCGCGCCCATAATATTTCCCGCGCCTCTCAGCTCAAGGTCGCGCATAGCTATTTTGAATCCGCTGCCGAACTCGGTGTACTCCCTGATTGCGGAGAGCCGTTTCTGCTGAATCTCGGTCAGCACCTTCTGGCGGCGGAATGTAAAGTATGCGTACGCTCTGCGCGCGCTTCTTCCAACGCGGCCGCGCAGCTGGTGGAGCTGAGAAAGTCCCATGCAGTCGGCGTTTTCAATAATAAGTGTGTTGGCGTTGGGCAGGTCTACTCCCGTTTCGATAATAGTGGTGCAGACCAGAACGTCAACCTCCTGGTCGAGCATCTGCCGCCAAACCTCGCTTAGCTCGTGCTCCTTCATCTTGCCGTGACCGATTGCGATCCTCGCCTCGGGTACGGCTTCAAGAATTCGGTTTGCGCATGAATTTATTGTTTCAACGTTGTTGTGCAGGTAAAATACCTGACCTCCGCGCCTGAGCTCGCGCCTGATAGCCTCGTTGATCACCGCCTCGTCATGTTCAAGAACGTAAGTTTGAACGGGCTGACGGTTTAGCGGAGCTTCCTCAATAACGCTCATATCGCGCAGTCCGCTCATAGCCATGTTGAGCGTGCGCGGGATCGGGGTAGCGGATAGCGTGAGCACGTCTACGTTTTTAACAAGCTCCTTGAAGCGTTCCTTTTGCTGAACGCCGAAACGCTGTTCCTCGTCTATGATCGCAAGTCCGAGGTCGCGGAAAACGACGTCCTTCTGAACCAGTCTGTGAGTTCCGACGATCATATCGACCTCGCCGCGCTTTAATCTTTCAAGTATTTCCTTTTGCTGCTTTGGCGTGCGGAAACGCGACAGCAGCTCAACTCTTATCGGGTAGCCCTCAAATCTTTTTGTGACGGTTTGGTAGTGCTGCCACGCCAGGATCGTGGTGGGGCAGAGCAGAGCGCACTGCTTTGAGTCCGCAACGCACTTGAACGCGGCTCTCAGCGCCACCTCGGTTTTTCCGAAGCCTACGTCGCCGCACAGCAGTCTGTCCATCGGCGAGGTCTTTTCCATGTCTCGCTTGATTTGGTCTGAGCATGAGAGCTGGTCGGGCGTTTCCTCATATTCAAAGCTTGCCTCAAAATCGCGCTGCCATTCGTTATCGCGCGAAAACGCGTAGCCCTTGGCTTTCATTCTCGCGGAGTAAAGCGCAATAAGCTCCTTTGCTATGTCCTTAACAGAGGATTTTACCCTCGCCTTGGCTTTTTGCCAGTCCTGAGAGCCGAGACGGTTCAGTTTTACCCGTCCGTTTTCCTGCGCTCCAATGTATTTTGCTACCATATCAAGCTGAGTTACGGGGACATAGAGCACGTCGCCTTTTGCGTAGTCGATCTTGATGTAGTCTTTTGTAATTCCGTGGGTGTCAATTTTGCGTATTCCGCTGAACACGCCTATTCCGTGAACGCTGTGTACAACGTAATCGCCCGCGCTCAGCTCGGAAAGGCTGTAAATTTCCTGACCTTCCTTTTTTGCTTTGCGCTTCTTTTGCTGAGGTCGGTACGCGCTCTGACCGTAGGTAATCAAAAAGAACTTGTCGCCGGGGCTTTCAAAGCCGGCGCTTAGCGCTCCCTGACTTACATATATTTTTCCTTTTGAAAGGGCTTTTGGATTGTCCGCAAGCTCAACTGAGTATCCGTCGCCCTTTAAGCTTTCGTATAAATTATTCGCCGCGCGCTGTGTGCCTGCAAGAACAATGCCGCGGCTCTGAGGGGTGAACAGTCCCTTTAAGTCCTCGCTTAGCTGATTGTACGAGCCGTTCCACTGCGTAAGCTGCTTTAAAGTAAAGCTGTAGGTCTCGCTCAGCGGCAAATCTATGCTTCCGTGCACAAAGCCCTCGAGCAGCGTAACTCCGTGAGCGGCAAAAAGCTCGGAGCATTCGTTCCATGTAAGCGTAAATCGGTCAAAGCCGCGCGCCAGAACGCCGTCCGCAAAGCTCTGCTGCAAAAGCTCGGAGCTTTGAAAATCCATAGCCTTTCCGCGGTCGCGGATGTTGTTGTATTCCGAAAGGAAAAACAGCGAGTCGCGGTCAAAATAGTCAAAAAGACATTCGGGCTTGCCGTAAATCTGCGCAATAAATTTGTCGGCGTTCGCAAGAGTGATCCCGCTTCTTATCTGCTCTGCTTCGCTGTACAGACGCTCGCGCGCTTTTGCCGCAGCCTTGCCGCGCAGAAGTCCTGCCATGTGAGTGATTTTATCCGCGAGCGCGTCCTTGTCCTCAATAATGATCTCGGTTGAGGGCGTAAGGCTTATTTCTCCGGCCTTTTTAAAGCGGCGCTGTGTTTCAATGTCAAAATAGCTCAGGTCGGTGATCTCGTCGCCCCAGAACTCCGCGCGCACGGGATATTCCGCGTCGGGCATGAAGAAGTCGAGTATTCCGCCTCTCAGCGAAAACTGACCGCTGCCCTCGACCGCGTCAAAACGCTCGTAGCCGAGCAGCGTAAGCGCGCGCACCGCCTTTTCAACGGGTACCTCTCTGCCTTCCTTTAAAAACAGAATGGAGTTGAGCAGTACGTCTCGCGGAACGGTGAGCTGACTTGCCGCGTCAAGACAGGCAATCACAACGTCGCAGCCGTAGTCGGCAATTTTTAAAAGCGCTTTAAGCCGTTCGTGCTCATACTCGTGCGAACGGCTCTGAAAATCCAAAAAGTTGTAGTCCCTAACGGGGTAGACAAGCGCGTTTAAGCCCATGCAGCACAAATCGTTGCAAAGCGTCTGCGCCTCGCGCTCGTCCGAGGCTATGCACAGCGCGGGTTCATCTCTGTCGGCGCAAAGCGAGAAAATCACGCCTGCCTTTGTTACGGCGGAAAGTCCCGAAACGCACAGCGACCTGCCGCGCTTTATATTTTTCTGCAGCGAGGCGAACACGGAATTGCTCCGCATTGCCTCTTTCAAAAAGTTCATCTGTTTCATGTTAACCGTTATATAGATTCATCGCCCTCGCAATGTCGCCCTTGATAATAAGCTCGGCGGCGTTGGCGGCGTTCTCGAATTTCTCCTCAAGCAGCTTCTTTTCGCTGTCGGTAAACTTTGACAGCACCCAGTCCGCAAGATCCCAGTTGGGGTTAGGCTTTGCGCCTATTCCTATTTTTATGCGCGGAAATGTGTCCTTACCACTAAGGTAGATAATGCTTCTCATGCCCTTCTGACCGCCGTCGCTGCCCTTTGCGCGTATGCGCATTTTGCCCACGTCAAGCGAAATATCGTCAAATATTACTATAACGTTTTCGGGCGGAAGCTTGTAAAAATTCATCGCCTCAACAACAGCCTGACCGCTGTTGTTCATGTAGGTGGTCGGCTTCATAAGCAGAACCTTTGAGCCGCCCATATTACATTCGCCCACAAAGCTTTTGAACTTTATGCGGTTGACGCGGCAGTTCTGCTTTTCCGCGATGTAGTCAAGCGCGAGCCAGCCTGTGTTGTGGCGCGTGTTTTCATATTTTTTGTCGGGATTGCCGAGTCCTACGATTATGTATTCAACGGAACCGCCGAAGTTTTTTCGTCCAAACATTGTTTCTCCTGTAACGCAGATAGGGCGGACTCGTTAAAGTCCGCCTGTATCGATATGGTATTTTTTAAATTAGTTAAACGCGGGAGTAAAGGGCTTGTCGTTGTAAATTCTCGCGATAGCCTCCGCAAATACGGGAGCGGTGGGGAGGAAGGTGAACTTGTCGATCTTCTTCTCCTCGGGAACAGGAATTGTGTCAAGGAGGATAACCTCTTTGATAGCGCTGTTCTGAATTCTCTCGATAGCGGGACCTGAAAGAACCGCGTGAGTAGCGCAGGCGTAAACCTCTGTTGCGCCGCCCTTTTCAACAATTGCGTTAGCCGCGTTGCAAAGTGTGCCTGCGGTGTCGATCATATCGTCAACAAGAATAACCTTCTTGCCCTTGGCGTCGCCGATGATGTTCATAACCTCGCAAACGTTAGCCTTGGGTCTGCGCTTGTCGATGATTGCAAGACCTGTGCCGATTTTTGAAGCGAAGTTTCTTGAACGTGTAACGGAGCCCAGGTCGGGAGATACAACAATGTAATCGTCAACGTTGCCGCCGATTTTCTCCTTCATGTGATTAGCGAGGATTCCCGCGCCGTGAAGGTGGTCAACAGGGATGTTGAAAAAACCCTGGATCTGATTTGCGTGCAAATCCATTGTGAGCACGCGGTCAGCGCCTGCTGTAGTGATGATGTCGGCGCAGAGCTTTGCGGAAATCGGATCTCTGGCCTTGGCTTTTCTGTCCTGTCTGGCGTAGCCGAAGTAGGGCATAACCGCTGTGATTCTTGCGGCTGAAGCTCTCTTCATCGCGTCAATCATGATCAGAAGCTCCATAAGGTTGTCGTTAACGGGAGTGCAGGTTGACTGAACAATAAAGCAGTCGCTGCCTCTTACAGACTCGTGAAGCGAAACGGCGATTTCACCGTCGGAAAAATGAGTGCAGTCGCTTTTGCCGAGCGGAAGGCCGAGACAGCCCGCAATTCCCTGAGCAACGTCAACGTTGGAGTTGCCTGAGAAAATTTTGATGTCCTTACCGTGAAAATTCATGTGAACTCTCCTTTTCCTTGATATCCTCTTTTGTTATATATATGAAGTTGTTTACCTGCAAAATCAGCAATTGTAGCCCTTAGCCCTTGCAATTTGGTTAAGCTCCTCAAGCTGGGCGGGGTTGTTGGCGCCCAAAACCGCGTCGCTGCATTCGGCGGTGTAGGCGCCGACGGTTTTTCCGTCGGAAAGCAGAAGCTTGATTGTGTCGGGAAGGTAGTATTCGCCGGCTTTGTTGTTGTTCTGTATCCTGCCGAGCACGCTTAATAGCAGCTGACAGTCAAACCAGTAAGCGCCGGAGTTTACCTCGTCTATTTTGAGAGTTTCCTCGTCGGCGTCCTTGTGCTCAACAATAGCCTTGAGGTTTCCGTTTTCGTCGCGGACGATTCTTCCGTAGCCCGCGGGGTCGTCAACCTTGGCTGAAATTACGGTAGCGGCGCAGCCTGTATTTGAGTGCTGCTCCAGCGAATTTTTGATCGTTTCGGCTGACATAAAGGGCGCGTCGCCGTTTAAAATCACAACGTTTCCGTCGTGATTGGAAAGGAAGTCCTTCGCCATCATAACGGCGTGACCTGTGCCCAGGCGCTCTGCCTGATACACGCTTTCAACCACAAAATCAAGAGTTGAAAGGTATTGGTCAATACATTCCTTTTTGTATCCTTTAACAACGCAGACGTCGTCAATGCCCGCCTTTTTGAGCGCGGACATGACCCACAGAAGCATCGGCTTGCCCAATACCTCGGATAAGGTTTTAGGCTTGTCTGACTTCATGCGCTTGCCCTCGCCGCCTGCAAGAATGATGGCGCAATTGCTCATAAAATGACCTCTTTTTCGGTTAAATAAACGCCGTGTAAGCCGCAGTACGCATTACGGCGCACCTTAATATTAACACATAAAAACAGCGGATTTCAAGTAAAAAAGCCAAAAAAAACACGATAATCGGCAAATTAAACGATTTATACAATATTCATAAAATTTTCAGTTGTTTTTTATAAGAAAAAATTTCAAAAAAATATAGCTATTTTCGCCATTCTTTGGTATAATATTTTGTAGGCGTATATATGTTGGCAGAATTTAACAAATGAGGGTTTTGCCACAGCCAGATTTCATTTTTAGGAGGATTACCAAAATGGCAAACAAATGGGTTTACCTTTTCTCGGAAGGTAATGCAAACATGCGTGAGCTCCTCGGCGGTAAGGGCGCAAACTTGGCAGAAATGACAAGCATGGGTCTCCCCGTTCCCCAGGGCTTCACCATTACAACAGAAGCTTGTACTCAGTATTATGAGGACGGCAGAAAGATCAACGACGAAATCATGGGTCAGATCAACGAGTACATCGTAAAGATGGAAGAGATCACCGGCAAAAAGTTCGGCGACAAAGAAAATCCGCTTCTTGTATCTGTTCGTTCGGGCGCAAGAGCTTCTATGCCAGGTATGATGGATACAATTCTTAACCTTGGTCTTAACGAAACTGTTGTTAATACAATTGCCGAAATGTCAGGCAACCCCCGTTGGGCTTGGGACTGCTACAGAAGATTCATCCAGATGTATTCCGACGTAGTTATGGAAGTTGGTAAGAAGTACTTTGAAGAGCTTATCGACGAAATGAAGGCTAAGAAGGGCGTTACTCAGGACGTAGATCTTGACGCTGACGACCTCAAAGAGCTCGCTAACCAGTTCAAGGCTGAATATAAAGAGAAAATCGGCGCAGACTTCCCCGACGATCCCAAGGAGCAGCTCATGGGCGCGGTTATGGCTGTATTCCGTTCATGGGACAACCCCCGTGCAAACGTATACCGTCGTGACAACGATATTCCTTATTCATGGGGTACCGCTGTTAACGTACAGTCAATGGCATTCGGTAACATGGGCGACGATTGCGGTACAGGCGTTGCCTTCACTCGTGACCCCGCTACAGGCGAGAAGAAGCTCATGGGTGAGTTCCTTACAAACGCACAGGGCGAGGACGTTGTTGCAGGCGTTCGTACTCCTATGCCTATCGCTCAGATGGCTGACAAGTTCCCCGAGGCTTTCGCACAGTTCAAGGACGTATGCGCAACTCTCGAGAACCACTACAGAGATATGCAGGATATGGAGTTCACCGTTGAGCACGGCAAGCTCTATATGCTCCAGACCAGAAATGGTAAGAGAACAGCTCAGGCTGCTCTTAAGATCGCTTGTGACCTCGTTGACGAGGGCATGAGAACCGAGGAAGAGGCGGTTGCAATGATCGATCCCCGTAACCTCGACACACTTCTCCATCCCCAGTTCGATACAGCTGCTCTTAAGGCTGCTACACCCATGGGCAAGGGCCTCGGCGCTTCTCCCGGTGCTGCATGCGGTAAGATCGTGTTCACAGCTGAGGACGCTGAGGCTTGGAACGCAAGAGGCGAGAAGGTAGTTCTCGTTCGTCTTGAGACCTCACCTGAGGACATCACAGGTATGAAGGCTTCACAGGGCATCCTGACCGTTCGCGGCGGTATGACCTCTCACGCTGCCGTTGTAGCTCGCGGTATGGGTACATGCTGCGTATCAGGCTGCGGCGACATCGCTATGGATGAAGAAAACAAGAAGTTCACTCTCGCAGGCAAAGAGTTCCACGAGGGCGACTATATTTCAATTGACGGTTCAACAGGTAACATCTACGACGGCGCGATCGCTACAAAGGACGCTGAGATCGCAGGCGAGTTCGGCAGAATCATGGCTTGGGCCGACAAGTTCAGAACCCTCAAGGTTAGAACAAACGCTGATACACCCGCTGACGCTAAGAAGGCTAGAGAGCTTGGCGCTGAGGGTATCGGTCTTTGCCGTACAGAGCATATGTTCTTTGAAGAGGACAGAATCGCTGCATTCCGCGAGATGATCTGCTCCGATACAGTAGAAGAGAGAGAAGCTGCTCTCGATAAGATCCTTCCTTATCAGCAGGGCGACTTTAAGGCTCTCTACGAGGCGCTCGAAGGCTGCCCCGTAACAATCCGTTTCCTCGATCCGCCTCTCCACGAGTTCGTTCCCACTGAGGAAGAGGACATCAAGAAGCTCGCTGACGCACAGGGCAAGAGCGTTGAAGACATCAAGGCTATCATTCAGTCACTCCACGAGTTCAACCCCATGATGGGTCACCGTGGCTGCCGTCTTGCAGTAACATATCCCGAAATCGCAAAGATGCAGACAAAGGCTGTTATCCGCGCTGCTATTGAGGTACAGAAAGAGCATGCTGACTGGAACGTTAAGCCCGAAATCATGATTCCGCTCGTATGCGAAATCAAGGAGCTCAAGTTCGTTAAGAAGGTAGTAGTTGAAACAGCTGACGCTGAAATCGCTGCTGCAGGCGTAAACCTCGAGTATGAGGTTGGTACAATGATCGAGATCCCCAGAGCTGCTCTTACAGCTGACGAGATCGCTACAGAGGCTGACTTCTTCTGCTTCGGTACCAACGACCTTACTCAGATGACATTCGGCTTCTCAAGAGACGACGCAGGCAAGTTCCTCAACGCTTACTATGACACCAAGATCTTCGAGAACGATCCGTTCGCTAAGCTCGACCAGACAGGTGTTGGCAAGCTCATGGAAACAGCTATCAAGCTCGGCAAGCCCGTTAATCCCAAGCTCCACGTTGGTATCTGCGGCGAGCACGGCGGCGATCCCTCATCTGTAGAGTTCTGCCACAAGATCATAAATTGAATTAACAATAAGGCTCCGCTTATCCGTATGGATAGGCGGAGTTTTTTACCGCTCTGTTATATTTCAATAAAAATTATGTCTAATATTGAAAAAAACTAAATAAAGCATTGCGATTAATCCTGCTGTATGCTATAATTTGCTTAATGATATTTCGGGCGCCTGGGAGGATAAAAAGATTTAGAGGCGTCCGGTTTCTGAAAGGATGGTCATTATGAAAAAACATGTAAAAATACTGAGTATGGTGTTGGCTGTTTTATTGCTTAGCTCCGTGTTTACCGCAATGCCGCTTTCGGCGGGCGCGGCAACAACCGCCGGAGCGGTTTCCGAAAACAGCGGCACAACAGGCGACTGCACATGGTCGTTTGACGAAAGTACAGGCACGCTGACAATCAGCGGCAGAGGAGCTATGGGAGATTATAACGATATCGGCGATTTGCCGTGGTACGGTTATCCCATAAAAAAAGCGGTTCTCGAAAACGGCGTTAAAAACATCGGCGAATGTGCTTTTGGGGCGTGTTCAAAGATGACGGAAATATCAATTCCGGGAACGGTCAGAAAAATCGGGGACAACGCTTTTCACCGATGCTTGGGGCTTACTGGAATTACTATTCCCACCGGAGTTACGGTAATTGGTTTAGGCGCGTTTTACACGTGCGAAAACCTAAAATCCGTAAAGCTTCCATACAGTATATATAGTATAGGCAGAGCCGCGTTCCGTGACTGCCAAAGCTTGGAGAGTATTGAGATTCCGCAAAATACAGTAAGCTTAGGGACGGCGGCGTTTTGGGGCTGTTCAAGTCTTAAGTCTGCCGTTGTCGGCAATAATATCTCGGTAATTAATCAAATGACTTTTTCTGACTGTTCAAATTTGGAAAATGTAGTTTTAGGAAATAAATTAAAAGAAATTGATAACTTCGCGTTTATGAGCTGTAACAGCCTTAAAAGTATCAGTATTCCCGCAAAAGTGGAGAGAATAGGCAAAAACGCGTTTTACGAATGTGCTGCTTTGACAGATGTGTATCTGCAGAGCAAAGTTGAAACTATTGACGAAGAAGCGTTTGTCGGCTGTGTCGGTTTAAAAAACGCAACTATATTGAACAAAGATGCAGCTATCGGTGAACATGCGCTTGGATATGATTCAAGATATGACGAGGATAACAATGTTTTTATTTACGATAAGGTCAACGGCTTCACTGTTTGGGGATTAGAGGGAAGCACCGCCGAAACATACGCGAAAGCCAATGGTTTTCCTGTTAATAAGATAAATTATCAACCCGAAAAAAGCGGCATGACAGGTGACTGCGAATGGTCGTTTGACGAAAGCACAGGTACACTGACAATCAGCGGCAGCGGCGCAATGGCGGATTATTTAAAGCCTTGGATGAATCTGGATGTAAAGAACATTGTAATTGAAAACGGCGTAACCGTTATCGGCAAAAACACGTTTGAGGACTGCTCGTATTTAGAGACGGTAACAATTGCGGATAGTGTTACGAGCATAGGGGACAACGCTTTCGCGGGATGCGAAAGCATGACAGAAGCTGTTATACCAGACAGTGTTAAGGAAATCGGTAACGGAGCGTTTTCCGGCTGCGTAAACCTGTCAAGTCTTGAATTAGGAAACGGTTTGACAAGTGTTGGCTTGGGCGCGTTCACAGATTGTAATAATCTTAAAGGCGTTACCATTCCCGAAAGCGTAACAAGCATCGGCAATATTGCCTTTGGATTTTATAATGACCGTGAAAACTTTGAAGCAAAACAGATAGAAGGCTTTTCAATCTACGGTAAAAAAGGTACAGCCGCCGAAAATTACGCAAATACTTTCCGTCTGGATTTTTATGAATCAGGCAGTCAGAATGTTGGTATAACAGGCGACTGCACATGGTCGTTTGACGCGGGCACAGGTGTTTTGACAATCAGCGGCAACGGCAAAATGGAGGATTATAACGAGTGGGGCGGAGCTCCGTGGCACGGTCTGAAAATCAAAAGCACAGTAATTGAAAACGGCGTTAAAAACATCGGCACACTTGCTTTTGTTGACTGCAAGAGCATGGAAAGCATATCTGTTCCGGACAGCGTAGCAAATATCGGAAAATATGCTCTTGGTTATTGTTATGACAACAGCCGCATGCTTGTTAAGGTTGACGGCTTTACGATTTGCGGTGTAAAGGGCAGCGCGGCAGAAACATATGCCAACGAAAACGGATTTACCTTTAATGAAATAGTTGTACCCGCGGAAAAAACAGACGAGCAGACGGGAGTCAGCGCTGTGCTGACCGATGACCTAAGCCTAAAGGTTGACGACGTTACCGCCGACGATACAATAAAGAACATTGTCGTGAAATCCGATGAAAAAATTGTGAAGGCGTTTGATATCACATTGTTGAAAAACGGCAGCGAGGCTCAGCCTTCGGGCAGCGTAACGGTCAAGATCCCGTGCGACAACGAAAACGCCAAGGTTTACCGCGTTGAAAGCGACAATTCGCTCACCGATATGAAAGCGGTATATTCAGCGGGCTGCATGGAATTTACAACAGACCATTTCAGCGTTTATCTGCTGACATCCCAAGCTGAGAAGAAGTTTTTTGTCGGCGATATCAACAGCGACGGCAAGGTTAACGGTTCAGACGCGGCGGTGCTCTCGCGTTATACCTCAGGCTGGGCCGGCTACGATAAAAAAATAAAGAACATGGATGCAGCCGATATAAACCGTGACGGAAAGGTAAACGGACAGGATGCCGCTTTCCTTGCGCGCTATTCCTCCGGCTGGAGGAACTACAATAAGTTTTTTATTGAAATCACAGCTTAATAAACAAAGATGACGACCGTATTTATGTGGAAAAAATTTTAATATTTTTTTAGTACGTGACTTAAAAAACTCATAGCTTCCATTATTTCTATTCTGTCTCGCGAAATGCAAAACGTTAAAAAATTGTTTTAAGAAAAAGTACGCGACTTAAAATTGTCAGGGTTTTGTCATAGTCGGTCTGTTATACTATAGTCACAGTCAAGGAAAGATAACAAAACGGACTGAAATTAAAGATTATATAAAATTATTTAAAAAGGAGAAATTACAATGAACAACGAAATTTTGAGAGAAGACCTTATGGAAGAAAAGACAATCGGCAAGCCCAAGACAACAAGCGAGCTGATTCAGGAGAGACGCACAGCTCAGAGAGCAGCTGCCGCAAGAAAATCAAAGAGAGCAACAATTACAGCAGTAGCAACCGCGGTACTCGCAACAGCCACCGCAACGGTGATCATGGTATTTGCGAGCTGCGGAGCAAATAAAACCTCATCAAGCAACAAGGCAACAACGGTTGCAACAACAACAGCAGTAGTAACAACGGTAAAGAACGCCGCACAGTCTGACAACGGCAGCGAGAACGCTCAGTACAACTCGGCTGCACAGAACGACGCTCAGGGTCAGCAACAGTCTCAGCAGAGTCAGCAAGGCGGCGACAGTCAGCAGTCCCTGCAGAGTCAGCAATCTCAGCAGTCTCAGCAGTCTCAGGGCAGCGACGATGGAGAGTATAACACCGTAGCGCCCTATGAAGACGGTCAGCAGGGACAGCAGTCTCAGCAGAGTCAGCAATCTCAGCAGTCACAGCAGGGCGACGAAGAAGAATATAACACCGTAGCCCCGTTTGAAGGCTGATTAACATATAAGGGAACCTCTAACAATACCCGGCCGCGCATAAGCACGACGTTGAATTATTAGAGATTCCCATAACTGTTTCTGACACGCCCCTTTATCATCTTTTGCGTTAACTCCTGATTATTATTGAATGGAAACAGTAATAAGCTCCCGTCGGAATATCCGACGGGAGCTTATTTGCGTCATTACCGGTTATCGTAATGTCCGTTCTGAATTATGTGTTCGCCGGATAATATCCCGCGTTTGTTAAAACTTTTTTCCTGTCATAACCAAATCTATGTTGTTAACAATGTTGTCGCGGTTAATGTCTGCTGCCTTCTTTTGAATCGGACTTAAGTTTATTAATCCAACAAAGTATTCCATAATAACGCGTATGTCGGCGTTGTTGATTGCGCCGTTGCAGTTAAGATCGCCCATAACGGCTATTTCAAATTTTCCGCCTGTGGTTTTAGCAAAGTAGCCTGTCTTGATTTTGCCGCTTGTTACCTTGTTTCCGTTCGCGTCGGTCATTTCGGTAATCTGCGGATATTTTTTCTTGAATTTGCTTACCGTGATTATTTCGTCGCATGCAATGGTTGAGCTGTCGTAATAATCGAGCGTTCTTTGATTATTGACCGTTCCGACACGGCTTTGAGAACCAATCGTATTCGCGCCGCCTATTTGTGATTGCTGCTGAGAAGTTGCGCTGTTATTATCGGGAGTAGTCACGGAAATGCGGTAATCGCTCAAAAGCTGCGCGCCTGCGTTTTTGTAAGCGGCAAACGAAATTCCCTCGTCGCTTGTCATGTCGCCGCTGCTTGTTCTGACAAAAAACTTGGTGTTTTGATATATTACCGACCCGTCCAAAAGCGATATCAACGCGCCTTTTTGAGAATATATGTACCCCGCGCCCGCATTGTAAAAGCTTGTATATAGTTCAAGGTCGGCGCATTTGGTCAGGCTGTTTCCGGAAATCCTGAAAATCTCTCCCGAATTTGACTTTACATATGCTGTGCCGCCGTTAATAAACAGTTGTTCAACGCCGCGCGGAGGATTGTAGGAATACAGCTTTTTGCCGCTGAAATCACAGCGTACTACAGATGAGTAGAGCTTGCCGTATACGCAAAGATAAATATTTCCGTCAACTGCAGCAAAAGTAAACGGCAGAATATCTCCCGGCTTCGGCAGCTCACAGTAATCGCAGCGTCCGCTGTTCATGTTCATCCTCACCGCATAGTAAGATTTGCTCTTTGCGTACAGAGCATAGGCGTAGTTGTCGTCGTGAGAAACAGCTCTGATAATCCCGTCAACGGTTAGGTTCCGCGAAATGAATTGAGGGTGTGCCCTTGCGCTAACAAGAGTGGTGTTGCTGAAGCCGTAAAAATACGCGCCGCTGCTGCCGCTGTAGGAAAATACCTTTTTGCAGTCGCTCAGACCGCTGTCAAAAAAGCGCGTTTCTGCAGCCGCTGTGTAAACAGAAGATATAATAATAAATATTGATAAAAGCAGGCTTGTAATTATTTTTTTCATCGCACCGTACATAAATAAAATAGAGGTATAGAGTGTCTTTATTTCATTGTAGCACGGGTTATTTGTTAAAAAATGCAGTGTGAAAATGCTTCACAATAAAAGTAGCCCTCCGCAAAAGCGGAGGGCTCTTAATTTAATTAGTTTTCGGGAACGTCGGGAAGACCTGCAAAGCCTTTTGCGAGCTCTTCGTCGGTGGGGATCTGGTCTGTCATAAGCCCGTCGTGGA
>OMXW01000059.1 GCA_900315085.1 uncultured Eubacteriales bacterium
CCGTACTGCGTCGCCACGCTTTCAAGTGTGCGGCATGAGGTCGTACCTATAGCAATGATCCGTCCGCCGTTTGCCTTGGTTTCATTAATAAGCCGCGCCGTTTCCTCGGGAATTTCGTAGTGCTCGCTGTGCATTTTGTGCTTTGTAACGTCGTCAACCTTGACAGGGCGGAAGGTTCCCAGTCCCACATGCAGGGTGACATAGGCGATTTTTACGCCCTTAGCCCTGATTTTGTCCATCAGCTCCTCGGTAAAGTGAAGTCCGGCTGTGGGAGCGGCGGCGGAGCCCAATTCGTGGCTGTAGACGGTCTGGTACCTCTCCTGATCCTTCAGTTCCTCGGTGATGTAGGGAGGCAGCGGCATTTTTCCGATTTTGTCGAGCGCGGCAAAAAAGTTTTCGTCGCAGTCAAAGTCAACTATCCTGTTGCCGTCGTCCTTTACCTCGGCTACTTCGGCTCTTAGTATTCCGTCGCCAAAGCTGAATCGCGCGCCCTCGCGCGCCTTTTTGCCGGGCTTGCAAAGAGTTTCCCAGCGGTTGCCGCTGATTTGCTTCAGCAGAAGAAACTCAACTCTCGCGCCTGTTTCGTCCTTGATACCGTATATTCTGGCAGGGAGCACGCGCGAATCGTTTGCAACAATCAAATCTCCCTCGTTGAGATAATCGATAATATCATAAAAATGCCTGTGCTCCACCTTTCCGTCCTTTCGGCCGAGCGCGAGCAGACGCGAATGGTCGCGCGGCTCCACGGGAGTTTGAGCAATAAGTTCCTTTGGCAGATCGTAATAAAAGTCGGCTGTTTTCATGTTAAGCCCTCGCTGTTCATTAAGATTTCCCCAATAAATTTCAAAATAACAAAGCTGAAATAATTGACAATATGAGAGTAAAATGGTATATTATAAAGTAAGGCAATATGGCTTTGATTATTGTCAAGGGGTAGTAAGCCGTTTGTATTAAAGAATCAATATTAACAGCACACTGTTTCTATAATATAATATTTATTCAAATAAGGCAACTGCTTTTTAAATTTTATTTTGTAAAATTTGGAGGAATCACAGTGAAAAAGTACAAGGTAGGAATCATCGGAGCAACAGGAATGGTAGGACAGCGCTTTGCGCTTCTGCTTGAAAATCACCCTTGGTTTGACGTAGCGGTACTCGCGGCAAGCGGAAGAAGCGCGGGAAAAACCTACGGCGAATGTGTAGAGGGCAGATGGCACATGACTGCCGAGCTTCCCGAAAAGTACAAGGATATGGTAATAATGGACGCGGAGAACGTTGAGGAGGTAGCCGCAAAGGTTGACTTCTGTTTCTGCGCGGTTAATATGAAGAAGGATGAAATCAAGGCTCTTGAGGAGCGTTACGCAAAGGCGGAGTGCCCGATTGTATCAAACAACTCTGCAAACCGCTTCACACCCGACGTTCCCATGGTAATTCCCGAAATCAACGCCGACCACATCAAAATCATCGAGGCTCAGAGAAAGCGCCTCGGCACAAAGAGAGGCTTTGTTGCTGTTAAGTCAAACTGCTCGCTCCAGAGCTATGTACCCGCAATCAATCCCCTCAAGGAGCTTGGCGTAGACAAGGTTCTCGCGTGCACATATCAGGCGATCTCAGGCGCAGGCAAGACCTTCAAGACATGGCCCGAGATGATCGACAACGTAATTCCCTACATCGGCGGCGAGGAAGAGAAATCCGAGCAGGAGCCGCTCAAAATCTGGGGCAAGATTGAAAACGGCGAGATCGTAAAGACCGACGATATCTCAATCACATCCCAGTGCATCCGCGTGCCCGTTTCCGACGGACATACAGCGGCAGTGTTCATGTCCTTCAAGGAAGGCGTAAAGAAGCCCACTGTTGACGAAATCATCAGCATTTGGGAGAACTACAAGGGCAGAGCTCAGGAGCTCAAGCTTCCCAGCGCGCCCGAGCATTTCCTGCACTATTTCACCGAGCCCGACCGTCCTCAGATCAAGTCTGAGCGCAACCTTGAAAACGGCATGGCAGTATCGGTCGGCAGACTCAGAGAAGACACACAGTACGACTACAAATTTGTTTGCATGTCGCACAACACATTAAGAGGCGCTGCAGGCGGCGCGGTATTACTTGCTGAGCTGCTCTGCGCAGAAGGTTATATGGATTAATACGAATAACGGAGGCAGATTATGGCTAACCACATTTTCACGGGTTCGGGCGTTGCAATAATAACCCCAATGAACTCGGACGGCAGTGTAAATTATGACGTATTCAGGCAGCTGCTTGAATTTCATGTTGAAAACGGAACAGACGCAATTATCGCGTGCGGCACAACAGGCGAAGCCGCAACGCTTTCTGAAAAAGAGCACTGCGAAGTGCTTGAGTTTGTCGCAAAGACAATCAACGGCAGAATCCCCGTAATCGCGGGAACAGGCAGCAACGACACAGCAACTGCCGTTATGCTGTCAAAGGAGGCGCAGAAGTCAGGCGTTGACGCTTGTCTCACGGTAACTCCTTATTACAACAAAACATCTCAGGCGGGCTTGGTAAAGCACTTCAACGTGGTAGCCGACGCGGTTGACATCCCGCTGATTCTTTACAACGTACCGTCAAGAACAGGCTGCAACATTCAGCCCAAAACCTGCCAGGAGCTGAGCAAGCATCCAAACATCAAGGCTATCAAGGAAGCAAGCGGCAACATTTCCCAGGTTGCTCTTATCCGCTCGCTCTGCGGCGACAACCTTGACATCTATTCGGGCAACGACGACCAGACCGTGCCCTTCCTGTCACTCGGCGCGCTGGGTGTAATCTCTGTTTTCGCCAACATCTGTCCTGCCGAAATGCATCAGATTTGTCAGCTCTGCCTTGATAATAACTTTGCCGAGGCTCAGAAGCTTCACTTCCACTATCTTGAGCTCATGAACATCATGTTCAGCGACGTTAACCCGATCCCCATCAAGACCGCGATGAACCTTTACGGCTTCAACGTAGGCGAGTGCAAGCTTCCGCTTGTACCCATGAGCGTTGCGGGTTACCACGACCTCAAGGACTGCCTTGCAAAGTACGATTTACTCGGTAAAATATAATTAAAATAAAACAGGGAGCGACATTTGTCACTCCCTGAAATACTATTAGGGGGAAGTTAAAAATGGTAAATGTAGCAATTGTCGGCTGCAACGGAAAAATGGGCGGATTTGTCGCTCAGGCGGTAAATGACAACAAAAATACTCAGGCGATCTTCGGCGTTGACGCTTTCGGTGAAAATAAATACGATTTTCCCGTTTACAAAAGCTTTGACGAGGCTGAATCAAAGCCCGACGTAATAATCGACTTTTCAAATCCCGCAGCTCTCGACGGCATGCTTAAATACGCGCTTGAAAACTCGGTTCCCTGCGTGATTTGCACAACGGGCTTTTCGGCTGAGCAGGTTGAAAAAATCAAGGCGGCGTCCGAAAAAATCGCCGTGTTCTACTCCGGTAATATGTCGCTCGGAATCAATCTTCTAATAGCGCTTTCAAAGCAGGCTGCAAAGGTGCTCGGCGGCAGCTTCGACATTGAAATCGTTGAAAAGCACCACAACCTCAAGGTTGACGCTCCCAGCGGAACGGCGCTTATGATTGCGGACGCGATTTCGGAAACCCTCGAAAACGAGCCGCAGTATGTTTACGACCGTCACGCTTACCGCAAAAAACGTGCCGAAAACGAAATCGGAATCCATTCGGTCCGCGGAGGTACGATCGTAGGCGAGCACGAAGTTATTTTTGCAGGTCACGACGAGGTTGTAACAATCACCCACCAGGCACAGTCCAAGGAGGTGTTTGCCGCAGGTTCCGTTAACGCGGCTGTGTTCCTCGCTGCTCAGGGCGCGGGAATGTACGACATGACCTCAATGCTTTCATCGGTACTGTAATACTAAATCAAAACACAAATTAAAGCTGTCATTCCGACCAATGCGGAGGAATCCCCCAAACAGGAAACCTTTGTTTGTATTATTTGGCGCTTTCGGCACCGCTCAGGATGACAATTATCTTATCACAGCGTTTTTAGGGACGCTGTGATTTTTTTCACTTTTTTCGCCGCGCACATACTATGTAATAAGGAACTGCGAAAACTAAAACAGAAAAAGGTGAAAACATGAACAATAATCTGATACTGTTTCCGTCAATGACAGCAGTGCTTAAGGCCAGGGAGGTACTGCGCCGTCGCGGAATCAATTCAAGGGTGATCCGTACCCCGGCAAACCTGCGCCGTCGCTCCTGCGGCTACAGCCTGCTTGTAAAGCGCGGCTTTGACGAGGCGGTAAGCCTGATAAAAAACGAAAACATCAAAACGGTGGGGATAGCCGCCGTTGATTTGTCTTGATATATTTTGATAACGGAGCCACAACCTTTCCAAAGCCGCGCTCGGTAATAAACGCCGTCACGGGCACAATGCTCAGAAACGGCGCGAACCCGGGTAGAAGCGGTCACAAAATGTCGGTACGGGCTTCGGAGATCATGTACAACTGCCGACAAAACGCCGCAAAGCTGTTTGACCTTGAAAACCCCGAGAACGTGATTTTTACGCTCAACTGTACTCAGGCTCTCAACACGGTAATCAAAGGCACGCTGAAAAAAGGCGACCACGCCGTTATTTCATCTCTCGAGCACAACGCCGTATTGCGCCCGATTGAGGCAATGAAAGAGAGGGGAGTGAGCTACTCGGTAGCCGAGGTGGTCGAGGGCGACGACGATAAAACTCTAGACAATTTCCGTCACGCGCTGCGCGAAAATACAAAGCTTGTGGTGTGCACCCACGCTTCAAACGTTTTCGGAATAAGGCTGCCCGTTGAACGAATCGGCGCACTTTGCAGAATATATAAAATCCCGTTCTGCCTTGACGCGGCTCAAAGCGCGGGAGTTCTGCCTATTTCGCTGAAAAATTCCTGCATAGATTACCTCTGTACCGCAGGCCACAAGGGACTTTACGGCCCAATGGGAACAGGGCTATTATTAATAAACACCGAAAAAACACCCGACAGCCTGTTTCAGGGCGGCACGGGCAGTTTTTCATCCGACCGCAAACAGCCCGATATCCTGCCCGATAAATTTGAGAGCGGCACCCCGAACCTGCCGGGAATCGCGGGACTGAACGAGGGTATCCGATTTGTGCTGAGCAGGGGAGTAAATAATATTGAGGACAGGGAAATGCGCCTTGCCCAAAGGCTGTACGACGGACTAAAGCGTAACAGGGAGGTCGTGCTCTACACCCAAAGGCCGCAGAAGCACACCCATGTTCCCGTAATATCCTTCAATCTTCGCGAACGCGACAGCGAGGAAATCGCCGCATTGCTCAGCGACAGATACAATATCGCGGTCAGAGCCGGGCTACACTGCGCGCCGCTTGCGCATGAACAGTACTCAACTCAGTACAGCGGAACGATTCGCGCCGTGATGTCGGCGTTCTCAAATGAGGCGCAGGTTCAGAGCTTTCTGTACGCCGTAAACAAAATTTCTAAAAACGCAAAAAAATAGGTTGCAATCACGGAGTACTTTGTGGTAGAATAGTAAAAGGGATATTTTGAAGTTTAAAAATTCGGAAAGGAGCAGAAGGCGTGGAATTTTTTGAAAACATCGGTTCAATTCTGAGAACAATTCAAATCAGAGACGTCATAGATATTCTCGCAATCGCGCTTCTCATTTTCGGAATTTTTCGTCTTATTCGTGAAACCCGCGCAATTCAACTCCTAAAGGGCATACTTTTGCTCTTGATTGTATACTTTATTGCGTCAACCTTTAACTTTGTAATGCTTTCCTCGCTGCTCAGGCTGTTCTTCGAGGCGTCGGTAGTAATCATCGCGATTATCTTCCAGCCCGAAATCAGAAAGGCTCTTGAACAGATGGGAAGAAACAAAACATGGAGACGATATCTTTCTATTTTTACCAAGCCGAAGAAGAGCGACGAGTGGGAAAACTCAGTCAAAAAAGCAATTGTTGACGCCGCCGATACCTCGGTGATTTTCTCACGTTCACGCACGGGCGCGCTCATAGTGTTTGAGCGTGAAACCATGCTTTCCGACATCGCCGCAACAGGCACCGTTGTCAACGCCGAAACCTCGGTCGCGCTCTTTGGAAATATATTTTTCAACAAGGCTCCGCTCCACGACGGCGCAAGTATAATCCGTGACGGAAAGCTGCACGCCGCAGGATGTATTCTTCCGCTTACCGACAACCCGAACGTCGATATCAACCTCGGCACTCGTCACAGAGCCGCGCTGGGAATCAGCGAGCTCAGCGACGCGGTCGTTTTGGTAGTGAGCGAGGAAACGGGAGTTGTTTCGCTGGCAATAGGCGGTTCGCTCGAACGCAATTTTAACCGCGAAAAGTTAATTAAAAGGCTAAACGAGCTTTTGCTCGGCGAATATTCCGATGAAGAGAAAAGCCGTCTTTTCAGAAGAGGGAGGAACAAGCAATGAAAAAGAAATCCCTCTTTCAAAAGATACTGTTTAACAATCAAATCATGTTTGTGCTCTCAATCGTCATATCGTTGGCGATATGGGTGTATATGAGCACAGGCTCAAGCAACGATACGGTAGTGACCGTAAACGATATTCCTATTCAGGTGTCGCTGCCCGATGAGGCGTCAAACCTCGGGCTGAACACCTATTTTCCCGACAAGCAGAGCTCATACGCTTCTGTAACCGTAACTGGCAACAGAACGCTGCTCGGCTCAATCACAAAGGACGATTTTATCGTCACGGCAAATGCCAGCAACGTAGACCAGGCAGGCACATTCAATCTTGCTGTTTCGGCTGACAAAAAGTCCTCAATCAACAGCAGCTTTCAGATTACAAACTGTACGCCCTCAAAGGTAACGGTTAAGGTCGATACAGAAAGTAAAAAGGATTTTAAGATTATCCCGAAATTCAAGTACAGCGCGAAGGATGATCTCTACGCGTCTGTCACATACGAAAACGATACGGTAACCGTAACGGGTCCGAGCGATGAAGTCAGGGCAATCAGCAAAGTCTGCGCGGTCACAGAGGATATGGAAAACCTCAGCGATTCAAAGGACTTCCACGCGTCTGTAGTGCTCTACGATAAAAACGATAACGAGCTTTCAAAGAGCTATCTTACACTGTCGGCAAAGAGCGTAGACGGCACCGTAAAAATCAGCCCCAAAAAGACGGTTGACATCAAGGCGACCTACAAAAACAAGCCGCAGGATTTTGACATCACAGACGATATATTAACAATAGATCCAAAGCAGGTCAGCGTAGCGGGCCCGAAGGAGAGTTTGGATAAGCTGTTTTCGGTATCGCTTGATGAAATTGATTTCTCAACCTTGAAAAACGAGAAATACAACATCGATTCGCTCAAGCTCAATATTCCCGACGGCTGCAAGGTAATCGACAACAACTCGGTAATCAAGGTCAGTATTGACCTGAGCAAATTGTCGAGCAAAACAATAACGGTCAACAAGTTCAAGATAAAGAACCTTGCCTCAGGTCACAAGGGAGAGGTAACAACCAAGAATCTCAACGTTGAGTTCATAGGCAGCAGCGAGCAGCTTAAAAAGCTGTCAACGAACAAAATAACCGCGGTGATCGACGCCTCGGAGACAAACGGAAACACAGGCTCTCAGGAGCTTCCGGTAAGCTTTGAAATTGAAAACGACAAAACCTGCTGGGCATACGGCTCGTATCTTGCAAGCGTTACAATTGAAAATGATTAAAGAAAATAGGGTTCGGTTTTTGACCGAACCCTACGTTTGTTAAAAAATAGATGTCATCCTGAGCGTTGCCGAAGGATCCCCTAATGCAACAAACAAATCTTTCCTGATTGGGGGATTCCTCCGCGTTGGTCGGAATGACATCCAATTATTTTGTTTAAATCTTGATCCTTGTTCTGCTTAGGCTTTTGCGGTTAATCTTCGCTGTGTCCATGTCGTCCTCATTATGGTTGCATACGCTCTGAACCAGACCTATGCAAATCATCGTACTCAGCGCCGAGGTTCCGCCCGCGCTGAACAGAGGCAGCGTGATTCCGATAACCGGCAAAAAGCCGAGCACCATTCCGAGGTTGATTATTGTCTGCGCCGCGATCGTCGCGAACACTCCCGTGCAGATATTCCGTCCGTCGCTGTCGTTCGAGTTTCTCGCGTCGATTATCAGCCTGATGATAATTCCGAACAGTATAGCCATAAGAATAACGCAGCCGATAAACCCAAGCTCCTCACCCGCGACGGTGAAGATAAAGTCGTTTTCCTGCTCGGGGACTATTCCGTATTCAACGCGCGAACCGTGATACAGTCCGCTGCCCGCAAGCCCTCCGCTCGCCATGCTTATTTTGCCCTGAAACTGCTGCCAGCCGTAGTTTGTCATCGCGTTTCCGTCAATGTCAAACAGTGCCAGAAAGCGGTTCCTGTGTTCGTCGTTCAAAAAGAAGTTCCAGATAATCGGTATTCCGATAAGCAGCGTAATTCCGAGCGTCACAAAATACCTCAGCTGAACGCCTGCTATATACGCCATAATCAGGAAGATGAACGCAAAAATCAGCACGGTTCCGTCGTCGCCCTGAAAATGAATCATAATCATTGGAATGAGCGCGTGAACCAAAAGCGTGAGCACCCCGAAAAAGCTTTGAACAAGCTTCTTTTCGTTTAGGTATGAAATGTGCTTTGAAAACGTGATGATAAAGCATATTTTAATAAACTCCGACGGCTGAATTGTAAATCCTCCGGGGAGCGCGAGCCACGCGGTGTCGTCGGTGCCGTTGATGTTTATTCCGAACAGATAAACAAGCACCGCAAGCGTAATGCCAATCAGCGCGGCAATGTACCATTTTTTCAGCAAAAACCGATAGTCGGCGTTCGCAATCAGCAGAGCCGCCGCCGTGCCTATCAGCACCGCTGCTATCTGCGGCCGCAGATAGTTGTAATCACCGGCGCGCTGCATGCTTGAAATCAGCATAAAGCTGTAAATCACCGCCGAAATCGTCAGCAGCCAGAGCAGCGTATCGGTTCTTCTGAAAAAGTCAGTAAGTGAACTTTTACCCAAATATAACGCCTCTCAAAATCATTTATTCATATTTATTATATTAAATTCTCCGAATAATATCAATAGAGAATAATACAAAACTTTAAATTTGTTATAATTATAAATAATCATGACTAAAACACGGAGGTGCTTTATAAATGTTATCAGATATTGAAATTGCTCAGCAGGCAAAGCTTCTGCCGATAAAGGACGTAGCCGCGCAGCTCGGAATATCCGAGGACGAGCTTGAATTTTACGGAAAGTACAAGGCAAAGCTTTCCGATGAGCTCAGCGCGAGACTTCAAAGCAATCAGGACGGCAAGCTTATTCTTGTCACCGCAATCAACCCGACTCCGGCGGGCGAGGGTAAAACCACAACGACCGCAGGACTGGGACAGGCAATGGCAAAAATCGGCAAAAAGGCGGTAATCGCTCTCAGAGAGCCGTCGCTCGGTCCCGTGTTCGGAATCAAGGGAGGAGCCGCAGGCGGCGGTTACGCTCAGGTGCTCCCCATGGAGGACATCAACCTCCACTTCACGGGCGATATGCATGCAATCACCTCGGCAAATAACCTTTGCTGCGCTATGCTCGATAACCACATCCAGCAGGGCAACGAGCTTGGGATCGATCAGAGAAGGATCCTTATCAAGCGCTGCCTTGATATGAACGACAGAGCGCTCAGAAATATAGTAGTAGGACTCGGCGGAAAGGTAAACGGAATCCCGCGCGAGGATCATTTTATAATCACGGTAGCGTCCGAGGTAATGGCAATTCTCTGCCTCGCTTCGGATATTGAGGACTTAAAGCTCCGCCTGGGCAATATTCTTATCGCCTATAACTACAGCGGCGAGCCGGTTTACGCGCGCGACATAAAGGCTGACGGCGCAATGACAGCGCTCTTAAAGGACGCGATCAAGCCAAACCTTGTACAGACCCTCGAGGGCACTCCCGCAATTATGCACGGCGGTCCCTTTGCGAACATCGCTCACGGCTGCAACAGCGTAAGAGCTACAAAGCTCGCGCTCAAGCTCGGAGATTACTGCATCACAGAGGCAGGCTTCGGCTCAGACCTCGGCGCGGAGAAATTCCTCGACATCAAGTGCCGCTATGCCGGCTTGAAGCCGAACGCGATTGTTGTTGTTGCAACCTGCCGCGCGCTTAAATACAACGGCGGCGTTCCAAAAACAGAGGTTAGCCAGGAAAATCTCGAGGCTCTTAAAAAGGGTATCGCGAACCTCGGCGTTCACATTGAAAACATGAGAAAATACAACGTGCCCGTAGTAGTGGCAATCAACCGCTTCGGCACCGATACTGATGCAGAGCTTTCGTTCATCGAGGAGTACTGCAAGGCAAACGGCGCAGAAGGTTGTTGAAGCCTGCGACAAGCCCTCCGATTTCGCTCCGATTTATCCGCTGGAGCTCACCGTAAAGGAGAAAATTGAGGCTATCGCTTCAAAAATATACGGAGCATCAAAGGTCAACTATACAACAGCGGCTGAAAAGGCTATTGCCGAGGTAACAAAGCTCGGTGCAGACAAGCTGCCTGTTTGTATCGCAAAAACCCAGTATTCGCTCTCCGATAATCCCGCGCTTCTCGGCGCACCCAAGGACTTTGAAATCACCGTCAGAAACGTTTCGCTTTCAAACGGCGCAGGTTTTGTTGTCGCCTACACGGGCGATATCATGACCATGCCTGGACTTCCCAAAAAACCTGCCGCTCACAGCATTGACGTAAATGCCGAGGGCAAGATCACGGGCTTGTTCTGATATGACGAAATTAATTTCCGACAGCGCCTCTCAGACCGAGAAAATAGGCGCGCAGATTGCCGAAAAGCTGAGCGGCGTTGAAGTAATCGCGCTGTTCGGCGGGCTGGGAATGGGGAAAACCGCCTTTACCCGCGGACTGTCAGCCGCGCTCGGGGTGGAAAGCGGCGTATCAAGCCCGACCTTTTCGCTCGTAAATGAGTACAGAGGAAAGTGGAATCTTTACCACTTCGATATGTACCGCGTTAATACGTGGGAGGATTTGTATTCCACAGGCTTTTTTGACTACATCGGTAACGGAATACTTGTAATCGAGTGGAGCGAAAACATAGAGGGCGCGCTGCCAGACGACTGCGTTAGGATTACAATTTCCCGGGGCGAAAACGACAATCAGAGAATATTTGAAATTGAAGGTCTTGATTTGAATTGAAAATATTGGCTATAGATACCTCCGCAAAGGCGGCTTCTGCGTGCATTGCGCAGGAGGATAAAATCATAGGCGAGTTCTTTATAAACACCTCGCTTACTCACAGCCAGACGCTTATGCCGATGATCGAGCAGCTATCAATCAACGCTCAGGTACCTCTCGGCGAGATTGAGGCAATTGCGGTCAACGCGGGCCCCGGCTCGTTTACGGGAGTTCGAATCGGAGTGGCGGCGGCAAAGGGACTTGCCTTTGCCGACAACCTGCCCTGCGTTTCGGTATCCACGCTTGAAAGCATGGCGTATAACGCGCTCGGCGCTGACTGCATTGTAT
The DNA here is from genome assembly GCA_900315085.1 of uncultured Eubacteriales bacterium. Classification (GTDB taxonomy): domain Bacteria; phylum Bacillota; class Clostridia; order Oscillospirales; family Acutalibacteraceae; genus Ruminococcoides. The sequence goes on from OMXW01000059.1 coordinate 11,510, forward strand.
GTGCCGTTATGGACGCAAGGTGCTCACAGGTATATAACGCGCTGTTTAGGGTAAAGGACGGCAAAATTGAACGCCTGTGCGACGACAGAGCGCTGGTTCTCAGTGATCTTGAGCAGGAGCTGAAAGCTTTTTACGGCGAAAAAATCATGCTTATCGGCGACGGAGCGGAAATAAGCTTTGAGTATCTTAAAAATTCGCTTCCTGACGTAATTTTAGCGCCGAGTAATATACAAATCCAAAAAGCGTCATCAACGGCTCTGGCGGCGTTTAAACGCATCAGCGAGGGCGATGTGCTTACGGATGAAAAGCTGATGCCTGCGTACCTCAGACTTCCGCAGGCGCAAAGAGAGTTAAATAAAAGAATGGGAGTAACAAAATGATAGCATTAGGATGTGACCACGGCGGATTTAATCTTATTTGCGCCATCAAAAAGTATCTTGATGAAAAGGGAATAGAGTACAAAGAGTTCGGTACATTCAGCGACGACAGCGTTGACTACCCGATTTACGCTTACAAGGTAGCAAAGGCTGTTACCGAGGGCGACTGCGAGCTCGGAATCCTCTGCTGCGGCACCGGAATCGGTATCTCAATGGCTGCCAATAAGGTAAAGGGAGTAAGAGCGGCTGTTGTAAACAACGAATTCGGCGCGGAGATGACACGCCGTCACAACCACGCGAATATTCTTTGCATGGGCGGCAGAGTTACAAGCGAGGAGGACGCAGTTAAATTCACGGATATATTCCTCAACACCCCCGAAGAGGGCGGCAGACACGACAACCGTGTGGCAATGCTCAAACAGATTGAGGACGGAACCTTTTCGGTTTAAAAGTAATTAATAAATTAATCAGGGCTGTTTCGGATTTACCGAATCAGCCCTTTTTGTACGTCTTAGAGTGTAACTTTTTTGTAACACTTTGTAGTAAATGCAACAAAAAACTCCCTTTTTAACATAGTTGACAATCTTTAACAATACAACAGCCTCTTTTTAACAGAGTTAACAACTTTCAACAGGAGTAAAAATACTATGTATTATTCATAAAATATTATATAAATGTAACCTAATATTGCAAACAATAAACAAATGATTGTAACTTTGTAATTCTTTTCGTGAAAAAATTTCAAATTTTTAAATTTATTTACAAAAAACACTTGTTTTTTTTCTAATAAAGTATTATAATAGTCCCATAATGTTTTTGAAGAATTTTTTTGAAGAATTTTTTTGGAGAATTTTTATAAAGAATATTCAAAAGGAATTATCAAAAAGAATTTTAATGGATATGGAGAGAGTAAAAAATGAGATTAAGAAAACAGGAACTTGGGGACAGAAACCTGGTAGGAAACCGTGTTGAGCTTGTCAGAAAGCAAAAGGGTATGAAGCAGAAGGAACTCCTCGCTCAGCTTCAGGTTAACGGCGTAGATATGAACGCGTCCGGTCTTTCCAAGCTCGAAGGTCAGATCAGATTTGTTACCGACGTAGAGCTTGTTGCTCTTGCGGATATCCTCGAAGTTTCGGTAGATTATCTGCTCGGCAGGGAGAAGAAATAATTTTCTTTATCAGAATAAAAACGGGGAGCTTTCAAAGCTCTCTTTTTGTTTGCAATAAAAACAGGGCTTAGATAACCAAGCCCCAAAACGTGTTTTTTAACACCCTGCAAATATTATTATACCATATATTTTTTTGATTTACAATAGATTTTTTTAAAATAAAATTTTAAATATTTTTATAAAAAGTATTGACATTGTGGATAAACCAGTGTATAATATAGACAAAGATAAAGGAAAGACAAGGAGGTCTTTAATATGAAAGTTAATATCTATTTTAAGCACCAGATTAAAGACTATCTGCGGAGCTTACCCCCCAATGTATCATGCCCGGTGCTTACGGGTGAAGCAGAGTAAACCTGTTTTGATGAAGCAACATATTTTTTCAGTGTTATAAAACATTTTTTCTTATTTCTTATGATTGGCGTTCATTTGTAGACATCTTCCTTTAGGATATAAAAAATGCTTTCATTGTTTACATAGATTGAAGATGTTTACCTGAACAGGCGAGTATGTGAATTCAGTAAGTGATCGGGGTTCGACCTTATCACAATTTAATATTAAGAAGTCTATAAAAACGAAGACTAAAATGGTGGACAGGCCAATGAGAAGTTAAGTTTTTTCGATGATATCGACAAATCATTTGTTATATAGTTTGCTATTATTTGAAGGGAGTTTTTCCCATGTATGATTTAATTTGATTTACGGTATCTTTACGATTGGAGAAGGTCCAATGTAATACTTAGTTTTTAACCTGAAACATTCTATTTTCGGAGTTGAGTCCAAAGTACAGTTAAAAAATTTATAGGACATTCAAGAGGCGGCGTGATTGCCGCCTCTTTTTGCGTTTTTATGTTCTGTTAATTAAAACCTTTGAGCTTGGCGAAGATCAAACTCAAAGGTTTTTCTAATTAAAGTTTACATTCCTATTTCTTCAAAAACTTTATTTATATCATCTTTTGTTCTATTCCATTGTGAGCTTAATATATCATAATAATTTTTCTCCCTTTTTAAATAGTTTGTTGCAGTTAAGGTTGAATCGTGGCGGCATTCAAAAACAAAACTTGTAATACCAGCTTCAATAATTATACTATTGCAGTCGGTGTTGATGTTAAGGCGGTATCTGCTTTGTTAGGACACAGCCAGACAAGCACCACATTAAATATCTATGCACACGCTGTACAGCAGACAAATAAAACAGCTTTATCCAGTGTTGCAAATCTGCTTGAAACAGCGTAATAAATGAAATAAAGAACATGATAAAGAACACGGGCACTTTTGAGAAAAAAAGAAATCCCGAAAACAGCTTATCTAAGCCATTTTCGAGATTTTAAGGATTGGTGCGAGTGACCGCTGCGAATGGCTTAAAGCCTGAATTTTTCGCGGTTTGACTGCACTTTTGACTGCAGTTTGTGCCAATCCTGCATTTTTTCACGCGATTTGCAGGTTGTTGGCTTTC
>OMXW01000116.1 GCA_900315085.1 uncultured Eubacteriales bacterium
TTTTCTCTTAGATGTCACTGCACTCCTCATGCGGGAAGGCGTGGAAAGAGTCTTTGATCTGTAAGCCAGGAAACCTGCCTTTGGGTGGTACAGGGGAAAGCCCCGGATCACGAGTAATTGGTCGTACCGTTCCGGATAAAAAAAATACAGAGGAGGAACTCACAAATGAAAAACAAACTCGTCAAAACACTTGCCGTAACACTCTGCCTCTCGGCAGTACTTACTGCAGGCTCCGCTCCCGCATTTGCGGAAGATGCCGAAACTGCGGTTGCCGAAGAGGTGAGCGCTGAGGAAACCACCGCGGAAGCGACAACAGAAACAAATTGACCGAAAAAGGCGGAGGCTTTTGCTTCCGTCTTTTGGGCGAATAAGGGAGGATTTGCATGAGACCCCTCAAAAAAATCTGCGCCGCGCTTTTGGCGGCGGTCACAGCGCTGACGGCGCTGCATATAGGCACGCTGACCACGCACGCCGACACTTTCTTTGACGAGGGCGATTTCCGCTACGCTGTAACAAGCGGCGAACGTCTGTGGGTCGCGAAGTATCTGGGCGACAGCTCGGAGGTCGAGCTGCCCCAAACCCTGGGCGGCAGGGCTGTCGTCGGAGTTTATTCGCGCTGCTTTGAGAATACGGCGGTCGTTTCCGTCACGATCCCCGAGGGCTACACGTCCGTCGGCAGCTTTGCTTTCAGCGGCTGCGCTGATCTGCAAAGCGTTGACCTGCCATCAACTCTCAAAAACATCGGAATAATGGCGTTCAACGGCTGTGAGACGCTCGAAAGCGTCGATCTCGCGAATACAAGCCTTGAAGCGATCGGCTTCGCGGCGTTCAATAACTGTTCGTCGCTTAAAGCGGCCGAGCTGCCCGGCACCCTCGCGTCCATCGGCGAAAACGCCTTCTGCAACTGCACAAGCCTGCAAAGCCTGACGCTCCCGCAGGAGCTTGCGACCGTTCCCGAGTATGCCTTTTACAACACCGCGCTCACTGATATTGTGCTTCCTGCCTCGGTGACTGCCCTTGAGGGGGGCTGCTTCGGCGGAAACCCGGCGCTTACGCGGGTTTTCCTGCCCGAAACCGTCGAGAGCATCGGTTCCGCCGCGTTTGACGGCAGCACCGCGATCTATTGCTTCGAGAACTCTCCCGCCGCTGAATACTGCGCCGAAAAAGGGCTTGAAAACGCGAAGGTTTTCGCTTCCGTCGTCGGCGACGCAAACCTTGACGGCAGGCTGAACATCAACGACGTCACCGCTATCCAGCGGCACCTCGCGGAATACGAGCGGCTCTGGCAGCCCGAGCTGCTGCTTGCCGACTCCGACGGCGACGGCGAGATCACGGTGGAGGACGCCACAAGGATCCAGATGATTCTTGCGGAGTTTGGTATTTAGAGGTCGGTTGTCAGCCGGTAAGTTGATTTTTGAGTGTAGACCCGCTACAAAAATATCAAACCTGATCCGTAATTTGCAACTTTCCGCTTTCAACTCTCAACTCAACAAGGATTTGCTTTTTTCGAAAAAGTATGCTATAATCCCATCTTTGACACCTCAACACCAAAAAAGCAGCGCAAAAGTCCGATAGAATGCGGGTTTTTGCGCTGTTGCGGTTCGTTTTGAGGAGTAGTATTTTTTATCTTCCCTTGCTAAATTTTTGGATTTGGAGCATTTTGCTTTTGGAAATGAATTGGAAATCTGTGCGGAAACCACAGGCATTGTGGAGGTCGTCGGTAATTGTTTGCCGAGTGTAGAGCGGCATAAAGCCTTGTTCTTCGATGTCTGCAAAGTTCATGGATCGCAGCGTGTCCAGCATTTGTTCACAGGTGTATCTATTTGCAAGCTCCCGCTCCAAGAATTTGAATATCATCAGTGAAAGAAAGCAAATCAGAAAGTGCGCCTGAATACGGTCTTCTCTGCGCACAAACACGGGTCTTGCCGAAAAATCGGTTTTCATCATACGGAAGTCCGCTTCAATCTGCCATCTTCCTTCGCTGACTCTTAGAATATCGCTCACAGGGTCATCTAACAAATCGGTGCAAACCGCGTAAAATCCATCATATTGCGCTTCTTCCTCTATTTTTGCCGAATTAAGGCAGTAAGACTGCTTCTCGGCTACCTCGCCGTCTTTCGTTACGGCGATTTTTTGAATGAATCTCGCCGGGTCGTTTGGATTTTTGCTCTGTCGCTTAGCGGAGCCTGAACGAATCATGCTCTGTGCCCGCTCAATTTGTTTTTGGCGAATCTGTTTTTGGTAAGCCGCATATTTAGGCGAATAGGTAACAATCAGCCGCTGATGAAGCCGCTTTGTTGTATAGGGAATTTCTTTGTAATACAGGGCGTCCTCGTTCTCGTTACCAAGCTTGTCAAAATCGGCGGGCGCATCATTTTTTACGTCCCGAAACTCCGTATGCTCCAACGCCCAATCGCGTTCTTCCTTCGGCAGCTTTTTAATGGATTGGGTCACGATGAATGCCCGCTGCCCCATATGGTTGAATACACGGTTGTTTTCGCTGCCAAGTCCTGCGTCACTGCAATAGACAAACTTTTCACACCGGAAATCTTTTAATATTTTCTTTTCAAGCGGTTTAACAGAGGTTTGCTCGTTCTGATTGCCCGGAAAGAGCGAAAAAGCGAGCGGAATTCCGTCGCCGTCGGTAAACAGCCCCATTTGCACAATCGGATTCGGACGGTGCTCCTTGCTTTTGCCGTAACGCTTTTGCCCGTCTTCCTGCTCAATTTCAAAGTAATAATTGGTACAGTCATAGTAAAGCACGCGGTCGTTGCGCTTGCCGAGAAAGCTGCTGTTCTTGTACGCTTCCGCCTGAATCAAATCGCTTTCTTCAGCAAGTACGCCCAACGCTCTGTAAATATCGTGAAGCTGATAAGTCGGCGATTCCAAAAACCTTTGGGCAGATTGAAAGGAAGAACGTTTGCTGTCAGGGTCGAGAATCCTTGTGTAGATTAAGTCGGACAAAACGGCGTTCAAATCATATTCAAAGGAATGTTTATCCCTGATTTTTCGGCACACCTTGTCCAGACGAAGCTTGTAGTAGACAGACTGCAAGAACAGATAGCCGCCCTCATACAGCTTTTGGCGGTTGTAATCCAAATGTCTGTCTGCATGAAACGTAATTTGAACAAGCTGCTGCTCCTTGTCGGCTTTGTATTTCTCTGTTTCAATCCGCGCCTGCTCACGCGCCCAAGCCATCACGCCGTCACGGTCGGTACCGAGCATTTCACTCAGTTCACGCAGCGTTCCCAGCTTGCGGACAATCTTGGACGTAGATTTTCCAGCATTGTTCTTGAAGGATTTAGTGATGTAAAAGGACTCGGCATTCTTGGATTTTGTCGTCATAACGCGCATTTTAACCACCTCTGCCTATATTATACCACACAATACCAGAAAATACTACCCCATAAAACAAATTTCTTGACAAATTTTTTGGCTTAAACAGTACGCTTTGAGGTGTTTTTGCGGGAGTTGGGTGTCAAACTTGCG
>OMXW01000056.1 GCA_900315085.1 uncultured Eubacteriales bacterium
GTAGGTCCGTTCATCGGCGCGGCTCTCGCAGCAGGCGTTTACAAGTTCCTTGAGGCTAAAAACGACTAATCAATTTACATAATCTAAGGGAGTCGGAAATCCGGCTCCCTGTTTTTATAGCTTTGCTTTTATCAGACCGTAAAGGTATTTTACAAAATTATCGCCGGCTATTCCGTTTTGCGCGTAACCGCCTTTTTTAAGCACCTGATTTACCGCAATTTCCGTGCCGTCGCCGAATATTTTGTTCTGATCCATCCCCTGAGTTGTGATTTTGAGCTGCTTTGAAATCATCAGCAGCTCTTTGAGCGCGAACACGCCCGTGCTTTTGTCGCCCTTTTTATAACCGGACGTATCAAGCACCTTTTTATTTGACTTTTTCCAGTTGTTATAGCCGCCGTTTTTAATGATTGTCGGATAGTCCTTGTACGCTTTGTCCTTGTCGATTACTCCGACTCCCGCGATTGTGTTTCCGTCGATATAGTTAACCTCGCCGCCGTACTGCCACATTCCGTAGCTGCCCTTGTATGAGCACGACGAGCTCCACTGAGCTACCCAGATATCGTAGCTGTCGAGCAGACTTTTGTCGTTAAGCTGATTGTTGAGCCAGCTCAGCGAGGAGTACAGCATCGGATAATAACCCTGCTTTTTAATTTCGGATAAAAACGTTTTGCAGATCGCCACAAGCGTTTTATTGCCGGGCATTCCGTTGCGCTGCTTGTATCCGTCGCCGTCCTCCATGTCAAACGCCACGGGCATGGTGGGCTTTTTGTTTTTCAGCAGCCTTGCAACGTGGCGCGCCTCGCTTTTTGCCTCGTCGGTATTAAGCGCGTAGGAGTAAAGATACGCGCCCCACGGAACACCTGCCGCCTCGCATTTTTTGACGTTGTTCTCAAACTGTGAGTCATCCTGAGAGGCGATGTCCGAGCCGTAGCCGCAGCGAATCATAACAAAATCATAGCCCGCTTTTTTAATTTTCTCGATGCTGACGTTTCCGTTTGCCGAGGAAATGTCAACACCCTTTTTTCCGTTGATATTCACTTAATTCCCGCTTTCTTTTATGGGAATCTCTAATAATTCAATGTCGTGCAGAGGTTCCCTTATATTATACAGCTTTCGCTGTACTATAGAATATGCGGCGAATGAGAAATTGACACACACTTTATTTTTGACGGATAATGTGATATACTAAAGATAATATCGATTATCGGAGATGACAACATGAACGATGAATTGTACAGTCAGGCAAAAAGAGCGGCGGACGAGCTTTGCGCTGCCGCGGATTTGAAGCCGGGAGATATTATGGTCGTAGGCTGCTCTTCAAGCGAGATCACGGGCGGCGTGATCGGTCACGCTTCAAGCCTTGAGGCCGCTCAGGCGGTTTTTGCGGGGATAAATGACTCGCTCAAAAGCTTTGGAGTATACCTCGCGGCTCAGTGCTGCGAACACCTTAACCGCGCGATCATAATCGAAAAGGAAGCCGTGCCAAACGCCGAAACAGTCTGCGTTATGCCGCAGCCAAAGGCAGGCGGCTCGTTTGCTACAACCGCGTATCTGAATTTCAAGAACCCCGTTGCCGTTGAAGAAATAAGAGCGAACGCGGGACTTGATATCGGCGGAACGCTTATCGGAATGCACCTAAAACGCGTTGCGGTACCCGTAAGGCTGAGCATAGATCATATAGGACAGGCAATATTACTCGCGGCGAAAACCAGACCGAAATATATCGGCGGTGAGCGCGCGGTTTACCCTGACGGACAGTAATATATGGAAACGGTCGGCATAACGCCGACCGTTTTTTATTACCACGGGATCACCGTGCCTGAAAGCTCGGTAACGCTTTTTATTCCGTTTTTATCGAGGAAGTTATTGATTCCCTCGTTGATTTTAATAGGCGCGTAGGGGTCTGAGAACAGAACTGTGCCGATTTGCAGAGCTGTTGCGCCTGCGATCAGCATTTCGACCGCGTCCTCCCAGGTTGTTATGCCGCCCATTCCGATTATCGGGATTTTAATTGCGTTAGCAACCTGCCAGACCATTCTTACAGCTACGGGGAAAACCGCCGCTCCGCTGAGACCGCCCGTATTGTTGTGAATGATTGGGCGGCGGCTGTTGATGTCGATGCGCATGCCCGTGAGGGTGTTGATCATTGAAACAGCGTCCGCTCCTGCGGCTTCCGCAGCCTTTGCGATTGAAGCGATATCCGTTACATTTGGGCTGAGCTTTACAACAAGCGGCTTTGTGCAGTGCTTGCGCACAGCGGAGGTGATTGCCTCAACCGATTCGCAGCTTGTTCCAAACTGAACTCCGCCGTTCTTTACGTTGGGGCAGGAAATGTTCATTTCAATCATGTCAACGTCGGTGCCGCTTAGCTTTTCAGCCATAAGGCAGTATTCCTCGGGAGTGTTGCCCGCGATATTCGCTATAATAACCGTGTTCTGCTGCTTGAGCCACGGTAAATCCTCTTTGATGAACGCGTCAACTCCGGGGTTCTGGAGTCCGACCGCGTTTAAAATACCCGACGGTGTTTCGGCGATTCTCGGCGGCGGGTTGCCGTCGCGGCGCGTGGGGGTGATTCCCTTGCAGGAGATTCCGCCGAGCTTTTCGAGCGGATAAAATTCGTTATATTCTCTGCCGAAGCCGAAAGTTCCCGAAGCGGCGATAAGCGGATTGTTAAAGCTTACGCCGGCTACATTTACAGATATATCAGCCATTAAAATACTACCTCCTCCGCGTTGAATACAGGGCCGTTTTTGCAGACGTGCTGCATGATTTCCTCGCCGTTTTTGCGAACCTTTACGGCGCACACAAGGCAAGCTCCCACGCCGCAGCCCATTCGCTCCTCAAGTGAGATCTGGCACGGCTTGTCCGCCTCCTTGCACACCTGAGCGATCGCTTTGAGCATTGGGATCGGGCCGCAGGCGCAAACCTCATCAACAGAAGCGATCTGCTCCTTTAATAGGTCGGTAACAAAGCCTTTTTTGCCTGCAGTGCCGTCGTCGGTGCAGAGCATGACCTCAGCGCCTGCCGATTTGAAGTCGTCCTGTAAAATAACAAAATCCCTGTTTCGGAAGCCTGTAATAACAAGGGGATTTTGACACTGCTTTGCGGTGTAGAGCATTGGAGGAACGCCGATTCCGCCTCCGATAAGGCAGTAGCGCTTTCCGCTTTCAACGTTAAAGCCGTGGCCGAGCGGATAGAGCACGTCCACATCCTGACCTGCTTTCATCTGCGACATTGCGCGCGTGCCCTCGCCCTTGACCTGATAGACCAGACGAAGCACGCCGTCTGAGGCGTCGCAAACTGAGATCGGGCGGCGCAGTGACTTTCCGGGCACATAAACATGGGCGAACTGACCGCACTCGATTTTGAGGTCGGGCTCGTTGCAGCGCAGCCTCATATCAAAAATACCGTCGGCAATTTGTTCGTTTGAAAGCAGCTCAAGCTGCCTAACGTCGTATTTCATAAAATCATCCTTTATTCGTATTTGAGTAAAAATGTTATCAGCCTGCGGTCCTCAAAGCCTACCAGCGAGCAGTTGTCGCCGAGCTGATTTGAATCGCCGTTGCGGCTGTTGGCTTCCGCGATCCATTCCGCGCCCTCGCTGCCGGCGATTTGCGACTTGGTTTGAGAGAAATCAAGCTTTTTGTCAATCAGAAAATCAAAGTACACATCGCCGTTTGAAGCCGCCGTGGTGAGCGCCGCTGTCACGGCTTCAACGTCGTCAAAGCTTGAAAGCACGGGGCAGTTGAGCTTGAAATAGTTATAATCGTCGCTGTTGCACTCGGGAATGAATTCATTGTAAAAGTCGCCGTCGTTATTTAGCTTCTTTCCGTACAGCGGACTTATTTCGTGGTCGCGGGTGATTTCCTCGGTGGTAAGGTTGAGAAAATAATATCTGCGCGAGTATACGTCGGAAAAATCACCGCTTGTGTCGTCGTTCCATGTAACGTCGGTGTGGTACCATTTTCCGTCGAGCTTTACGCAGTTCCAGATATGCGCCTCGCGCTCGGTTTTGCCTGTGTCGCTGTTTTTTTCGCTGGCGTAGCCCTCGAGCAGCGAACACTCAACGTTCAACTTCTGACAGAGCAGACTGAACGCGCGCGCGTAGCCCTCGCATACCGCGCTGCCTTCAACAAGCGCGCCGTATACATCCTGCTCGTTGCCGCGGATTTTCTTTTGCTTGTGAAGCGCGGCTGCCTCCTTGTCATACTTACAGTTGTCTACTATGTAGCTGTTGATATACAGCTCCTTTTCGTAATCGGTGCCGTTTTTTGGAGCAGAGGAAACGATTCTTCTCACCTTTGTATCAAGTTCAACCTTTTGCCTTGCGAGCTTGTCGCCGGTGGTTTTGAACTCAAGCTCAATCGTCACGGTATCGCCGTTATCGACGTAGCTGTAGGGCGAATCGTCCCTTATCCAGAACACATCGGGGTTGTCGTTTTTGTAGAACTCCAAAATATAACCGAAATTATCAAACGCCGAGCCGCTTTCAATTTCAAATTCTTCGCTTTGCAGCTTTTTTGCGGCAACGTCGATTGCGGCGTAGGCGTCCTGCTCGGCAGCTTTCTTTAGGCAGGCATAGCCCCTGCCCTTGTAGTTCTTTTTTAAGTCGTCGCGCTCCTTTTTAACTGCGCTAAAGCTGTTTTGCTTTATGTCGCTTTCAACAATCGACATTATATTGCAGCCGCAAAGCGGCGCGGTGACGGCAAGCGCAAGTGCCGCTGCTATAAATTTTTTCACGGCATTCGCCTCCCGTCCGATTATATGAGGTGTCTGTGCTATTTTATTACATCCTTGATGTTGTTTTTGATTCTTACAACGTCCGCCTTGTAGCAGCTTCCAACAGCCTTTCCGTTGAGCACTGCAGTGTAGAACTCGTTGCCTGCGGCGTAGAACTCAGCCTTGTCGGTTGTGCCGTCGCTGTAGGTATAGGTCACCGAGATTTCAGGCGAGCCGCTGAAGCTCTTTGACTTCTTCTCGGAAAGCTTAATAAGCGACAAATCGTCGTAGTAGGTTGTGAACTTGCCGAGGTCAACGTCCTTGCCGTTATACTGAACGGTCGTTGTTGTGCTTGTGGTCTCGCTTCCCTCATCATCTGTCTTTGTTGAGGTTTTGGTGTCAAGCGAGAAATCGTAGGTCTTGTCAGCCTTAACGGTAACACCCGAAAGCGAATCCATCTTGGGGCTGATTACATAATCCGACAAAAGCTTTTCGTAGGAAGTTGCTGTCCACGCGGCTTTTTCGGAAAATAATTTATAGACTACCTTGCCGCCGTCGGTCATGATATAGACCTTTCCGTCGCCGTCGGGCTTTGAACCGATAAGCTTGACGGTCACGTCGGGATAAACCGCCGTGATTTTTGCGTGAGGAGATAAAAGACCGAGTTTTTTGAGCTGGTCGTCCGACGGATCAACCATCTCTACGCTGTCGGCGTAAAGTCCGCGGATTCCGCCGCTGATAAGACTAGCCTCGCTCTCATTTGCATATCCGCCGGAAGGAGATGTCATCACAAACGAAGCCGCGTTTTTGCCGTCCTTGTTCGGCTTTAGCACGATTTCGCTGTCAAAGCCGCTGCCCGAGATAGTAATTGAGCTTGCGTCGTTGTTTTCGGTGGTGTCAGCCGTTTTGTTGATATTGAGATCCATGAAATCGTTCAGTCCGAGGTCGAATGCCGAAACGGTTTCGGTGTCGCAGAGGTAGATAGTAGGCTCTGTTCCGAACTGAATATATGTACCTGCCGACTGCGGAGCGTCGCTTCCCACAATAAACTTTGCCTTTGTCTTGTCGTTGTAGGTTACGGTTACCGTTGCGCGCGGCTCATCAAGACCGAACTCGGACTTTTTGTCCCCGCTCTGAGAGGCAACCTTTGAGAAATCGAGCTTTGCCGCGGCGTTAGCGATCTTATCCGGAATACCAGACTGCAGCGCATAGTCCTCATAGCCCTTGAGCTTATAGACCGTTGCCTCACCCTTTGGTGTGTTTGAGATAACGTCAAGTGTTCCCTTTTTGTTTTCAACGTGGATCGTTTTGATATCCGCCGGAATGTTTTTGATCAGCGTTCCGTAGCTGTTGTTTTTAATTTCGCCGTTCGGCTCGGTTTCAACCACAGCCTGGTGCATACCGTCCTTATCGGTGACAGTTTTCATTGCAACGCCTTCGTCGACCGTTGATGAGTCGCTGCCTGAGCCCTTGGGCAGAAAAATCAAAAGAAGCATTACGCCCACAAGAACCGCTGCCGCGATTATGACGATAATAAGAGTCTTTTTCTTCTTCATTATTTGTTCCTCCTGAGAATCCAGAGCACAATTCCGAGAATGATTATGCCAACGGGGATAACGATGACAAAGATTACAAGGATTGCCGCCGTTGAGCTCTGGTCGGTGATTCCGAGCTCGGTTTCTTCCATTGACTTGCCCTCGATAACTACGGTTTCATCGTCTTTGTCGGAGATTGTGTTGAAGATATTCATGATAAACGCGGAGTTGTTAAAGCTGTTGTACTGCATAAAGGTCTTGAGCAGCATGCGCTCGGTTCCGAACACGATAAGGCGTGAGGTTGAGTCGCCGCTCGCCTTTGTGCCCTCTGCCGCAACGGGGATAGCCTCGCCCTTGACCGCCTTATTGTAATCCCAGTCGTCTTTATGGTCAACAGGCTCAATGCCGGCGCGGTCTGAGGTTTTGAGGATCGGCTTTGCTACGGAGTCGTCCTTTATGTCGATTGCATGAGTGAAATTCATAAGTATCGGGATATTCGGGTTTTTGAGGTTTTCAACGTATTCCTCGGTGTAATCCGCGATAAAGGTGTAGTTGTTCGCGCCTGTCTGCAGGTGGTTGGGATCGGTTTCAAATACAAAGCCCGTATTTACAGCCATGCCCCAGTCGTTGAGAAGCGCGTTGAGATTTGGAGTATCAACAGGGTTGGAGCTTGCAACGTAAATGAGGTTCTTGCCGTACTTGCCGCCGTTTTTGAGCCACTTTGAGAGCTTTTCGGTTTGAGCCTCGTCGAGGTCAACAGAGGGGGCGAAGAGCAGAACAAAGTCAGCGTCCTTGCTGATATCGCTTGTGATAAGCGAGATTTCGTTTACCTGATAAGCGTTGTCATTGAGCAGAGCGGTAACTCCCGAGTAATCTCCGGGCTGGTTGTCCTTGATTACGTCAACCGTTACCTTGTTTTCGGTTGTCACATAAAGCGCACCCTTTACAACCGCCTGTTCAATTGTTGTTGAGGTGTATTTATATATACCCTGAGCGGCATACTGCTCGTCGTAGGTGAAGCAGTCGTCAAGAGTGAGTGCCTTGTACTGCTTTCCGCACTCGATTACCGCAAGGTTAGTTTTTGAATCCCAGTTGATGTTTGAGTACTTCTTGATAAAGCTCGGGTCTGTTGAGGTATCCTTATAGATTACGGACAGCTTGCCGTCAGAACCTTTTTCCATTTTTTCAAGCAGGTTCTCCGCCTGAACAAAGTACTCGCCGTTGCTCTCAAAGGCAGATTTTGTTGAGAGAACGTAGAGAGTTACGTCCTTTTTGATATTCTTGATGTACTCCTTGGTGTCGTTCTGTAGCGCGTAAGCCTGATTTGAGGTGAAGTCAACCTTGAGGTTGGGGAAGCGGTCAACAAGAAGTCCCACGATAATGTTGAGAACGACCACAAGAGCCACAACGATTGCGGTGATTGCAATTGCAACGGAACCGTGGCGGAATTTTCTTGTCTTAAGCATTTTCTTAATGCCGCCCTGCTTTTTGTCCTTTTTCTTCTTTTCCTTTTTACCCCCGGCTTTTGCCTCAGGTTTTGTTTCTTCTGTTGTTTCTGCCGTTACTTCGTCGGCTGCCTTTGTGTCCTCAGTGGTCTGTACAGCCGCGGTTTTTTCTTTATTTTCCATGTCTGTACCTCCTTAGCTCCAGCGTCTTTTTTCAAGAATGCGGACGGTGAAGAACAAAAACATTGCCGTCACACTCAGGAAAAATACTACGTCTACTATACTGAGTACGCCGTAGGTGAAATTCTGATAGTAGTTGATAAAGTTGATTTTACCGAGCAGGTCGGCGATCCATGTAATTGAAATCATGCTGATGAAGTAGGTCATCATGTCTATGATAAGTCCGATAGCCATGCCGGCAACAGCCGCAACGATCATACTCTCGGTCAGAGCGGAGATAAACACGTTGATTGCGATAAACGAACCGCCTAAGAGCAGGATTCCGAGGAAGGTGCAGAGCACAACCGACCACTGCGGCTGAGCGAAGAACGAAATTACAACCGCGTACAGCAAAAAGATTGAGCAGCAGATCGAATAAAGGATGAACGCGCCCAAAAACTTGCCGAGCACGATCTCGGTCAGACTTGTAGGCGAGGTCAAAAGCGCCTGGTCGGTTTTCTGGCGTTTTTCTTCCGAAAATGTTTTCATTGCGATAATCGGAATAATAAACATGATTATGTAAAACATATTCGCGTAAACATACGAAAGGTTAGTTGAGTTTGCGCGGAAGCAGTAAAGATAGAAGAACAGTCCCGAAAAGAAGAAGTAAACGCCCATTACAACGTAAGCCGTAGCCGAGCGGAAGTATGAGGAAAGCTCCCTTTTAAGAATTGCTGTCATCAGATTTACCTCCCTTTTCCTTTGTCAGCCTGAGGAACATCTCCTCAAGCGATTCGTTGCCCGACTGCATTTCGAGAATCGGACATTCTATGCGCGACATTGCGTTGAAAACGTCGCGGCGGATATCGGTATCCTTTTGATAGTCAACCGTGTATTTGGCGGAATTTCCGCTGAACTCACGAAGCTTCTTTACACTCTTGACGTTTGGAATCTTCTTTAACTCAGCGATTACTGCCGACGATGCGCCCTCGATGATGAGCGAGAGCTTCAGATTATTTGATAAAGTAGCCGCCAGCTCGTCTGTTTTTGCGTCGGCGACGATTTTGCCCTTTGCTATCACGATAACTCGGTCGCAGATTTCCGATACCTCGGAGAGAACGTGCGACGAGAAAATCACAGTGTGCTTTTTGCCGAGACTGCGGATGAGGTTGCGGATTTCAATAATCTGCTTTGGGTCAAGTCCTACAGTCGGCTCGTCAAGAATGAGCACGGGCGGATTTCCGAGAAGTGCCTGAGCAAAGCCCACGCGCTGTTTGTAGCCCTTTGAAAGGTTCTTGATCAGTCTGCCCTCCATGCCTGTGATGTGCACAAGACGCATTACCTCGGCAATATGCTTATCCTTTGGCAGCTTAACGCGCTTTAGGTCAAACATAAATTCAAGATATTTGCGCACCGTCATATCGATATAGAGCGGCGGGATTTCGGGCAGATATCCTATTTTTGCCTTTGCCTGCTTTGGATTATCCAGAATATCACAGCCGTCAATTGTAACGGTGCCCGAGGTTGACGAGATGTAACCCGTTATAATATTCATGGTAGTTGACTTTCCCGCGCCGTTTGGTCCGAGAAAGCCGAGGATTACGCCCGGCTCAACCGAAAAACTGATGTTGTCAACAGCCTTGATATTGCCGTAGCGCTTGGTCAAATTTTGTACCTCGACCATTTGATTCACTCCCTGTTCTTAATTATTCACTTATCATAATAATCCATTTTAGATTGTAACACAATTCCGGAAAAATGTGTAGTGTATTTTATAAAAATTCATTTCTTTTTCACATAGAATCTATTTTTATTGGAATAATATCAAACATAATGTATTTTTTAATAAGGAGTATGTTTATGCAGTTTTTAAACGCTTTCATATTCGGCGGACTTATCTGCGCCGTCGGTCAGATTTTAATTGACAAAACCTCGCTCACTCCCGCGCGGATCCTCACAGCGTTTGTTGTTTCGGGAGTAGTCCTCGGAGCGCTGGGTCTTTATGAGCCAATCGCAAACGCGGGCGGCGAGGGTGCGGCTGTGCCAATCAGCGGCTTCGGAAATCTGATGGCTCAGGGTGTGCGCGATGCGCTTGCGCGAGACGGCGCTCTCGGGATTCTGACGGGAGGACTGACCAGCGCGGCGGCAGGAATTACGGCGGCGATAGCGTTCAGCCTGATAGCCTCTGTAATGAGCAAGTCAAGGGACAAATAGCTTTACAACCGAACGACGATTTGATAAAATAAGGTCGGACGGTGAGCAAAATGAAAATATTCGGCAAAAAGGGAATTGAAAAGCGGTTTCGCTTTAATCAGGCCGCGGCTGACGGCTTTGACGATTATATCTTCGGTCAGACAAAGGAGCCTGTTTCAGAGCTGAAATACGGAAGCCTGAATAAAAAAATAAGCTCCGTCGGCTGCGGAGTGGCGGCAATATATAATGTAATGCGCTGTATCGGCAACAGCCAAAGCTTCGCGGAGGTTCTCAGGGATGCTGAGCTGCTCCGACTGCCGTTTTGCGGCGGTTTCTTCGGAACAAAGACAAAAAAGCTCGGAAGATATTTCAAACTGCACGGCGTTAATTTCACCAAATTTAGAAGCTGTCAAAAGTTTAAGGAAGCCATGCCCGATTGCCAAATCGCGATAGTATGCTCATGGAATGACAAAATCACCGGCGGAATTCATTTTTACTGCATCGTCCCTGACGGCGAGGACAAATACAACTCGATAAATTACTACAGCTCCGACTGCATGCGTGAATTTTCTCTTGACGCAATCAGAGATGACAGATTTATTATCGCATATTGCTTTTAAAAAAGGTTGGCTCATTGACGAGCCAACCTTTTTACCTTGGATATTTTTTATCGTCGCCGCTTTCCGCCCAGATTCTCTC
>OMXW01000088.1 GCA_900315085.1 uncultured Eubacteriales bacterium
GCGCGGGTCTTTTAACTCGCGGAAGATTGCGGTGAGCTCGCGCCTGATATCTTCCGTAGTACGTTCAATTCTATGGCCTGCCATATCTTCTCCTTTTTTTACTTCGCGTTCTTGATGTCGGTTAGTTAGGTGATGTCGGCGTTTCGCGAGAATACATCATCCGGTTCATGTTTTGAGGGCAAGAGAGGTTACGTTTAGTATAACGTTACATTATTAATTGTAGGGTACGGTCTTGACCGTACCGCCGGCTATGAACAAACGTATTGTTTTCAACCTCGGTTCGGTCAAGACCGAACCCTACAGTTTTTTACTGTTCATCGCAATATTAATACATTCGGGAATTTATCGTTGTTAATTTTGCAGGGGCTTGCATTGCAAGCCCGCGAACCGACATTTAGTATACGTCCGTTTTTTTCCCTCGGGCGACCAATGGTCGCCCCTACAAATCTTAACTCTAAAATCAGTCTCTATATTCCTCGATCGTATAAACCTCGAACATATCGCCTTCCTTGAGGTCGTTGAACTTAGCGAGTCCGATACCGCACTCATAGCCCTCCTTGACCTCCTTGACAGCGTCCTTAAAGCGCTGGAGCGAGCCGATAGTGTCCTCGGCGATAACGATACCGTCGCGGATAACTCTTACGCCGCCGTCGCGGACAATTTTGCCGCTCTTGACATAGGAGCCTGCGATCGTACCGACAGACTTGATTTTAATAACGTTGCGGCACTCAGCCATACCGAGTACGACCTCGCGTGTTTTGGGAGCGAGCATACCCTTCATAGCCGCCTCGATCTCGTTGATGCAGTCATAAATTACGCTGTAGAGGCGCATATCTACGCCTGCGCGCTCAGCGTGGTCGCTTGCTACCGCGTCGGGGCGGACGTTGAAGCCTACGATAATAGCCGCGGAAGCCTCGGCGAGCATAACGTCGCTCTCATTGATCGCGCCTACCGCGCCGTGAATTACATTTACTCTTACTTCTTCGTTGCTGAGCTTTTCGAGCGACTGCTTAACGGCCTCAACCGAGCCCTGAACGTCAGCCTTAACGATGATCTGGAGCTCCTTGACCTCGCCGAGCTTGAGCTGGTCAAAGAGGTTGTCGAGTGTGACCTTTGTCTGAGCGTTGAAGATTTCCTCTTTCTTGGCTGACTTTCTCTGCTCAACAAGTGTACGCGCAAGACGCTCGTCAGATACTGCGTCAAATACGTCGCCGCCTGTGGGGACCTCGTCAAGACCTGTTATCTCAACGGGAACCGAGGGGCCTGCCTCGTGTACGCGCTCGCCCTTATCATTTGTCATAACTCTTACTCTGCCCACGCTTGTGCCGGCGATGATGATGTCGCCCTTATGGAGCGTACCGTTCTGAACAAGTACAGTTGCAACGGGGCCTCTTCCCTTGTCAAGACGCGCCTCGATCACGGTACCCTTTGCGGCACGGTCGGGGTTGGCTTTAAGCTCCTTCATTTCGGCAACGAGTGTTACCATTTCAAGGAGGTCGTCAAGTCCTTCCTTGGTCTTTGCCGATACGGGAATACATGGTGTGTCGCCGCCCCACTCCTCGGGAACAAGCTCATATTCGGTGAGCTGCTGCTTAACCTGCTCGGGGTTGGCTCCTACCTTATCCATCTTATTGATTGCTACGATTACCGAAACGCCTGCCGCCTTTGCGTGGTTGATAGCCTCAACCGTCTGGGGCATGATACCGTCGTCAGCCGCTACAACAAGAATAGCGATATCCGTTACCTGCGCGCCGCGCGCTCTCATTGTTGTGAAAGCCTCGTGGCCGGGGGTGTCAAGGAAGGTGATGGGCTTGCCGTCTATCTTTACGCGGTACGCGCCGATGTGCTGTGTGATTCCGCCTGCCTCGCCTGCTGTTACGTTTGCGTGGCGGATAGCGTCGAGGATCGAGGTTTTACCGTGGTCAACGTGTCCCATAACTACTACTACCGGAGCGCGTCCTACAAGATTTGCCTCGTCGTCCTCGCTGTCGTCGATGAGCTTCTCTTCGATAGTTACGACTACTTCCTTTTCAACCTTTGCGTGGAACTCCATTGCGATGAGCGACGCGGTGTCAAAGTCGATCGTATCGGTTGCGGTCACCATTGTGCCCATGAGGAACGCCTTTTTAACGACCTCGGCTACGGTAGCCTTTAAGCGGAGAGCAAGCTCGTTGACTGTGATTTCCTCGGGGATTTCAACGGTGATGGGCTTCTGCTTGCGCTCAAGGGCGATTCTCTTAAGACGCTCAGCCTCGGTTTCGCGCTTGCCCTGACGTCTGCCGCGCTGCTTCTGGGCGCGGTTAGAGAATTTCTGCTTCTTTGTTGTGTGGTCGCGGTCGGTGCTGCGCGATTTTGAGGTGCCGCTTGCGAGGTCGTCATACTTTGAGTTGTAACGCTCAACGTCGATATTTGTCGCTCTGGTGTCAATTACTCTGCGCTTGCGCTGAGTTGACTGAGCGGGCTTTTCCTCCGAAGCGCCGTCGTTCTTCTTTGTTTCAGCGGGCTTTGCATTATCAGATTTTTCAGGCTTCTTTGACTCCTGCTTTTTATCCTCAGCCTTTTTGGGAGCTTCCTTTGGCTCCTCCTTGGGCTGCTCGGGCGCAGCGTCAAGCTTTTCATTACGCGCCGCAAAATAGGAATCAAAGCTGTCCACCTTGTTTTCCTGCGTAATTACTTCAAAAATCACATCGAGCTCGCTTTCGTCGAGCGCGGTCATTGTCTTTTTATTTACTCCGCAGTATTTGCTGAGTATCTCCGTAATCTTCTTATTCTGTACTCCCAGGTCATTCGCTACATCTTTTACCTTGTATTTTATCATGTAATTCTCCTCCCTTGAGCTTTCGTAATATTCGTAATATATATGAAAGTAACTGATATTGGGGTTATTCGGCTTCTATCATCTGCCTGAGCTTATCGGCAAAGCCCTTGTCGTCAACCGACGCCACTCCGCAGAGCTTTCCGAGCGCAAAGCTCAGCTCTTGTTTTGTGCGGTTCAGCTTTATTACGCTGACGCCGTATTCATTTGCCGCCTGCATTACAGGCTTGAGGCTGTTTGCGGAAAAATCGGAAGCGTAAATTATTAAAAATGACGTTCCCTCTTTTGCGGATTTTGCCGCGCTTTCCGCTCCGATAACAAGCTTCTTTGCGCGTCGGCAGATGCCGAGAAACGATAAAATTCTGTCGTTCATATTTATCGCCATAGCCTTTCTGCCCAGAAATAGAAATTAAAATTTACCTTACGCTCTTACTGTGGGCAGATAAGGCGTAAATTTCGAATTAGCCATCGTTCGTTGCCGCTTGCGGCAAACTGCGCGGGCAATATAATATTTAAACAGTGTGAACACTTTCACCTTATTCGCCGTTTTTCAGCGCGCGGCTCATTGATTCGTAAACCTCGTCGGGGATTTTGCAGCTCAGCGACCGTTCAAAGCGGCGCGCCTTTCGCGCAAGCTCAAAGCACTCGGGGTTGTTGCAAACATACGCCCCTCTGCCGGATGCCTTTCCCGTGAGGTCAAGCATAACCTCGCCGCCCGAAATGAGTTCTCCGTTTTCACCGCGCCTCTCAGGCGACTTTACAACTCTTATCAGCTCGCGCTTCGGCTTCATCTCGCCGCAGCCCGTGCATTTTCTAAGCGGTACCTTTTTCATTATTCCTCAGCCGCTTCCTCGGAAACTTCCTCAACTGCTTCCTCAACAGCTTCCTCCGTTACTTCCTCGGCAACGTCCTCTGTTTCTTCTTCCTCATCCTCGCCGTAGAAGCCGCTTTCGGGACGGATATCGATTCTCCAGCCGGTCAGTCTTGCGGCAAGGCGGGCGTTCTGGCCCTTGTTGCCGATCGCAAGCGAGAGCTGTCCGTCGGGAACGGTAGCCTTGCAGCTTTTGTTCTCCTCGTCGGTGATTTCAACCTTGATGACCGTAGCAGGCGACAGCGCGGCTGAAATGTACTTCTCGGGCTCGTCGCTGTATTCGATGATGTCGATTTTCTCGCCGCCGAGCTCATCTACTATGCTGTTTACGCGCGCTCCCTTGGGGCCGATGCACGCGCCGATCGCGTCAACGTCCGGGTTGTTGCTGATTACAGCCATCTTTGTTCTTGAGCCTGCCTCGCGGGATACCGACTTGATTTCAACGATACCGTCAAAGATTTCGGGAACCTCCTGCTCAAACAGCCTTCTTACAAAGCCGGGATGAGAACGCGAGATGATTGCGTGGGGACCTCTTTCGTTGTCCTTAACGTCGGCGATATATACCTTTACATGGTCGCCCTCGCTGAGATTCTCACAGCCTACCTGCTCGCCCTTGGGGAGCATTGCCTCGCTCTTGCCTATTCTGATTGTCGCGATTCCCTTTACGGGGTCAACGCGCTCAACGGTTGCGGTTGCGATTTCTCCGAGCTTGCTCTGGAACTCAAGCAGGCTCTGTCCCTTCTCGCCGGCGCGGATTCCCTGACGGATAACGTTTCTTGCGGAGGCAACCGCGATTCTTCCGAGGCGCTTGGGGTCGAGCGGGATCTCGATTTCATCTCCGATTTCAAATTTCTTTCTCTTGTTTATCTGCTTTGCTTCCTCAAGAGTTACCTCGAAGTCGGGGTCAAATACCTCGTCAACGATTGTCTTGACAAGCTTTACGTCAAATGCGTTTTTGTCGGGATCGATTTTGAAAACGACGTTTTCGTTTCCGCCGTAATAGTTTTTGCATGCGATTACAATTGCCTTCTGGATCTGCTGGAGCATGTAATCCATAGGAATATCTTTTTCTTTTTCGAACATTCTCAGGGCTTCGAATAAATCCTTGTTAGTCATTTTTCCTATCATCCTTTACTATAATCTGTTGTATTTAAAAGTCGTCAAGCTTTATCCACGCGGCGTCCTTTTTGTTGATCGTCACTTCGTTTTCGTCGCTGTGGTCGGCAATCGTAACCATTGAACCGTCATACGCCTTGAGCTTTCCCTTGAACTCGCGGCCTATCCCCTCGATCGGTCGGAGCATTTTTACCATGATATCCGCTCCGATAAACTGCTCAAAGTGCTCGTCGCGCACAAGCTCGCGCTCGATTCCGGGCGAGCAGACCTCAAGGGTGTAGGCGTTCTCGATGGGGTCGAGTTTGTCGAGCGGCTCGTTGACCGCGCGCGATACGCGTTCGCAGTCGTTGATGTCAACGCCCTCGGGCTTGTCGATGAAGATACGCAGATACCAGTCCGCGCCCTCCTTGACATAGCGCACGTCCCAGAGCGATAGCCCCAGTTCGGTTACGATCGGTTCGCAGAGCTCCCATACCTTGGCTGCGGTGGCTCCGCCTTTGCTTTTTGCCATAAGCTCCCCTCCTGTTTTACAAACACAAAGGAGCGGGTTGCTTGCCCACTCCTTTACTTTAGTCTATTTAACAATAATGATTATATCACCGCAAAGCAGATTTTGCAAGTGTTTTTTCAGATTTTAAGCCGTTTTCCGCATTTTTTATCCGAAGCGACAAAAAATTTTTGAGAAAATTTCAAAAAACATTTGAATTTTTCGAAAATATGTGTTATAATAACCGTCGGACACAAGCAAGTGCCCTAAAAATGAAAATGCTGATATAGCTCAGTAGGTAGAGTGCATCCTTGGTAAGGATGAGGTCACCGGTTCAAATCCGGTTATCAGCTCCATAGAAACAGAGTATCCATCCGGGTACTCTGTTTCTATTTTTACTTTGCGGTTAACCGGATTTGAAAGCGAGCGTTAAGAAAACAGTCCTGTGGACTGTTTTTAGCGAGAGCGCAGATGATAACGCTTCTCACAGAAAGTGAACCCATCAGGCGAGG
>OMXW01000042.1 GCA_900315085.1 uncultured Eubacteriales bacterium
ACATTTCCTACATTATTTCTCTTCTGTAATATAGCTTCGCTTATGTCACCCCTCAGTCTTGCGTTTACGCAAGACAGCTCCCCTCAATGGGAGCACATTAAGTAATCATCTAAACAATTGACAATTGTTAAACCCGGAACTACGGTTTTTCAACAAACAAGGCTCCTTTTTTAAAGGAGGCTTTTTCAGCTCACTGTCAAACCTTTGTTTTCTTGAATTAATTAATTGACTTTCATTACAACACCATTTATTTTATATTTAATCCTCAATTATTCTGCCCTTTTCAACGTTTGGGCGGATGAAATTATTAAGCGAATAATCCCAGAGCACCTCCGAGCCGTCGGGGGTGTTTTTGTTGCGCTCAAGAATCTGGCTCAGGCGCACTCCCCTTTCCTTCCACACTCTGCCGTCCGTTGAATTATTGAGCATGGCGGGCTGGATATTGTCCATTGTATGCGCGAACCTCGCCTCGGGAGTTTTGCCCTCCTCGAACTCATCCCAAAGTGCGCGAAGCTTTTTTGCCTGGTCGTCGGGCAGGATATTAAACAGCCTGTCAGCCGCCTTTAACTCGCGATCGCGCTGGCTTAGCTTTGCCTTGTCGTCGTAGGCGTAGGTGTCACCCGCGTCGATTTCAACAACGTCGTGAATCAGTATCATGCTGATTGTTTTCAGCACGTCGATAGGCTCGTTTGAGTATTCGCTGAGAAGAATACACATCAGCGACATATGCCACGCGTGCTCCGCGTCATTTTCCTTTTTTTCGCCGTTTGAAAGAAGCGTCTGACGCTGTATCAGCTTTTCTTTGTCCGCCTCAAGACAAAAGGCGAACTGCTTTTCAAGTCTGCTCTGTTCCATTTTTACCTCTGAATACTAAATATGTCGATATATCAATCAAGTTTACGACCCCTCAGTCGCCTACGGCGCCAGCTCCCCTTGCGCAGGGGAGCCTGCAAAAGTCGCAGTTTTCCTTAAAAGTGAATTCTTCGGAACTGCTCAGTCATTAAAGTCACAAAAAGGGAGACCGTTTTGGCCTCCCTTAGTTTTTCTTTTTAGCTTACCATTTGGTGTTGAGCTGTGCCTTCATAGATTTCTTCTTTGAAGCGTATCTCTGATATCTTGACTGCTTCTTCTTGTCGCGCTTGAGCACGATGAAGGTTGCAATGCCGAGAATAAGAGCTACAAGTACAAACCAAATCCAAATATTAGCTGTTCTCTTGACCTGAGCGGCAAAGGATGACTGAACGTTGGCGGATGAATCTGCAAGAGCGTTCTCCGCAACCTTGTTAGTCTTGTTTGCTACGCTTGAAGCTGTGCCGGAATAATCCTTGCTTTCGGAATCTGTCTTTGCGGCTGTTGCTGCGGCGGGCTTCATCTGAACGGGACCCATGGGCTCTGCAGCTGCTGCAACGCTCTTGGTCTCGGGCTCAGTTGCGGGCTCTTCCTCAACAACTTCCTCTGTGATTTCTTCCTCAACAGGCTCTGTAACTTCTTCGGTTACTTCCTCTGTGGGAGCCTCTGTTGTCTCCTCAACAGCCTCGGTTGTTTCCTCAACTGTTGCCTTTACAGCGTCGTCGCTGAAAAGAAGCGCGTATGTAGCCTCGTCAACAACACCTGTTGCCTCAAGACCGTTTGCCTCCTGGAATGCCTTGATTGCGTCGGCTGTGAAGTCGCCGAAGAATCCTGTGGCGTCAATTCCGAAGTATCCGAGGTCGGAAAGCTTCTTCTGAACGTCAATAACGCCGTTGCTGAAATCACCTGTTGAAAGTGAGGTAGGAGTTGTCTCCTCAGTGGGAGCCTCTGTGGCTTCCTCTGTCTTTTCTTCCTTCTTCTCTTCCTTCTTCTCGGTCTGAGCTGAAGGAGCGTCGTCAGAATAAAGAACGTCTCTGTCGGAACCTGCGATACCGTCAACATAAAGACCTGCAGCCTTCTGGAAAGCCTTGAAAGCCTTGTCGGTAGCGTCGCCGAAATCACCGTCGATTGAGCCGTTGTAGAAGCCGAGCTCAGCAAGACGTGTCTGAATCTTAGTTACCTCGTCACCGTTTGAGCCCTTCTGCCAAACAGTCTGCTTTGCAGTTGACTTTTTGGAGCTTGAAGAGGATGAAGAGCTGCTCGATGAGCTTGATGTGTCGGAAGGAGTTGTGTCTGAACGGCCCTTTGAGTCAAAGTAGTATGTAGTACCGTCAATTGTTCTTGAGGTATTTACAATGTACTCGCCGTTTTCATAGTAGTAGCTGTCGCCGTTAAACTGCTCCCAGCCGTTGTCGGGATATGAAACCGCGGTGAGCTTGAACCAGCAGTCCCAGTTGTTCCAGCCGCCGATTTCGTCGTAGCATACGCCGTACTCGTCGCCTCTTGCGTCAACCTCCATGTTGTCGGCGATATAAACGCCTACATGGCCTGTTCTTGCAAGACCAAGACCGTGAACTCTCGGAATACCGTCACTTACATAACCCCAGTCTCTGCCGTTTGACTGAGCATCGGAAAGCATGCTCATTCTGTCGCCGCCGCAGTATGACCAGATCAGACCTGAACAGTCAACTGCTCCGGGGGAAGAACCGCCCCATGAATAGGACCATCCTTCATTGTAGGCATTAAGCGCCCACTCTGCAAGTCCTGCGCCTGTGCCGCTTGCTCCTGCAGTGAAGCTGCCAACAACGGACACGCCGGAAACCGTGAGAACACTCAAGATTACAGCCGTAAGCTTTTTTATCCTGTGCATTTTTATTACCTCCAGTATATACAAGTCTTAAATTTTTTGTAACCGAAAAATTACAATCGAAAAAGAACTTGTTAACAAATTTGTAATAATTATAGTCTATATATTTCAAATTGTCAACCCTTAAGAGCCTTATTTTTTCATTTGAGGGAAAATTAGGGCAATCTGCTCAAGTATTATTTCTGTTCGGGAATTTTTTTAAATCAATTGGTTACATTATTATCTGTAATTGTAATATTTTGGTAATTATCAGAGCACTGCGCAATTAAAAAAAAGGATAAAAACTAAGTTTTTTATTGCAAATCTGCGGAATTTGTTATATTATATATTATGTTCACCGAACAGTGCGTTTTTTAAAAAACGGCTCTTCGGAGTATATACCGAAACGGAGCGATTCTCCCCTATATAATATAGTATGCGCGTTTTTGTGCGGCAACTTGTCAGTTTTGGCTTAATAAAGGTCGGTGTGTCCGTTATTATTATACAACCTGATAAAAACGCACTTCAGCGCAAGAAAAAGATTGACAAACATTTAACAATCATGCTAAAATTATATAGAAATAGAAAAGCTCTGAAAAATTTGATTTTGAAAGGGATTGTAAAAATGAAAAGAATTTTGAGCGCTATTTTAGCCGGCGTAATGATTGTAAGCACAGCTGCTGTGTTCGCGGGATGCGGATGCGACAACAAGAAGTCCAAGTCAAAAAGCACAAACACACCGGGTTATTCAGTAGTTCCCACCGACCCTGACGTAAAGGACAGCGAGTTCGGTTTTTATCGTCTTAACAAGGAAGAGCTTATGGTATCTGCCTACTACGGCAAGTCAACAAACATCAAGATCCCCAGCACCTTCCAGAATTACAAGGTCACTGTTGTAGGCCGCAGCCTGTTCAACAAGCCCGAGCAGAGCATTGAAACTCTTGAAATTCCCGACAGCATCACTGAGATTCAGGACTACGCTTTTGCGGCAAACACAAAGCTTTCAAAGGTTACGCTTTCCAAGAACCTTAAAATCATCGGCAACAACGCGTTCTGGGACTGCCCCAACCTCAAAGAGATCACTCTCCCCGCTTCGCTTAAGAAAATCGGCGTTTACGCTTTCTCGGCAACAGGTCTTACAAGCGTAACACTTCCGGAGAGCAAAACTCTTTCTTCAATTGACCAGTTTGTATTCTTCCAGTCAAAGGACTTAAAGGAAGTTATTGTTCCCGCTTCGATAACAAATATCGCTGACAACGCGTTCAAGGAGTGCTCCTCAGACCTCACGATCAAGGGCAAGGCAAACACCTACGCGCTCAGCTACGCAAAGAAGAACAACTATAAATCAGAGGTAATTAAATAAGCAAGCGCGGGAATCCGCGCCAAAAAGATATAAACGCAATAAGAGGTAGATTTTTATGAGTAACAAAGAATATCCTATCGTAGAAAACGCGGAAAGCTTTGAGGCTGCCCTTGCAAGGGTAAGAGAAGCCCAGAGGATTTTTGCAACCTATACGCAGGAGCAGGTTGACAAGATTTTCCTTGCAGCCGCTACTGCCGCCAACAAGGCAAGACTGCCGCTGGCAAAAATGGCTGTTGAAGAAACCGGAATGGGTGTTGCCGAGGACAAGGTAATCAAAAACCACTTCGCGTCCGAATACATTTACAACGCATACAAGGATGTTAAGACCTGCGGTGTAATTGAGGAGAACAAAACCTTTGGCACTACAAAAATCGCGGAGCCTATCGGCGTTGTAGCGGCAGTAATTCCTACAACCAACCCGACCTCTACAGCTATTTTTAAGACGCTTATCTGCTTAAAGACCAGAAACGGCATCATCATCAGCCCCCACCCCCGCGCAAAGAAGAGCACAATTGCCGCCGCTAAGCTCGTTCTTGAGGCTGCGGTTGCGGCAGGAGCTCCCGAGGGCATCATCAGCTGGATCGACGTTCCCTCACTTGAGCTCACAAATATGCTTATGCAGGAGGCTGACATCATCCTCGCAACAGGCGGCCCCGGAATGGTTAAGGCTGCTTACTCAAGCGGCAAGCCCGCTTTGGGCGTAGGCGCCGGCAACACTCCCGCAATCATCGACGAAACCGCCGACATCGTTCTGGCTGTTAACTCGATCATCCACTCAAAGACATTTGACAACGGCATGATTTGCGCGTCCGAGCAGAGCGTGATCGCTTCAAAGAAGGTTTACGCAAAGGTGAAGAAGGAGTTCAAGTCAAGAGGCTGCTACTTCCTCAGCGAGGACGAAACCGAGAAGGTAAGAAAGACAATCATCATCAACGGCGCGCTCAACGCTAAAATCGTTGGACAGAAGCCCGTTACAATAGCGGCTCTTGCGGGCGTAACCGTTCCCGAGAGCACAAAAATCCTCATCGGCGAGGTTGAGAGCGTTGACATCAGCGAGGAATTCGCTCACGAAAAGCTCTCCCCTGTTCTTGCAATGTACAAGGCGGAGGATTTTGACGACGCGATCGCAAAGGCTGAGCAGCTTATCGCTGACGGCGGCTACGGTCACACCGCTTCACTGTACGTTGACGAGGTCAACCACAGAGAAAAGATCGACACCTTTGCTTCTCACATGAAAACCTGCCGTATTCTTGTAAACACACCATCCTCACAGGGCGGTATCGGCGACCTGTATAACTTCAACCTCACACCCTCGCTCACCTTGGGCTGCGGCTCATGGGGCGGCAACTCGGTAAGCGAAAACGTTGGAGTTAAGCACCTGCTGAACATTAAAACCGTTGCCGAGAGGAGAGAAAACATGCTTTGGTTCAGAGCACCTGAAAAGGTTTACATCAAGAAGGGCTGCATGCCGATCGCTCTTCAGGAGCTTAAGGACGTTTTGGGCAAAAAGAGAGCCTTCATCGTTACCGACAGCTTCCTTTACAAAAACGGCTACACCAAGCCCATCACCGACAAGCTTGACGAAATGGGCATTACATACACGACCTTTGCCGACGTTGAGCCCGATCCCTCACTGATTTCTGCTCAGAACGGCGCTGACGCAATGCGCAAGTTTGAGCCTGATACGATCATCGCTCTGGGCGGCGGCTCCGCTATGGACGCTGCAAAGATCATGTGGGTACTCTATGAGCATCCCGATGCAGATTTCCAGGATATGGCAATGCGCTTCTCGGATATCCGCAAGAGAGTTTACACTTTCCCCAAGATGGGAGAAAAGGCTTACTTCATCGCTATCCCCACCTCATCCGGTACAGGCTCGGAGGTTACTCCGTTCGCCGTAATCACCGACCAGGATACGGGAATCAAATATCCGCTTGCTGACTACGAGCTTATGCCTAACATGGCAATCGTAGACGCTGACAACATGATGAGCGGCCCCAAGGGACTTACAGCCGCTTCCGGTATTGACGCTGTATCTCACGCACTTGAGGCGTACGCTTCAATGATGGCTACAGACTTCACCGACGGTCTTGCGCTCAAGGCGCTCCAGGTAATTTTTGAGTACCTCCCCGCCTGCTACGACAACGGCATGAACGAGCCTCACGCGCGTGAAAAGGTTGCTCACGCGGCTACTATGGCAGGTATGGCGTTCGCCAACGCGTTCCTCGGAGTATGCCACTCAATGGCTCACAAGCTCGGCGCGTTCCATCACATCGCTCACGGCGTTGCAAACGCTCTTATGCTTGAGCAGGTTATCCGCTTCAACAGCGTTGAGGTTCCCGCAAAGATGGGTACCTTCCCCCAGTACGATCATCCCCACACCCTCGCGCGTTACGCTGAGGTAGCAAGATTCCTCGGCTTCGGCGGCAAGGACGACAAGGAAAGCGTAGAAAACCTGATTGACGGAATCAACGCGCTCAAGAAGAGAGTAGGCATCAAGGAGACTATCGCCGACTACGACGTAAGCGAAGAGGACTTCCTCGCTAGTCTTGACGAGATGACAGAGCAGGCGTTTGACGACCAGTGCACAGGCGCAAACCCGAGATATCCGCTGTTCAAGGAAATCAAACAGATGTACCTCAACGCCTACTACGGCAACAACAAAGAAACAGTTTAATCTATATTAACACAGCCCTCACCAAAACGGTGAGGGCTTTTTTAAGTCGCGTATTTTTTAAGTCGCGTATTTTTTAAATCGCGTACTTGACGTTTATTTTTTGATGACGTTTTATGTTTCGCGAGACAGAATAGAAATATCGGAAAATACGAGGGCAATTATTTCGAGTCGCGTTTTTAACGTTCGATAGAATATTAACGTCAGGCATTTCGCGAGAACACGAAATCTATCGGAAGCTGTGGGGGCAATGGGAACAACGTTTAGTTTTTTTGCATCCTATCTGAAACGGCTTCTAACCACTCTATAATTGTAGGGTACGGTCTTGACCGTACCGTGAGCTATGAACAAGCGTATTGTTTTCAACCTCGGTTCGGTCAAGACCGATCCCTACAGTTTAAAGCCATAACCATTTAGCCAATATCAATACGGTCGGGAACCAAACATGTAAAATAATCAAACCTATCTGCACGACCGAAACTCTCAACTCTAAACTCTAAAAAATTCGTTATCTTCTTCTACTCCGTTAACGCGATGAGCTTGTTTTCAGGCTCGGAAAGATAAAAAACCGTTTCAGGATAGATTGTATACGGCACACCCTTTTCAAGTCTTGTTCCGTCCTCAAGGAAGGTGCCGTTTGTTGAGGTGTCCCAAATCAGGAACAAGCCCGAATCGGTGTCGTATTTCAGCACGCAGTGAACCCTGCTAACCTTTGTGTCCGTGGCAAGCGAGAACACACAGCTTTTTGATGAGCGTCCTATGTTGATATCCATATTTGAGGCAACAGCGGTTTTTTGCACAAGCTGTCCGTTTTCAAGCTTCGCGACATATGGCAGTTTATTTGGAGTCATATTAAAACAAGCCTTTCTTATTGGATTTGGCGTGATCCGCCGATTCTGTTTTCAGTATAGCACAGTAAAATAAAAAATACAACTTTTTATTCGCAAAACAACCAAAAATATTTTAAAAATCTTTTGAAAAAGGTATTGACATGTTATTATTAATATGATAATATTAAATTGTAATAAACAAAGAGGTGATTAATATGTCCGACGAAAAGACTTTTTTAAGCAATTACAATATGAACGACTACGAGCGTCCCTCTGTAACGGCGGATATCATCGCG
Source organism: uncultured Eubacteriales bacterium (assembly GCA_900315085.1). GTDB lineage: Bacteria > Bacillota > Clostridia > Oscillospirales > Acutalibacteraceae > Ruminococcoides. The sequence goes on from OMXW01000042.1 coordinate 7,859, forward strand.
TTTATGATTCGCTCTCAGGAAAGCGGAAACTACCGCAGAAATTCAAAAACAAGCCTTTCGCTGCTGCTTATAAAGCGCGGAGGTCACCCGTTCAAGGGCTGTTGGGCGCTGCCCGGCGGATTTTTGAATCCCGGCGAAACGATTGAGCAGTGCGCACTGCGCGAAATTGAGGAGGAAACCTCGGTAAAGCCAGCGTCGATCATGTCGGTGGGCATGTTCAGCGACCCGGGACGCGACCCGAGAGGCTGGATAATCTCAAACGCGTTTGTTTCAATTTTGAGCGAAAGCACGGTAACTCAGCAGTACGGCGACGACGCTGCCGACGCGCAGTGGTTTGACGTGAGCTTTGACAAGGATAAAAGCGGCGATTACCGCCTTGATTTGAGCTACGGCGACACAAAGCTCAGCGCAGTACTGAGCGAAGAAAAAACCGAGTTCGGCCGCACATATTTCAACATAAAGGACAGCGGACAGCTCGCCTTTGACCACGCAAAAATTATTGCCACGGCTCTTACCTCGCTCAGAAACGAGGCAAAGGATTTTGAAAACATCTTTGATTTTCTGCCCGAAAAGTTCACCCTCACCCAGCTTCAAAACGTGCAGGAAACTATTATGAATATTTCGGTGCTGCCCGCCAATTTCAGACGAAAAATATCGGGACTTGTCACCGAGACCGACGAATACACCAAGGGCGCGGGTCACCGCCCCGCAAAGCTATATATGAGGAAAAAGCTGACCGATTAGAAAGGAGAAGCCATGAAAAAGTTTTTAGTTGTAGTAGACATGCAAAAGGATTTTGTTGACGGCGCTCTGGGCAGCAGGGAAGCAGTCGCGATAGTTCCGGCGGTCGTCAAAAAGATAGAGAGCTTTGACGGAGAGATCTTCGTCACCTACGACACCCACTTTGAAAACTATATGCAAACAAGCGAGGGCAAACACCTTCCTGTCCCCCACTGCATCAAGGGCACCGACGGCTGGCAGCTCAACAATGACGTTGAAAATGCCCTCAGCGGCAAAAAATTCACCAAGGTTGAAAAGAACACCTTTGGTTCCGTTGACCTGCCAAAGCTAATTGAACAGGCGGCAGACGGCGAGGATTTTGCCGTTGAATTAATCGGACTTTGCACCGACATCTGCGTTGTAAGCAACGCGCTTTTAATCAAGGCGACCTTCCCCGAAGCTCCGATTGCGGTTGACGCAGGCTGCTGCGCGGGTGTTACGCCACAGGCTCATGAAGCTGCGCTTGCCACGATGGCAAGCTGCCAGATCACTATAGAATAATTCTCAGGAGGAATAATAATGTTTAACGCCGAAAAAGTAAAAAATGAATGTGTACAGTGGATACGCGATTTTTTTGAAGAAAACGGAAAGGACTGCAACGCGGTCGTTGGTATTTCGGGAGGCAAGGACAGCTCAATCGTAGCCGCGCTCTGCGTTGAAGCTCTCGGCAAGGACAGGGTTATCGGAGTACTGATGCCCTGCGGCGAACAGGCTGACATCGACATGGCAAAGCTGCTCGTAAACACCCTCGGAATAAAGCACTACATAATCAACATCAAGGACGCTGTTGACGGAATCACAAACAGTATTCCCTTTGAGCTTTCAACACAGAGCAAGACCAATCTTCCGCCGAGGATTCGCATGTCAACTTTGTACGCGGTTTCACAGTCTCACAACGGCAGAGTTGCGAACACCTGCAATCTTTCTGAGGACTGGGTGGGCTACTCAACCCGTTACGGTGATTCCGTAGGCGATTTCAGCCCATGCTCAAATCTTACCGTTGACGAGATGAAGCAGATCGGCAGACTTATCGGTCTCCCCTCCGAGCTTGTTGACAAGGTTCCCACCGACGGTCTCTGCGGCAAAACCGACGAGGATAACCTCGGCTTCACCTATGCCGAGCTTGACCGCTACATCCGCACGGGCGAAATTGAGGACGCTGAGAAGAAGGCGAAGATCGACAGACTGCACAGAATCAATCTTTTCAAGCTGCAGCTCATGCCTGCCTTTGTCCCCAAGCTTTAAGGTGGCGCCATGAGCAGCAAACCGTTTGAGCTTGGAATTATTTTAGGACGCTTCCAGACCTTCCACACAGGTCACGAGTACATGATCAACACCGCCGCGGCAATCTGCGACAGGCTGGCGGTAATCGTAGGCTCGTCGCAGGAATCGGGCACTCTAAAAAATCCGTTTGACTACGAAACCCGAGAACGTATTCTCAAAAAGCTGTTCGGCAACTCGGTTGAGGTCTATCCCCTGCCCGATATAGGCGTGGGCAACAACTCCGCGTGGGGCGACTATGTGCTTGAAAACGTGCGGAAGTTCTGCGGAAAAGCCCCGGATTTACTTGTTTCGGGCAAGGAATCAAGGCGGCTTGACTGGTTTGACGAAACTCAGGGAGTTTCCGCCGCCGAGCTTTACGTTCCAAAAACGATTGATATCTCAGCCACAAAAATGCGCGAATTTTTCATCACCGACAACTTTGCGGAATGGAAGAAATACACCAACCCGATTCTTTGGGACGAGTACGAGCAGCTGAAAGCCGCCGTGATCGCTGCAAAGGATAACTTGGAAACAGCGAGTCTGTAGAAAGGAGATCACCATGAAATTACAGCCGATTATCGTATCGCTTCTTGATACCGACCTGTACAAATTTAACATGGATCAGGTCATTTTTCACAAGCACACCGATCTTTGCGGCCAGTATTACTTCAAGTGCCGCAATACCGACGTTGTTTTCACTCCCGAAATGGAGGAGGAAATCAACGCTCAGGTTGACCACCTCTGCACTCTCAAATTCACAAAGGAAGAGCTTGACTACCTGCGCTCAATCCGCTTTATCAAAAACGACTACGTTGAGTTTCTCAGGCTTTGGAGACCGATTCGCGACTATGTAACCGTTGGCAGAACCGAAAACGGCGAGCTCAACGTTGTTGTTGACGGCCCGCTCTTCTCGGCAATGCAGTTCGAGATTTATCTGCTTGAAATCATCAACGAGGTTTACTTCCGCATGAAGTACGATTACGAAACGCTCAGGAAGTCCGCCGAGGAAAAGCTCGACAAAAAAATCAAGGCGTTAAACGACGGAAGCTACACCTTCAAGTTTGCCGAGTTCGGATGCCGCAGAAGGCTTTCAAGAGAATGGCAGGACGTTGTTGTTAAGCGTCTTGCAACCGAGACCGACAAGTGCGTAGGCACCTCAAACGTATACCTTGCGATGAAGTACAACCTCACCCCCATCGGAACCTATGCTCACGAGTATGTTCAGATGTATCAGGGGATTGACAAAATCCCACTCGCCTACACCAACCATTACGCAATGAAGGACTGGTACGACGAGTATCAGGGTGACAACGGTACCGCGCTGACCGACACGATCACAACCGATTTGTTCCTGCGCGACTTTAACCGCTCATACGTCAACAACTACACGGGCGTGCGCCACGACAGCGCCGATCCCTTTGAGTGGGGCGAAAAAATCATAAAGCACTACGAAAGCTACGGCGTAGACCCCAAAACAAAGCTTTTGTTGTTCTCGGACAGCCTTGACTTTGACCGCGCTCAGGCTCTTTACGACTACTTCAGGGGCAGAACAAAGGTAAGCTTCGGAATTGGCACCTTCTGCTCAAACGACACCTGCGAAAAGGCGCTGAACATTGTAATAAAGCTGCAGTATGTAAACGGCAGACCGGTTGCAAAGCTGTCCGACGCGCAGGGCAAGGAGATGTGCCGCGACGAGGGCTATCTTGAGTACCTCAGACGTTCGGTTGAGTTCCGCCTTGAACGGGAAAAATAAAACTAAAAATCAGAAAAGATGTCATCCTGAGCGGTGCCAAAGGCAAAATCGCAAAGCGATTTAGTCAAAGGATCCCCCAATGTAACCTACTTAGTTTTCCTCATTTGGGGATTCCTCCGCGCCGGTCGGAATGACATCTTTATTTTTGAATGTTAAAAAGGGTTCGGTCAATACCGAACCCTTAATTTTTATTAAACCACCGTTTTCAGCCAGTTGTAAAATTCCTCAAAGCTGCCGCTTTTATAATACCTTAAATCCTTGTTGCGGCGGTTGATCATGCAGTCCTTTACAAGATATACGTCAAAGCCGAGCCTTGACGCGCACATATCCTCATCAACGTCGTTGCCGATCATTATGCTCTCCTCGGGAACGATTCCACAGATTGAACAGATATCATAAAAATAATTAAGATTCGGCTTGCAGCGCGAGCTGTTGTCGTATGTGGTGATAAACTCAAAATCGTTTACGTCAAGCCCCGCCCATTCGATTCTGCGGTATGTTGCCGCCTTGGGGAATATCGGGTTTGTGGCAACAATCATCTTGCCGCCGTGCTGCTTGATCAGCTCAACACTCTTTTTGGCGTACGGCGTAACGCTTGTTGCCTGCCTTGCCGCGATAAACTCGTTGCGGTAATAATCGTCAAAATCGTCGCTGAAAACGCGCATATCCTTGCCGCACACGTCGTTCATTGTGCGCCAGAAAACCTCGATATTAAGACAGTCGCCGTCGTTCTTGCCCATTGCGCCCGAACCCTTCCAGATTCCCTTTGCAAACAGCTTAGGATCGATTCCGATGTTCGGCGCAAACTTTTTGCAGATTGAAGCAAGATAAATCTCAACGAATTTTTCCATATCCATAGGCAACAAAGTGCCGTCAAGGTCAAAAAGATAGTTTTTGTACATCGCCCATATACCTCCAAATTAATTATATACTATAATAATCTGTTTGGCAAGTTGAAAAGCGAGAAAAAGTAAGGTATAATTATACAGGGTGATATCATGAAAATAGTATTGACAGACGCGCAGACCGTTGTTGATTCGCTTGTCGGCTCGGAGATCCTGAGCGAGCTCGGCGAGGTGGTTTCATACGGACTTCTTAAATATGACGAGGTGGCGGAGAAGATTGCCGACGCGGACGCGGTTATCGTCAACAAAACGCTGATGGACAGCCACACTCTTAGATACGCGAAGAAGCTCAAATATATCGGGCTGTTCGCTACGGGCTACAACAACATCGATTTGGACTACTGCCGCGCGCACGGAATCACCGCATGCAACGCGGGTTCATACTCAACAGGAGCGGTGGCTCAGCACACCTTTGCGCTGATTTTGGCGCACTTCAACCGCGTTGCCGAGTACAATCAATATGTTCAGAACGGCAAGTGGAAGCGCAGTCCCACGTTTTCGCCCTTTGTTTACCCCTTAATCGAGCTTGAGGGCAAGACACTTGGAATATACGGTCTGGGCGCAATCGGTCAGGCTGTAGCAAAAATTGCCAACTCCTTCGGCATGAAGGTGATAGCCTGCAACCGCAGTCCAAAATACGTTGAGGGCGTTACTCAGGTAAGCTTTGAGGAGCTGCTCGGCAGTAGTGATATAGTGACGGTGCATTGTCCGCTGAACAGCGATTCGCAAAACGTATTCAACAAAAAAGCATTTGAAAAGATGAAGCGAGGCGCGCTGTTTGTAAATACAGCCAGAGGCGGAGTGATGAACGAGCGCGATTTATTTGACGCACTGCAAAGCGGACACCTCGGCGGCGCGTGCATAGACACGCTGAGCGTTGAGCCGATGGAGGAGGACTGCATCCTTATGGGCGCGAAGAACTGCATAATTACTCCGCACATAGCGTGGGCGCCTGTTGAAACAAGACAAAGACTGATGAATATCGTAGCAGATAATATCAGGTGTTTCCTCAACGGCACACCAAAAAATGTGGTAAGTTAAAAAAGCCTCCTTTTTTAAAGGAGGT
>OMXW01000058.1:0-3482 GCA_900315085.1 uncultured Eubacteriales bacterium
GTAATCAATACGTTTATAAGTCCGTTGCTTTTGTCGTGCCTGTTATTGCCGTTGTTTTTATCGTTGTTCGGGGCAGGCTCGGTGGTTGCGGCAGACGATGACGGAACGGTCGTTTCCGCAGCTGTGGTGGTCGGCGCAACAGTAGTCGGCGCTTCCGTGGTCGGCGCAGCGGTTGTTGAGCCGCCTTCGGCTTGAGTTGTGCCCTCCTCGCCGCCGTTGTCATTCGTGCCCTGACCGGGCGTCACATCAAGCGGTACCCAGCCCCTGTACACGTCGTAATACTCAGCCCACGCGTGCCTGTTCTGCTGCGTTAACTTGTTTTTTTCGCTTGGCTTGTGGTTTTCGTCCACATGGAACTTGTAGCCCACAACGTAGCGCGAGGGAACTCCAAGCTCGCGCAAAATCAGCGCGGCGGCGGTTGCGTAGTGAATACACCAGCCTTTTTTGCGCTCTGTGAACCATTTAAGGTAGTCGCCTTCGGGTACTTTTCCCTCGGTGATCGAGTATTCTCCGCCAAGCTCTGTAAAGTAATTGTATACCGCGTTGACCCTTGTATTCAAATCGTCTGAGCTTTTTGCTGCGCCGAGTCCAACGTCGGTTTTGGTAAGGTCGGTCAGCTTTTGGGGCAGCCTTGTATAATTTCTTTTGGTGTAGCCCGCGTAGCTTAACAAGGCATAATCGTGCATTGTGCAGCCTGCGGTATTGTCAGACATATCTATTGAATAGTTGTACCACTCGTCGGATTCTCCGTCTGATTTGAGGCTTATATCCATCAGCGGCGAAAACGGAAAGTTGTAATCGGTAAAATAGATCGAGTACGGGTGGAGCGAACGCTCGCGGCTAATCAGGTCAAGTATGCCGAGCTTGCTGCTTTCCGCTTCAACGTCAAAGTTTAGCGGAATACCGAAAACCTCCTGTTCGCTGAATGAATCCTGCCAGCCGGTGCCGTTGTTCAGACTCCAAACATTGTCCGTGAACTCGGAGTAAGAGGCGTCCTTTAAATAAATATCTCTGTCTGAAAGTGAGGTAGTGACCTCGGCTTCGGTCAGTGTGCTCAGCTCAAGGTCGTCAAGCTCGCTTAAATCTACGTTGTCGTCAAATTGGATCCCCGAATTTTTTACTCCGCTGCTTCCGTCAATTCCCTGCAGACTGTCGGAAAATCTTTCAAGCTGCTTTGACGGCTTCAAATCGAGAGTGCCTATCACCAGCGCGGCAATAAGAACAGCGGCGGCGCAGGGTACAACTGCGGCAGGGGTCACGCTGATATTCATTCTGTGCAGGAAGCGCACAAGGAACATTGTAAGAATTATTACCGTGCTGACCGTCAGCGGAAGGAAATCGGGAGGCGAATCCTTTACAAGATAGCACGGCATGATTGCCGCAATACTCAGCAGCGCGGCAGGTACAAACCGCCTGAGCCTTACCGCTGTGAGCGTAAGGATAATCGCAAAAAACACCGCAAGACACGCTATAAACAGATTGATGTCGACGTCGGGAGCTTTTATGGGTTCGATCCATTTGTAGGCTAAGTTAAGCCTTTTCAGAATGATGTTTACAAAGCTTGTGCCGCTCAGCCACAGCGAATCGCGTATGATAAACAGCACAGCCGCGTATAATGCGGTCAAGCCGAACGCGCTGAGCGCAAATGTTTTCCTGCTTTTGACACCGATTGACAGCGCGGAAAATACCGCCGTTGTAATTACGGAGTATGCTGTCAGCGCGGCGTAGTCGGCTTTTTGCATTTCAAAAGCCGTAAGCGTGCAGGAGATAAGCGAGATTACAAGCGCCGCGCAGGCAACGCTGTATATTATTGGGTGAATCAGCTTTTTCACGCGCCGCGCACCTCCTCGCCCTTTTCTCCGATGACGAACAGGTCGGCAGTTCCCATGGTGCTGTCGGCTGAAACTCTGCCGCCGTAAATCCTGAGCACGCAGGCTTTTATTGCCTCGCGGCTGTCGATCCTCATGCAGCCGCCCCTGTGTGAAAGACAGAAAAATTCCTTGTTCTCGGACACAAGCTTTTCAGCCGTGCCGACAAACCGCGCCAAAATATCGTCGTTTACTTCGGGCTTGCCGCTCAGGTCAAGCCTTATAACCAGACTTCTCAGCACGGGCAGGCTCGGCTCGCGCACGATAAGCTCGTCGTATTTTGACGAGATTTTCCAGTGAACGTATTTCATGCTGTCGCCCTCGCGGTAGGGGCGAAGCTCATAGTAATCCGAAAAACCGCCTCCGGGCTTGGGCTTGAAGCCGAGCACCTGAGTATTGTCGGCGGAGGGCATAACCTTTGGCTTTACGGGCTTTGGCATAACATTTATTTCGGGAGTTTCCCTGAGCCTCAGCGGAATGAAAAACATTCCCGAAAAGTCAAATACCGCGCAGCGTTTAAATTGAATCTTTATTGTACCGCAGTGCTTTGTAACACCCTTGTTGATTATGACAAAGGGCTTTTTTGAACTGCCGAAAAACACGATTTTGCGGTACTTCTTTTTAATTGAAGCAAAGCTGTTTTCAAACTGAACTTTGACCTTGAACTGCGGAAACACAGCCGCCGTGCGGTTTTTTGAGTATATCTTTATCTCTGCCGAATCAAGGGGACGAAGCTCGCCCGATACCTCGGCGGTGATTCCCCTGACCGCCGCGTGAACCATGAACGGCAGGCTGACAATCAGCGAAATCAGCGGAATAAGCGCAAAAATCAAAAAGATGTTCCAGGTCGTCTGCTCATAGGAATGGAAGGCTGAAAACAAAAACAGAACAAACAGAGTGACCAGGTATATCGACCAGTTTTTTATCATATCAAACCCTCGGCGGCGCAACGTTCCGCAAAACGGTGGTGAGGATCTGCTCGGCTGTCATCCGTCTTGTTTCGGCGGTGGCGCTCAGAATAATTCTGTGGCAGAGCGTGGGCAGGAATACATTTGATACATCCTTTGGCACAACGTAGTCGCGGTTTGAGGCAAACGCCGAGGCTCTTGCCATCTGAGCCAGCGAAAGCGTGGCACGCGGACTTGCTCCGCGCATAATCAGCTCGCTGTTCCTCGTTGCCGCAACAAGTGATACAATGTATTTTGCGATTTCGGGGTTCATGAACACGTGGTTGACCCTCTCCTGCATAGCCGCAAACTGAGCGCGCGTAACAACGGGGTTAATGCTGTCCATCGGGTTTACTCCGCTGCGGTTCATCAGCATTGCAAGCTCAGCGTCCTCCTGAGGATATCCAATAGACAGCCTGACCATAAATCGGTCGGTCTGCGAATCGGGTAGAAGCTGGGTTCCCGAAGCTCCTACAGGGTTCTGGGTAGCTATTACCGAAAACGGCTGTTCAAGCGGATATGTCACGCCCTCAACGGTTACCTGACGCTCCTCCATAGCCTCAAGCAGAGCCGCCTGAGTTCGGCTTGAGGTACGGTTAAGCTCGTCCGCCAGGAACAGATTGCAGAAAACCGCGCCCTTGTTGAATCTCATTTTGCCCGTTACCTT
>OMXW01000058.1:3549-14891 GCA_900315085.1 uncultured Eubacteriales bacterium
GAAAACTGAACTCGTCCGTAGTTCAGCCCCAAAGCCTTTGAGAATGCGATCGCCATCGTGGTTTTACCAACTCCCGGGATATCCTCAATCAAAATATTGCCGTTCGCAAGCAGCGCGAGCAGCGTTATTATTATTGTTCTGTCCTTGCCGTTTACCGCTTTTTTTACCTCTTGGGTGATTCTGTTAAATTCTTCCATAGCCTCTCCGTTCCGTTATTATTATAATAAAATTGATATTGATATTTATTTATTATACCTATTTTATATTAATTCAGCGCTTATTTCAAGCCCTGAAGAAAAATTGCATTTTTTGAAAAGCTGTGTTATAATATAAAAAGTAAAAAATTATTGGATTAAATCTGTGCTTTCTGATATGTGTGTTTTATAGCTTTTACCGAAAGGGATATTATTATGAGAATTTATCGTAAGGCACTTATTTTATTACTGTCGCTGACTATAGCGTCATTCTCCGCGCTGTGCGGCTGTTCGTCAAAAACAGCCACGCCGTCAAAAAGCAGCTCGTCGGAGCTGTCCGACGACACCAACGACGAAGCTTATCAGGCGGCAAAGGAGGGCGGCTTAAAGGCTCTGGGAATCAACCCGGAAAAGCTCGGGATCAAGCCCGTTGTCACAACCGATTCAACAAAGCAGGCAGGCTATCAGCTTGACGCTCCCGCAGAGGGAGAAACCGTCGCTGTCGTAAAGACGAGCATGGGCAATTTCAGCATGAGATTTTTCCCGGAGGTCGCTCCAAAGGCGGTAGGCAACTTTTTAAAGCTTGCAAAAAGCGGCAAGTACAACAACACAATATTCCACCGCGTAATCAACGGTTCGCTCGTTCAGGGCGGTCATATCGGCTCCGACGAAAAACAGCCCAACGGCGAAAGCGCTTCGGGCGCGCCGTTTGCCGACGAATTCTGCGACAAGCTGCTGAATATCCGCGGAGCGGTTTCAATGGCAAACAGCGGCAGGGATACAAACGGAAGCCAGTTTTTTGTCAATCAGACTAACGACAAGAAGTTCCAGCAAAACGGCGGCTGGTCGTATTATGACAATATCTGGAAGGACTGCCGCGAGCAGTTGAAGCAGTACAAGGACAACGCTCAGTTCCTTTCAGCCTACATCGACGAGAACGGCGACAAAATGATCAACACCTACATTGTTCCAAACGACGTTAAGTCGCTCTACGTCAAAAAGGGAGGTAACCCCAACTTTGACGGAGCATTCAACGCCGCCGACAGAGGAAACACCGTGTTTGCCCAGGTTTATTCGGGCATGCCCGTGGTGGACAAAATAGCGGCGATAAAGGTTGACAATAAAAACGTGCCCAAGGAAAATGTAATCATCAAAAGCGTTGAAATAACAAAGTATTCAAAGCCAAAGGCTCAGTAACCGGGAGAACGCTATGAACAATCAAACCATTGTCGCAATAATGTACGACTTTGACCGCACGCTCAGCACGCGCGATATGCAGGACTACAGCTTTATTCCCAGCCTCGGAATGACGGACGCGGAGTTTTGGAGTTTCACAAATGAGTTCGGCACCGCTCAGCAGATGGATTCTATCCTCGCCTATATGTATGCCATGGTCAAAAAGGCTGAGGAAAAGAACATGCCTCTGCTCCGTGACAAGCTCGTTGAGATGGGCAGGAGCGTGGAGTTTTTCAACGGCGTTGAGGGATGGTTTGACCGCATAACCGAATACGGCGCACAAAAGGGCGTAAAGGTTGAGCACTATGTTATCTCATCGGGAATGAAGGAGATCATTGAGGGCTCACGCATCAGCGGAAAATTCAAAAGCATCTTTGCCTGCGAGTTCCTCTATGACGAAAACGGCGCGGCTGTCTGGCCAAAAACCGACGTTAACTACACCAACAAAACGCAGTTCGTGTACCGAATCAACAAGGGCGTGCTCGATATCTCAAACGATATCGACCTCAACCGCTCAATGCCCGAGGACAGCAAGCGCGTTCCGTTCTGCAACATGATTTACATAGGCGACGGACTTTCGGACGTTCCCTGCATGAAGATGATGAAGGCGTACGGCGGTTACTCTATCGCCGTATATCAGAACCGCGACAGCAAGGTCGAGGATCTGCTTATGAAGGACAGAGTAGATTTTATCTATCCCGCCGACTATTCCGAGGGAACAGGACTTGACCGCACGGTCAAAAATATCATAACAAAAATGTCCGTCAGCGATATTCTATACAATGAAAACGCCGCCCAAAAAGCGAGCGTAAGAAAATAAAAAAGGGACTGTCACATTAAGCGATTATTACCTAAAAATGTCATTTCGACCAAGCAAAGCGCGTGGAGAAATCCCCTGATGCAATAACAATTTGCTTCCTATTAGTGGGATTCCTCGGCTCCGCTCGGAATGACATGGTAATTTTTGACTAAATGCGACAGCCCTAATAATTTTACCCAATCACTGAAATCCGCCGTAATACGCGCAGGTGCGCACAAGCTTTTTCTTGGCGGCGGCAATATGTCTGTTGACCGTAGAAGCGTTAACACCCAGCAAACGCGCTATCTCCTTTTGCGGCTTGCCTTCAATCAAAAACATAGTCAGACATCTTGACTGCTTTTCGGTAAGCTCCGTTTTCATAGCCTTCCTCAAAAACTTATACATATCAATCAGCTCGTTTATATTTGTGCTGTCACTTCCAATCAGATAATCCCTATAGTTTATCTTTCCGCCGAGAAGCTCGGAAAATCTTATTATCTCCGTCATGCCGCGCCTCTGTGTCTTTCCATGAGATGATTTGAAATCTCAACACATTCGCGGTAACATGACCTGTACTCGCGGATCCTTGATTCAAGCTGTTTCTTTTCTGATTTTGAGGCGCGCTTATATTTAGCTTTGAGCTTATTGATTACATCGTATAACTTGTCGGCCTGCGCCGAATATTCCATTGACCATTCGTAATAATTCATCGTACTTATATCATCCTTTCGCGACATGCGTTTAATCTGTTTCGGCATCGGGGCGGGTGCCTTAACTATATTATAACAGATATTTTCGGAAAAATCAAACAAATGTTCGAATTATTTTAAAATTATTGGATATTGTAGGATATTGTCCCATTTTTCGTACAATGCACGACGTTTGGGATAAATGTTTTTGCTGCGGAGAATGGCAATGTGTCAAATATCAAAAAAGATTTTTGTACTATTTGCTGAGAATAAAAAAATTCAATTTTTCAAAAAAATGAATAATCATAGAATAGCCAAAAAAATTGCACAAACTTTGCAATTAAATTCTGTGCAAATCGTCATTTTGGCTGTTTAGTTAAGACAAATCGCATTTTTAAGGCTTGAAAAAAGCCCTGAAAATATGTATAATATAGATAATCAAAACGAAACTATGTCTGTGGGCACAACGGCTCAAATTGCATAATTTTCGTTTTTGTGAAGTGAGAAAAATGATTGATTCATTACTGGAGCATTCATTTTCATAAAACACACAATCGCGAAAAAGGCTGTCTGATGACAGCCTTTTTTGCTTGCCTGCAAAGCTTTGTAAAACGCATAAATTCTATTTACAAAGAGATAATCATTTGTTATAATATGATAAAATTCAACTGAACGGAGAATGATTATGAAAGTTAAAATTATTTCTGACAGCACTTGCGACCTTTCGCCTCAGCTCATTGATAAGTATGACATTGCGATTGTTCCGCTCTACGTCCTCATGGGGGACGTTACCGCAAAGGACGGCGTTGACGCGTCGCCCGAGGATATCTACAAATACGTTGATGAAACCGGTAAGCTTCCGTCAACCTCCGCGCCGAACTACGCCGATTTCCTTGACGAGTTCACAAAGTGGCGCGAGCAGGGCTACGAGGTCGTTCATTTTAATATCAGCTCGGATTTTTCAAGCTCCTATCACAACGCCTGCGCCGCCGCGGCTGAAGTAGGCGGAGTTGAGGTGGTAGATACCCGCAACCTTTCAACGGGCTCGGGACTTGTAGTTCTCCACGGAGCCGAGATGGCAATGAAGGGTGCCTCCGCAAAGGAGATCGCCGCCGAGTGTTCGGAGATGACCGACAGGGTAGAGGCAAGCTTTGTTGTTGACAGCATAGACTACCTCCATAAGGGCGGAAGATGTTCGTCCGTAGCCGCTCTGGGGGCAAATCTGTTAAAGCTCAAGCCGCTGATTTCCGTTATCGACGGCAAAATGACTTCGGGCAAAAAATACCGCGGCAACATCGACAAGGTGATTTTGAACTACGTTGCCGACAAGCTCAAAGACAGAACCGATATCGACAATCACCGCATTTTCATTACTCATACAAAATGCAATCCCGCCGTACCGGCGCAGGTACGCAATAAAATAAACGAGCTTCACCCGGGCTTTGAGGAAATCCTTGAAACCACCGCGGGCTGTACAATAACAAGCCACTGCGGCCCCGCAACGCTTGGTATTCTGTTCGTGCGCAAAAAGTAATTTTTTATAAATTTCGGAGAAAAAATGAACGTCGGAGAAACTTGGAGAGACTGGAAAATTGAAGAACTGCTTGGCAGGGGTTCTTTTGGTCAGGTTTATAAAGCTGTGCGCCGTGAAATGGGGCACAGCTACTATTCCGCGCTCAAAGTCATAAATATCCCTAACAGCAAAAGCGAATATTACGCGCTGAAAAATCAGGGCATGACCGACGCCGAAATCGACGCGTATTTCCGCGACACCGCTCAGTATTTTTCATCCGAGTTAAAAATGATGGACGAGTTTAAAGGTCACAGCAATATAGTAAGCTACGAAACCCATCTTATTGAGAAAAATCCCGACGGCATAGGCTGGACTATCTATATTCAAATGGAGCTTCTCACGCCGTTTTACAAGTACGCGCAGAATACCCCTTTGAACGAGGCTGACGTAATCAAGCTCGGCGTTGATATTTGCACCGCGCTCGATATGTTCGGCAAGAACAAAATTGTTCACCGCAGCGTCACGCCGTCAAATATATTCGTCTCAAATTTAGGCGGCTACAAGCTCGGCGAGTTTGAAATCGATCCCCAGCGCGGAAAATCAAATTTAGGCTTTTCAAAATACAGAGCTCCCGATGTTTATCTCGGAAAGGCTCAGGACAGCCGCTCCGATATTTATTCGCTCGGAATAGTTATGTACAGCCTGCTCAACTGCATGTGCGTGCCGTTTTTACCTCTGCCGCCTCAGCAGATAAGCGCGAACGACATGCAGCAGGCAATAAATAAAAGAAATAACGGTGAAATCATTCCGCCACCGTGCAGCGGCAGCAGTGAGCTTGCCGCTGTAGTTTTAAGAGCCTGCGCTTTTGAGCCGCGCGACCGCTATCAGTCAGCCTCCGAGATGAAAAAAGCGCTGCTCGGAATCTCGAAAAAGCGGATAACTGCCGACTACAGTGCAGAAAGCGCCGCACCAAAAAGAAAAAGGAAAAAATTAATTATTGCAGCTTCCGCCGCTGTGCTGACTCTGATTATTCTGTCCGTCGCGGTTACGGGCATTATTCTAAGCGGTCAGAACCGCGGAGCCGTTGTTGATACGGTTGAAAGAAACTCGCTTGTAATGGCAGGTAAAACCGATGACATAAAAAACTGGAGCTATTTAAAGAGCATAAAAGCGGTTGAAAAAGGATTCGCCGGACTGAAAAACGACGGAACGGTAATTACCTCCGGAAGCAGTAAGTGTCTGAACGGCGTTGGTAACTGGCACAATATAAAGGAAATCGCCGCGGGTGAGAACTATTTGATCGGACTTATGGAAAACGGCAAGGTAGTTGAGTCGTCCTCGGGCGAAAATCTGTCGGTCTACGGCTGGGAGGATGTTGAAACCATCTCGGCAGGTTACGATCACTGCGTCGGACTGAAAAAGGACGGAACGGTCGTTGCCGCCGGAAGCAACGAAAAAGGGCAGTGCAGCGTTGAAGGCTGGACAGATATAGTTGCTGTGGCCGCAGGAGCGCGGTTCACCGTCGGCTTAAAGAAGGACGGCACGGTGGTAGCCGCGGGAAATAACGACAACAGTCAGCTTGACGTTGGTTCGTGGAGCAATATCACTGCTGTCAGCGCAGGACGTTACCACACCGTCGGCTTAAAAAGCGACGGAACAGTAATATTTGTCGGAGATAATTCCGCAAATCAGGGCGATATCAGCGGCTGGACGGACATTACCGCAATTGCCGCAGGCAATGACCATACAGTCGGGCTGAAAAAGGACGGCACGGTTGTCGCCGCAGGAAATAACTACAGCGGTCAGTGCAGCGTGGACGATTGGAACAATATAAAAGCAATCGACGCCGGAGCAAACATAACCGTCGGAACAAAGTAAGAATACGGAGAGCAAAATGAAAACAGGAGATATCCGCGATAACTGGACAATTGAAGAACTGCTCGGCGAAGGTACATTTGGTCAGGTGTATAAAATCTCGCGCGTTGAGATGGGCAATAAATATTACTCCGCGCTAAAGGTGATAAACATCCCAAAAAACAGCGGAGAATACTACGCGCTGAAAAACCAGGGCATGACCGACGCCGAGATTGACCGCTATTTCCGCGATGTAGCCGAGGATTTTACTACCGAGCTCAAGGTGATGAACGAGCTGAAAGGGCACAGCAACATCGTCAGCTACGAAGATCACCATATCGAGAAAAATCCCGACGGAATAGGCTGGACGATCTGTATCCGTATGGAGCTGCTCACACCGCTGTATAAGTACGCGGAGGAAAATCAGCTCAGGGAAAAAGATATAATAAAGCTCGGAGTAGATATGTGCGAGGCTCTTTCCGCCTGCCGCAAAAAGAACATTATCCACCGCGATATCAAACCTGCGAATATATTTGTATCAAGGTTCGGCGACTTCAAGCTCGGCGATTTCGGAATAGCGCGCAAGCTTGAAAAAACTCAGAGCGGACTTTCAAAAAAGGGCACATACGCCTATATGGCGCCCGAGGTGTACCTCGGTAAGCCGTACAATCACACCGTGGATATCTGTTCGCTCGGTCTGGTTCTGTACAGCATGCTCAACAACGGACGGACTCCGTTTTTACCTGAGCCGCCAAAACCGATTCGCTACTCGGACAACGAGATGGCGCTGATGAAAAGATTAAACGGCGAGCCCGTTCCGATGCCTGCAAACGGAAGCGCGGAGCTTGCGGCTGTAGTGCTGAGAGCCTGCGCTTTTGATCCGCGCGACCGCTACCGTTCGCCGCAGGAGATGGAGGAAGCTCTGCTTGCGGTATTAAACGGCGGCGCAACAGTGAAAAAATCAGACAGTGTTCCGCAGGATTATAACGATCAAACCGAACAGGCAACGGTCGATATGTCCAAAACCAAGACAGCCGCTCAGACCGCAGTAAAAAATGATACACCGAAGAAGTCGAATAAAAAGCTGATTGTAGCGCTTTTGTGCGTTATACTGGCGCTGCTTATTGCGCTGCTTGCGGTTGTAGGCATCGACTTTAACAAGTCGGGTGAAAGCGACGCACCTCAGCCGGGCGTGACCGAAAAGATAACTGGATCGACCGCTCCCGAGCCGACAACGGCTGAGCCTTCAACAGCAGAACCCGCCACGGAGGAACCGACCGAACCAAAGGGCGTGGATTTAACCAAGGAAATCGACGCCGCCTCAAAACAGGAAAAAACGTTTTCAATACTTGAGAACGGCTTTGCGTATATCGATAAAAACGGAACGGCGCGCAGATTTGAGTTTAAATCGTCGTCGGTCAAGGAAGTGCCGTACGATATTGAGGACAACAAGGATTTTGCGGCAATCGAGTACACCAAGGACGGAAACGGAGTGGGCTTCGGAATAAAAAAGGACGGCTCGGTTGTTATTCTGTCAAAGGGTAAAAGCAAGTATAAGTATGAAAATGCACTGCCGTTCCTTGAAAATATAGCGGATGTTATCTCATACGAGCCGCCCTCGGAAGCCGCCGCCGAGCTGTTTGATTACGCACTTGTATGCGGACTTCGCAAAAACGGAACGGTAGTAATGGTCGCAATCAATAACAAGGGCGTGGCAAAAAGCCTAAAATATTATGAACCCTGGAAGGATATAAAAAGCATATCATTTAAACAAATTTCACCAATCGGTTTAAAATCAGACCGCACGCTTATCAAATCGGGAAAAAACCAAAAGATTGAACAATATCAAAACTATACCGACATCGCCGCGATAAATCAAAGCCATATAAGCGAAATGTTCGAGGTGATGTTAAAGAGAGACGGAACGCTTGTCAGCGATGTTGAAGAAGGCAGCTTTTGGTATAAGGACGGCTGGGACAAAGCCATGAAATGGACTGATGTTGTCGGCTTTGATATGTCAGGCAGCCGCATCGTCGTGCTCAAAAAGGACGGAACGGTGCTTGCGGTAGGCGACAATACCAACGGTCAGTGCAACGCTTCGGGCTGGAAAAATATGGCAGCCGTTCAGACCCGCGGAAAGTACTCCGTAGGCAAAAAAACGGACGGAACATTTGCGATTGCAACAAGCAACAGCAAGCTTGTAAAAAGCTTTGAAGAAGCGGTAAATAACTCCAAAAAGAGGGAAAAATGAAAACAGGAGACAACTGGAAGGGCTGGACAATCGAAGAACTGCTCGGAGAGGGCGCGTTTGGCCAGGTGTTTAAAATCTCGCGCGTTGAAATGGGGAATAAGTATTATTCCGCGCTAAAGGTGATAAATATTCCAAACAGCAGCGGCGAATACTCCGCGCTCAAAAATCAGGGAATGAACGACAGCGATATCAATCGGTATTTCCGAGATATCGCCGAGGATTTTTCAGTTGAGCTGAGGATGATGGACGAGCTGAAAGGTCACAGCAATATCGTAAGCTACGAAAATCATCTTATAGAAAAAAAGACCGACGGGATCGGCTGGACAATCTATATTCAAATGGAGCTGCTTACTTCTCTGCTAAAGTACTCAAAGGAAAACCGGCTCAGCGAAAACGATATAATAAAGCTCGGCGTAGATATGTGCGAAGCACTTGAAGCCTGCCGCAAAATGAACATTATCCACCGCGACATAAAGCCTGCGAACATATTTGTTTCAAGGTTCGGCGACTACAAGCTCGGCGACTTCGGAATTGCGCGCAAGCTTGAACAAACTCAGAGCGGACTGTCAATAAAGGGAACATATTCCTATATGGCGCCGGAGGTGTACCTCGGCAAGCCGTATAACCATACCGTCGATATCTGCTCGCTCGGTTTGGTTCTTTACGTTATGCTAAACAACGGACGTTCGCCGTTTTTGCCGCCTCCGCCGGCACCTATACGCTATACCGACCACGATACCGCGCTGATGAAAAGAATCAGCGGCGAGCCGCTCCCGATCCCTGCAAACGCAAGCGCGGAGCTTGCCGCCGTAGTGCTGAAAGCCTGCGCATTTGATCCTGCCGACCGCTATCAGTCGCCGCGGGAGTTTGAGGACGCTCTGCTGTCAGTCGGAAATAACGGCGCTCAAATCCCGACCGCGGATATTATTCCCGAGAAAAAGTCGGGCAAAAAGCTGCTTGTCGCACTGTTGTGCGTGGTCTTAGCGCTGCTTATTGTGCTGCTTGCGGTCGTAAATATCGATTTCCGCAGACCTGCTACCGAGACAACTGCTGTACAAACCACGGTTGAAGCAATCACGACTCAGCCTGCAGCCACCGCGTCTACTACAGCTGAACCAACTACGGCTGCGCCTACGGAAAACCCGTTGCTTGATCCCGATAGCGGAGATATCGCCGCCAAAATCGACGCCTCATCAAGAGAGGAAAGAACGTTTTCGGTTAATAAGGATCAGTTTGCGTTTATAGATAAAAACGGAAAGGCTCACAGATTTGAAATCAAATCTTCCTCTGTCACGGAAGTGCCGTACGATATTGAGGACAACGATAATCTTGCCGCCATAGAATACAGTCAGTTCGGAAGCGGAGTTGGGTTCGGAATCAAAAAGGACGGTTCGGTCATTCTCCTGTCAAAGGGAGAAACCGAGTTCGACTACGAACAAATCCTGCCGCAGCTGAAAAATGTTGACGATATTGTATCTCATGAAAGAGAGTCAACAAACGAGGACGGAAAAACAGTGCGCAGGGCGGTCGTTTGCGGACTGCACAAGGACGGTACGGTAATCGCGTTAAGGCTTAGTGACGACGAAAGCGCAAAGCGGTTTATCGGCTACGACAGCTGGAGAGATATCAAGAGTATCTCGCTGTATCTCGGCGCGCCGGCAGGGCTAAAAACCGACCATACGATAATCATAAACAAAAGCGATAAGCAAAAGCAGTATACAAAAATTACCGGTATTGCGGCAATGCAGCAGGGCTCGCTTTTGTATGATAACGATGTTTACCTTAAAACGGACGGAACAATCACTGTTCCGAAGAATGGGAACTTTTGGTACTCCGACGGCATGGAAAAAGCTTCAAAATGGAAGGATATTATCGGCTTTTGCACGGGAGGCAGCTTCATCATCGGGCTTAAAAAGGACGGAACGGCTGCTTTTGTTGGAACAAATAAAAACGGACAGTGCAACGTTTCGGGATGGAGTGACGTGATCGCGCTCCAAACCTGCAATGATTACACTGTCGGCAAAAAATCGGACGGAAAATTTGTTATAGCCACAAATAATTACGAACTGCAAAAAAGCTTTGAGGAAGCGGTAAACAAAGTAATTAAATAACTTTTAACTTTGTTTTCACAGGTACAATCGGACGTAAACAAACGTCGGTTCAAGGGCGAACACGCAGGTTCGCCCCTACGATATTTATATTATTATTTAATTAATTTTTTGCCGGTTGACTTTTTACAGCCTGAAACAGGACATGTGCTCTGCTCAACTTTTTTATTATGAAAAATATCAACGGCGGGTCAAACCAAAGCTAATCGCTTAGGCAAGACGCGCCGGCAGCGTGACGCTGCACCCAATCCGCCTTTTTAAAGTGCGGAAATAATCCTAGACGCGCCGTTGCACAATCTTTATATTATAACACGCTTATCCAAAGGCGCGCTGTATGACGAGTTACTCGTCCCAGTTGTGCCATACATTTTGGATATCGTCGTTCAAAAGCTTCCTTGCCCTTGCGGGCAGACGCGCTTTTGCAGTGTTTATCAAGGTTTCCGCTGTTTGCGTTTTCCCTCAAATCATTGTGCCGTTCTTATTGTATGCAGATATATCTGCTTTGTAAGAAATATTTTCTACAGTTTTAAGAACTATATCACTTTGATTATCAAGTTCGACACCATCTCCATTTACATATACCCCCCTAGGGTATACTCATTTTAGCACGGCAAGCCGAAACAATAAAGTATAATGATAGTGTGAGCTGTCCTTTATATATAAGAAGCGTGTATTCTCTGCTTTCTTCGATGTGTACT
>OMXW01000143.1:0-401 GCA_900315085.1 uncultured Eubacteriales bacterium
GCTCATTGCTTTTAGTTGGTGTCGATGACGCAGAGGGTCCACCCGTTCCCATACCGAACACGGAAGTTAAGCTCTGTGGTGCCGAAGATAGTGCTCTGGTGACGGGGTGTGAAAATAGGGAGATGCCAACATCAAGCATTGAGCTTTTTCTGTTAATAATTCGTTAGGGCTGATTTTATAGAAATATAAAGTCAGCTCTTTTTTTGTATCTGCATTTAGGCGTTTCATCATTTGATGGGACGTCTTTTTTTGTTGCAAACCGAAAGGAGGAAAACTAATGGCAGTTTTCAGAGTTGAAAAGATAAAAGATTACACGATTATGAGCAATCACCATTTGCGGAATGTTGACCTATCTTTGAAAGCAAAGGGGCTGATGTCGCTTATGCTTTCCTTGCCGGAGG
>OMXW01000143.1:411-2230 GCA_900315085.1 uncultured Eubacteriales bacterium
ATTTCGAGGACGATCAAGGAGCTGGAGGATCACGGTTATCTTACGCGTCGGAGATTTCGCTATCCGAACGGTCGTCTCGGAGATATTGAGTACACCATTCACGAACAGCCGGAAAGCAAATCGGTTGAGCCGGAATTACCTAAACCGGAATCACCTAAACGGGAAAATCCCGTTCAGGTAAACTCAACTCAGGAAACACCAACACTGGTTGCGCCAACGTTGGAGAAACCCGCACAATTAAATACTAAACAATCAAAAACTAAAAAATCAAATACGAAAGAAATCAAAGATAAGATTGATAAGATAGGCGCGCGCGCGTATCGCGAGCTGATCGAGCGCAATATTGAGTACGATATTCTTGTCGAACGCTATGGCGCAGAACGCTTAGACGCTGTTGTAGAGCTCATGCTTGAAGCGGTTGCTTCTCAATCTCCGTATTGTATGATCGCAGGAGGGGAGCTGCCGCGGGAGGTCGTCAGGGCGCGGCTGCTTAATATCAACTCCGCGCACATCGAGTATGTTTTTGACTGTCTTGACGAAAACACAAGCAAGGTCGGAAATATCAAGGCGTATGTGCTGGCAACGCTGTTCAACGCGCCGGCTACGATGGACGAATACTACCGCGCGGAGGTCAATCACGATTATCCCATGCACGGGCGCCGCAAGGCGCCTTAATTTATTTCAAAATTCGATGAAGGAAGGTGATGACTACCCATTTTACAAAGAAGCAGATTCAACAGGCGCGGCAAGCTGACCTGTTTTCTTATCTGCAAGCAAACGAGCCCGGCGTTTTGAAGAAGGACGGTCGTAATTACCGTCACCGCGAGCACGACAGCTTGGTTTATGTGACGGCAAAAAACTTCTGGTACTGGAACAGCCGAGGCAAGAGCATTACCGCTCTGGACTATCTGATGGAGATCAGAGGTTACAGTTTTTCCGAAGCGGTCTCCCGTCTGATCGGGGACGCGCCTGCAAGAGCTTCACCGCAAGTCGCATATTCTCAAAACGACAGCAAGCCAAAGCAACAGCGACCTTCAAAGCTGTATCTCCCGTGGCCGAAAAAATGCGCGACCGGATATTTCAAATATCTGCGGAAACGCGGGATCAGCGCAAAGGTTATCCAAAGATGCCGTGAGCTGGGTTTGCTTTACGAGGGCAAATATAAGCCGAAGAAGGACGAGAAGATCGTTCCCGTCTGTGTGTTCGTCGGTAAAGACGAAGCGGGCAAAATAAAATTTGCCTGTATGAGAGGGATTTACGAGCAGGTCAAGAAAGACGTTTACGGCAGCGACAAGGCGTTCAGCTTTTGCTTACCGCCGGAAAAACCGCGCAGCAGTCAGGTAGCTGTCTTTGAAGCGCCGATCGACGCGCTTTCTCACGCGACCTTGCAGGAGCTTGACGGCTGGAAGTGGAATGGCTACCGCCTTTCGCTCGGCGGCACCTCGCATGTCGCGCTGTTCGCTTTTTTGGAGCGTCACCCCGAAATCCGGCGCGTCGATCTCTATCTGGACAACGACTGTGCGGGTTTGAAGAACGCCCGAAAGATTCAGGCTATGCTGCGGGACAATCCCGGTTTCAAGGATATCCGCGTTGGGGTTCACCCTCCGCGAGAGGGCAAGGATTACAACGAAATGCTGCAAATCCGATTACAGCAAGTCAATCAAAATAACCGACGCCGCCGTGAAAAACAGGCGGCTTTTTCAATTTAGACAGGAGGCAAAATGAAAAACAAAACAAACGCGGTACAGGTTATCGCGAGAGCAACCAAATGTCCCGACTTTGAGCCGGACGAAATCTTTTCCTTAATGCGCAGGCTGAA
>OMXW01000060.1 GCA_900315085.1 uncultured Eubacteriales bacterium
CGAAAAAGCCGCGATAGCCGCCAAAATAATGCAAAGTGATTTTTTCATATCCGACACCCCATTTTCAGACTGAGTTATATTTATATTATCACTCAGGGCGCGGGTGAAGTCAAGGGGGAACCCGCGGTATCGTTAAAGAATAAAGAAAAAAGAATAGTGAATAATACACCGGAAACGCCCTAAAAACTCATCTGATTATTATTTATTCTTTATTCATTATTTATTCTTCTTTGAGCCTCACGTCAGTGAGGCGTTTCTTGCCACGCTTGATGGGTTCACTTTCTATGAGAAGCCTTACTTCTGCGCTCTCGCGACTTGTCTGCGGGGCTTCCCGCCGCTCGCCTTCGAATCCCCTTATCTCGTTTTAGCTTACTGATAAAACAAAAGGACACCGTAAAGGCGTCCTTTTATTTTCTGGTGGAGATAAGGTATGTATTATTGTCAGGTCACCACCTGCCCCGCCTGATGGGTTCACTTTCTGTGAGAAACGTTTTCATCTGCGCTCTCGCTAAAAACGTGCCCCCGGCACGTTTTCTTAACGCTCGCCTTCGAATCCCCATATCTCCTCGGGTTTGCTGAAACAAAAACAAGGAACATCAAGTTGATGTTCCTTGTTTTTGTATGGTGGAGATAAGGGGATTCGAACCCCTGACCTCTTGAATGCGAACCAAGCGCTCTCCCAACTGAGCTATACCCCCATTGCTAAATTATATTATATCACATTATTTTAAAAAAACAAGTAAATTTTAAAAGTTTTGCATAAAAATATTGCCGCAGTATTATGTCAAAATGTGTTGAAAATCGCGCGCAAAAATGCTACAATAATAAAAAACGAAAGGCGGATTGTTATATGAAAAAGATACTTGCGGCAGTTCTTGCGCTCACCTTTGCGGCGTCGCTTTGCTCATGCAGTTTCAGCAAGGGAATAGCAGGTTCCGAAAGTGAGACTGCTGTTGAGGAAACCACCGAGGAAGCCACAAAATACAGCATGAACGTTGAGGACTATGTGTATCCCGAAAAGAAGGTCAGCAAGCTTTTTATAGGCAGTTTCCAGATAACGGGCGAAACTGATATTTACCGCGAGAAAAAACCGAGCCGCCTTCCGCAGCTTAGTATGGACACAAAGGACGCGTCTGAAATTAATGACGATATCCACGCAAAATACAACAAGATTTTTGAAACGCTCGAATCGTCGGAGGATAATGTGCCCGTTCCGCGCACCGACTACAAGGCGTATCTGAACGACAATATTCTGAGCCTTGTAATTGAAACACGCTCAATAGACACCCCGAACAGCGGCTTCAATGTGTACAACATCAATGTTGAGACAGGTCAGAAGGTTGACAGCGATGAAATCATCAAGCTCTCGAGCGTCAGCAGGGAAGAGGCAGACAAGCTGCTTAAAGAGGAAATAACCAAGGTGTTTGACAAGCTGGCAAATCTCGGAGAATCAATGGCGTCAGCCGCCGACGAGGCAAAGCGCAAGAGCCTTGCGGGGGATAACATAGCAAAAGCTGTTTATTACTTTGACGACAGCCGAAATCTCACCGTGGCATATCAGTACTACTGGATTGCCGGCGCAAGCAACTACGGCGCAATCTCAACTCTTGAAGCCGCAAAAACAAAAGGATAAAAATTTTTCCGTACAACAGAATAAAACAAATTTTTCACTCCATACTAATTATGATTGGTATGGAGTGTTTTTTTGAAAGGAAGGAAAAATATGCTGAAAACGGATTACAGGGACAATGTACTGACAGCCTACATAGACGGGGAAATCGATCACGACGCCGCCGCAAGGCTGAGAACTACAATTGACGGAGCGGCTCAGTCGCTCAAGCCGCGCCTGCTCTGCCTCGACTTCGGCTCGGTGCGTTTCATGGATTCCTCGGGAGTGGGGCTTGTTATGGGGCGTTACCGTCAGATGAAGCTGATAGGCGGCAGGCTCAGGGTAGTGAACGTGCCCGACAGTATCTATAGGATATTCGCGATGTCGGGGCTTGAAAGTCTGGGGGTGCTGAGATGAAGATAATCAACGAGATGAAGCTCAGCTTTCCGTCAAAGAGCTGCAACGAAGCGTTTGCGCGCGCGGCAGTGACAGCGTTTGTAATGAACCTTGACCCAACGGTCGAGGAGCTCAGCGACCTTAAAACCGCAGTCAGCGAGGCGGTGACAAACTGCATTGTGCACGGCTACAGGCACGGCTCGGGAACTATATTTATTACCGCAAAAATCACCGAAGCCAATAAAGTGACCGTCAAAATCAGGGACAAGGGCTGCGGAATAGAGAACGTAAATCAGGCAATGCAGCCGCTGTTTACGACCGCGCCCGAGGAAGAACGCGCGGGGCTGGGCTTTGCGGTTATGCAGAGCTTCTGCGACAGCGTTAAGGTGAGCTCAAAGCCGCAAAAGGGCACAACCGTAACCCTTGAAAAGTACATAGCCGTATGAGCGGTAAAAATGACCTGCTTGCCGAAGAACACCTCGGATTGGTTCGCTCCTGCTGCAAGCGGTTTTCGGGCAAGGGAATAGAATACGAGGAGCTGTACGCGGCGGGATGTCTGGGGCTGACAAAGGCGGTCAACCGATTTGACGAAAGCATGGGCTGCCGCTTTTCAACCTACGCCTTTCCTGTGATAATGGGGGAGATAAAGCGGCTGTTTCGAGACGGCGGCAGCGTAAAGGTGAGCCGCTCACTGCGCGAGCTTGCGCTGAAAATCAACCGTTTGAATAACGATAACCGGCTGAAAAACGGCTGCGACCTAACGGTATCGCAGCTCAGCAAAATACTCGGCGAATCCCCCGAGACAATTATGGAGGCAATCGCCTGCACCCGCCCGTCGGTGTCGCTCAATGAATCTGACAGCGAGGGAGAGGAGCGCTGTATTGATTTGCCTTCGCCTGACATACAGTACGAAATCACGGAGCGGCTCAGCCTGTATCAGGCATTGTCAAATCTGGAGGAAAAAGACCGAAAGATAATTGATTTGCGCTACTTCAAAAGCAAAACCCAGACGCAGACCGCGAAACTGCTGAATATGACGCAGGTTCAGATCAGCCGCCGCGAAAAGAAGATCCTGACCACCCTGCGCGCACTGATAGTGTAAGGATCTTACAAATTGGGAACTGTGTTCAATTGTAGGGTGCGGTCTTGACCGTACCGCCGGCTATGAACAAACGTATTGTTTTCAACCTCGGTTCGGTCAAGACCGAACCCTACAAAACTAACCACTAAAAAATCGGCAAACAGCGTTTTCAATCACGAAAACCTGTCTGCCGACCTTTTTATATATTATTCTTGTTCCTTACTTATTACTACGTTGATATAATACTCTCCGCCGCCCTTTGATTCGGTGTAGCAGTTGAATACATAATTCTTGTAATCGCCCTCGGTCAGAGCCTCAAGCTGTGACTTGACGGTCTGAACATACTCAGCCTTAACCTCGTTGAAGGACTTCTTCTGGTCCTTGTTGTCTGTGGTGTCGATTGCAATGTCAACGCCCTTTAGCGATGAATTCTGCTTCATGCCAAGCGAGCTGCACGCCGAGGTGATCTCGGCAGCCCAGCGGTTTACGTTTTCTGCCGTACACAAGTCGGAGTGGGGAATCTTTGAATCGTCCGTAATAGTTTCGTTGCGCTTAACGGTAACGCTGCAGGTTGCCTTGTGACCGTTTGCGGATACAACCGTGATTACGCAGGTGCCCGCGGATTTTCCTTTTATGCTGATCGTTTTGTTAGTCTTGTCTGTGATTTCAATAACGTTTTTGTTGCTGACGTTTACCGAGCACAGCTTATACATAGCGCCCTCGGGGTAGTAGGTTACGTCAACTTTTTCGGTATCGCCCACCGAAAGCTCAAGTTCAGAGGAACTTAGGCTTATGCTCGTAACCTGGTTTGAGGCAATGTCGTTTGCCACTCTGTTCGCGATGCTTCCGAGATTCGGATTGATGTTGTCGCCGTCGATCGTGTCTGCCGGAATATCCTTTGGAGCGGTGGGGGAGGTTGTTGCCGTGGGATTAGGTCTTGTTGCCGTTTGATTTTTGCTTGTTTTTGATTTGGTTTTCTTTGTTTTCTTCGCCGTGCCGCTCGGGTCTGTTGCCGCGGTTGAACCGATCTCGGTCGCGGGCTCGGTCTCAACCTGTTCGTCTATGGTTGAGCTCGGTCGTGTTGTAGGCTCCGTCGTGCTGCTTTCCTTACTTGCGGAGCAGCTTGCGGCGCACAGCGCGCACAAAATCGCTGTAAGCAATATTGCAAGACGATGTCTTTTCATATATATACTCCTTCTAAAACTTTGCGCGGATGGCGGTCTGCTTACGCCCCGCGCGTCAGCTCTGTCTGCTGACGATATTGTTCAGTTTGTTTCTCGGAATCGAGAACGCAACATTGTTGGCATGGTCGCCTACTCTTTCAAGAATGGTGAGCATGTCAAGGTAGATCGTACCGTTTTCTGCACTGCATTCTCCGCTGTTCATGCGTCCGATATGATTGTATTTGTAGCGCTTAACGTGGCTGTCAAGCGAGCTTTCTGTTTCTATTATACGCTTTGCGAGGTCAAAGTCAACGTTCTGAGCGTTGAACATTGTAAGACCGTCGTCAATCAGCTTAGCCGCGAGGTCGTCAAGCTTGTGAAGCTCCGCCATTGCGTGCTCGCTGAATTTGATTTTGTTGTCCATCATCTCTTTGGCGTGCTCGGTGATGTTTTCGGCATGGTCGCCTATGCGCTCAATGTCCTGAATCGCCGAGTACATAACACCCATTGTTTTACGGTCGCTGTCCAGAATGTCAAGACCGTTGATTTTGACGATGTACCGTGTGATTTCGCTTGTTAAAAAGTCGATGACCTTTTCGTTCTTATGTACCTTGTCGATCATCGCCGCGTCGTGCTCAAAGAACGCGCGCATAGCGTATCTGTAGTTCTTCTGAGCAAGCTCGCCCAAACGCTTGCACTCGTTTTCTACCGACAGAACTGCCATAGGCGGCGTGGTAAGGATACGGGTATCGAGGTATACGGTTTCCATCTTCTCGCGCTCCTCGTTGAGGTCGGGAAGAATGAGCGTGGTGAGCTTCTCGATAATTCCCGAGAACGGCAGAAGAATTACCGTGATAGTGATGTTGAAGGTGATGTGAGTTGCCGAAATCTGCGAAGCGAGTCCGAACTTTTCAATCGGCAGAAGCATATTGATGAACGAGGTGAACGGCAGGAAAATTGTAACCAGCGTCATAATGATAGCGCCGATCGCACTGATCAGGAAGTTTGAGAGCGCAATCTGCTTTGAGGTGCGGTTTGCGCCCATTGAGCTGAGCAGAGCCGCTGAGCACGCGCCAACGTTGAAGCCAAATATTACAAACACGGCTTCGTTGAGGTTCTGAATAACGCCTGCCATTGCCAGAGCCATGAGGATACCGACGGAGGCTGACGAGCTCTGAATAATGCCCGTGAATACAATGCCCACAAGGATTCCGATAAGCGGGAACGAGAGGTTGTCGGCAATTGAGCGGAAAGCGTCGCTTTCGCCCATCCACTTCAGATTTTCGCTCATCAGCGAAAGTCCGAGGAAGAGCATGCCGAAGCCCGCGGCAATCTGACCGTAGTACTTGTGGTTATTTTTGCGGCTGAACGTAATTACGACCGCGCCGATAAAGATGAAAATCGGAACGAACGCCTTGATATCGATTGCCATGAGCAGCGAGGTGACGGTGGTACCGATTTTTGCACCGAACAGAATACCGATTGCCTGCCCGAGCTCCATCAGTCCGGCGTTGGCAAAACCTACAACCATCGCGTCGGTCGCGGAGGAGCTTTGAATAACAGCGGTGACCAGCGTACCGACAAGCATTGCGGTAAATTTGTTGCTGGTGATTTTTTGTAAAAGAATCCTCAGCTTGCTACCTGCGGCAAGCTCAAGACCTTCGCCCATGTTTTTCATACCGATCAGGAAAAGTCCCAGACCGCCGAGAGCCATGATGATTTTGAGAATGATGCTGTAAGTATCCATAATTTTCACCTTTAAAAAGGATTTTGCGGCATAATTTTGTTGCCGCAGATTAAATTTTACTGCCGCACCGATAATTTGGAATCGGCTGCTTAAAACTTATTATAACATATTATATCCGCATTTTCTACAATTATTTTGTATTTTTAGTTTTGTGTAATAATTTGACATTATTTGTAACCTCTGATTATGCACTTTGTCTTTTGGGTAATGGAAAATGTACAAAAATGACCATGCAAATTCTTAAAATAGCAACAAAGTTTGGCTTGACATTTTTTGTTTGATTTTGTAATATTTAATTAAGAAATTTGTCGGATTTAAGGATTGTGCGTTTTATGAAAAAAATTTCTTTACTGATTTGTGTGTTAATCGTCATCACCTCCGTGTTCTCCGGCTGCGGCTCGGACGGGAAAAGCTCAGGAGCTACCCCCGACCAGGCTGTGACCACGGCTGCAAAGTCTACGCCCGACCAGACCTCGGACAGCGCTACGGGCGAGGACGCATCATGGTTTGACGACGCTGTTTTTGTGGGCGACAGCGTAACAAATATGCTCAACATTTACTGCATGAACGACCCCGAAGCGCTCGGAAAAGCTCAGTTTGTCTGCGCTCCCAGCCTCGGATTCACAAACGCCCAGTGGGCATTGGACGATGAAAACAACGTTCACCCAAGCTACAAGGGCAAAACCGTGCTCGCGGAAAGAGCAGCGGAGCTTACGGGTGCAAATAAAGTGTTAATAATGCTCGGAATGAACGATATCGGAATTTACGGCGCGGACGGCGCGCTTGACGAGTGCAAAAAGTTCACTCAAAAGCTGCTCTCGCACAGCCCTAACGTAAAATTATATTTCCAGTCGGTTACTCCAAAAATGACCTCCCACGAGGACAATACAATCGACAATAACTTAATCAAGGACTTTGACTCAAAGCTTGAGAAATTCTGTAATGAGAACGGCTATAAGTACCTTGACGTGTACCATCAGGTGTGCGACGAAACAGACGCGCTCCCCGAAAAATACTGCGGAGACCCCGAGCCCGACGAAGGCCAGGGAATCCACTTCAATACGGAAGCATGCGAAATCTGGATAGACTTTCTAAAGAAGAATGTGTAAGGGGGACGGCAAAATGAAAAAATTAAGTCTTGTTTTAGCGGCGGTTTTTGCCGTGCTCATGCTGTGCTCATGCTCCGGCGCAAAGGAAGGATCAAAGGCGGAAAACACAAAATCTCTTGCCCAGGTTTTCAAGGATATCCGCTCAAAGGTTGAAATCGATAATTTCAACGAGTATAAAAGCGGGGACAGCCTCGATCGTTTTTACGGTCTGACCGATAAGGACTATACCGAGTTCGCTGGCGGAATCAACAGCACGGGAACCAATCAGGAGGAAATCCTGCTTGTTAAGGCAAAGGACAAAAACGCGGCAGCAGCCGTTAAGGAAGCGCTCGATAACCGCTACAAAAGCAAGGTGGCGCAGAACAAAAACTATAATCCTCAGCAGGCGGCAATGGTAGAAAAGTGCAAGGTCGAGCAGTTCGATTTGTACGTCACAATGATTGTTTCACCAAACGCGGAAAAAATCACCGAGATATTTAAATCGGATTTGGGACTATGATTTATAAAAAATGAGTCGGCTTTCGCCGGCTCTTTTTTAGTGGTTAGGGTTTAGAGATTAGAGTTTAGAGTTTAGAGTTTAGAGTTTCGGTCGTGCAGACAGGTTTCGGTAATTAAATACGTTTGGTTCCCGACCGTATTAATATGGTGATGAACACAAACCGTAGGGTTCGGTCTTGACCGAACCGTGGTTGAAAACAATACGTTTGTTTATAGTTGGCGGTACGGTCAAGACCGTACCCTACAATATTAGTGTGAAGTGGTTAAGGGCTAGTGATTAGAAACTGTTTCAGATAGGGTGCAAAAAACCAAACAACGTTCCTTTTGCCCTCGTATTTTCCGATATTTCTATTCTGTCTCGCGAAACATAAAACGTAATTTAACAACAAACGTTAAGTACGCGAAGTGAAAAACTCGCGAAACGGAAAACGTCAACAAAAATAAACGTTAAGTACGCGACTTAAAAAACTTAAAAAACTTAAAAAACTTGAAAGTTTTATTGGGGTGTGGTATAATCAATAATGGAATTTTATGCGGAAACAGGTGTAGAAATGACAAGAACAAGAACAGTTGTCAAGGTGGGAACCTCCACACTTACATATGACAACGGAAAAATCAACTACAGACGCATTGAACAGCTCTGCAAGGTGCTCTGTGATTTGCACAACAGCGGCGAGGATGTACTGCTTGTATCCTCGGGCGCAATCGGCGTAGGAATGGGCAAAATGGGACTTTCGCGCCGACCTGCCGAAACAAAGAAAAAGCAGGCGCTTGCGGCTGTAGGACAGTGCGAGCTGATGTTTATGTACGATAAGCTGTTCGGTGAGTACAACCACAACGTGGCACAGATCCTCCTGACAGCCGATACCGTTGAGACCACACGCAAGCGTGAGAACGTGTTCAATACAATCGATTCACTGCTTGAGATGGATATCATCCCGATAATAAACGAGAACGATACGGTAGCCACCGACGAGCTCGACGGCAATAACTTCGGCGATAACGATATGCTCTCTGCGATTGTTTCAAGGATCGTCGCGGCGGACAGACTGATTATTCTGACCGATATCGACGGACTGTACGACTCAAATCCGCGCAATAATCCTAACGCGGTCAAAATTGAGGTAGTGCCAAAAATCACGGGCGATATCACAAAAATGGCGGCGGGCTCAGGCTCCAACAGGGGCACCGGCGGCATGGTAACAAAGCTTTACGCCGCTGATTACGCAACAAAGCGCGGAATTGAGGTTTATGTTATAAACGGAGAAAATCCCGAGCTTCTTTACGATGTTTTCGACGGCAAAAACCCGGGAACAGTATTTTTGGCTCAGGATTAACATTCAAATATTCAGAAAGAAGGGTTATAAATGACGACACTTGAAATTATGGGGCAAAACGCAAAAGCCGCATCACGCGTGCTGATGAATGCCGGCGCAAAAAAGGACAGCGCACTGCTTGCGATCGCTGACGCGCTCAGAGCAAACGCAGACAAAATCATCGAGGCAAATAACATTGATATAGAAAACGGCAGAGCCGCAGGCTTGACAGAAAGCTTAATTGACAGATTAATGCTCGATAAGGGCAGAATCGACGGCATGGCAAAGGGCGTTGAGGAGGTTGCCGCTCAGGCTGACCCCATAGGCAAGATCATCGAGGGCAGAACGCTCAAAAACGGCTTGAAAATTGAAAAAGTAACCGTTCCCATGGGCGTGATCGGAATAATCTTTGAGGCTCGCCCCAACGTTACTTCTGATGCAGCGGCGCTTTGCATGAAGGCAGGCAGCGCTGTAATCCTCAGAGGCGGCAAGGAGGCAATCAATTCTAATACAGCGATTGCCGAGGTTATGCGCGACGCTATCGAATCGGCGGGACTTCCGCGCGACTGCGTTCAGCTCATCACCGATACAACTCGTCAGAGCGCTACAGAGCTTATGCAGCTCACAGATTACCTTGACGTTCTTATTCCGCGCGGCGGAGCAGGACTTATCAAGAGCGTAGTCAATAACGCGAAGGTTCCCGTAATTGAAACAGGCGTCGGCAACTGCCACGTTTACGTCGATAAAACAGCAGATTTGGATATGGCTAAAAATATCGTTTATAACGCCAAAACCTCTCGTCCGTCGGTCTGCAACGCAATTGAAACTGTTCTCGTCCATCAGGACATCGCCGAAAAAGCCCTTCCTTTAATCAAGGCAGAGCTTGACAAAAAGAACGTTGAAATCCGCGGATGCGAGCGCACCTCCGCTATTTTGGGCGACTGCGTTATTCCCGCAAGCGAGGACGACTACGCTAAGGAGTTCCTCGACTTTATCCTTGCGATAAAGGTTGTTGACAGCCTTGACGCGGCGATCGATCATATCGCAAAGTACAGCACAGGTCACAGCGAGGCAATCGTTACAAGCGATTACGCGTCGGCTGAAAAGTTCACCGCATGCGTTGATTCGGCTGCGGTTTACGTTAACGCGTCAACACGCTTCACAGACGGCGG
>OMXW01000013.1 GCA_900315085.1 uncultured Eubacteriales bacterium
CAAGGTATGCCCGAGCTGCGGCTCATGTTCGGGAATGTATACCGCAAACTCAATGAACTGCCTCACCGAGGTACTCGGCATGGCGCTTCGCGGCAACGGCACGATCCCTGCCGTATACTCCGAGAGAATCCAGCTTGCAAAGCACGCAGGCATGAAGATCATGGAGCTGCTTGAAAAGAACATCAGACCGCGCGATATCATGACAGAGGCTGCGTTCCGCAACGCTCTCACAATGGATATGGCACTCGGCTGCTCAACAAACTCAATGCTTCACCTTCCGGCAATCGCTCACGAGTGCGGAATCGACCTCAATCTTGATATAGCAAATGAAATCAGCTCGCATACACCAAACCTCTGCCACCTCGCACCCGCAGGCAGAACCTACATCGAGGACTTAAACGAGGCAGGCGGAATCTACGCTGTAATGAACGAGATCAATAAGCTCGGACTTCTCAATACCGACCTCATCACCTGCACAGGCAAGACCATTGCAGAGAACATCGAGGGCGTAGTAAACAAGGATCCCGACGTAATCCGTCCCGTAGACAATCCCTACAGCACAACAGGCGGTATCGCTGTACTCCGCGGCAACCTCGCTCCCGACAGATGCGTAGTAAAGCGTTCTGCGGTAGCTCCCGAAATGCTCAAGCACAGCGGTCCAGCAAAGGTATTCGACTGTGAGGAGGACGCAATGGCTGCAATCAACGGCGGTAAAATCGTAGACGGCGACGTAGTTGTAATTCGCTACGAAGGCCCCAAGGGCGGCCCCGGAATGCGTGAAATGCTCAACCCGACCTCGGCAATCATGGGCAGAGGCCTCGGCAGCACGGTAGCACTTATCACTGACGGACGTTTCTCAGGCGCAACAAGAGGCGCGTCAATCGGTCACGTTTCACCCGAGGCGGCGGTAGGCGGCCCCATCGCTCTTATTGAGGACGGCGACATCATCGAAATCGACATCAACGCTAACACAATCAACGTAAAGCTTACAGACGAAGAGCTTGCCGCACGCAAGGCGAAGTGGCAGCCTCGTGAGCCCAAGATAACAACAGGTTATCTTGCGCGTTACGCAAAGCTTGTAAGCTCAGGCGCACAGGGCGCGGTGCTTTCATAATTGAATATAAAAAATCAAGGGTTCGGTTTTCCGAGCCCTTTTTTACTTTGTAACACAATTGTAAATAAAATTAACTTGTTTTTTATCTATATGTTGTGGTATAATTTTTTTAGAGAATTATTTATAAGAATTATTTAAAAGAAAAAACGGGGTGTATCTATGAAATGTCCTTATTGCAGCTATGAGGAAAGCAAGGTAATCGATTCGCGTTCGGCGGACGACGGCGAGCGTATCCGCCGCCGCAGAGAATGTCTGCACTGCGGAAAGCGATTCACGACCCATGAGGTAATCGAAACCGTGCCTATAATTGTGGTAAAGCGTGACAAAAGCCGCGAGGTATTTGACCGCAACAAGCTCACCGCGGGAATCCTGCGCGCATGTGAAAAGCGCCCCGTGTCAATAAAGCAGATCGAAGAAATGGTAAACACAATCGAGGCAAAAATCCAGAGCAGCCTCGACCGTGAAATCACAACCATGCAAATCGGCGAGCTCGCAATGGAAGAAATCAAAAAGGTAGACGAGGTATCCTATGTTCGTTTTGCGTCTGTATACCGTCAGTTCAAGGATATCAACACGTTTATGGAGGAGCTCAATAAGCTTCTGACCGAAAAGAAATAGTATGTGATTGTGTGTTTATTTCACATAATTCGAACGGACTGCCCAACGCTTGGACAGTCCGTTCTTTTATCATATTTATATGTGGCAGTGACCTTCCTCGCACTCGGGAATAATACCGACGATCGGCTCGGGATCAATACCCTTTTTCTGATAGTAGTCAGAAACCGCCGCCTTGATAGCCTGCTCCGCAAGCACGCTGCAGTGAACCTTTACGGGCGGAAGTCCGTCCAGAGCCTCCATAACAGCCTTGTTTGTGAGTTTCAGAGCGTCGTCAATCTTCTTGCCCTTAATCAGTTCCGTAGCCATACTGCTTGTAGCAATCGCCGCGCCGCAGCCGAAGGTTTTAAACTTTACGTCGCTGATCGTATCGTCGTCAACCTTAATATACATCTTCATAATATCACCGCACTTTGAGTTGCCGACCTCGCCGATACCGTCGGCGTTTTCAATTTCACCCACATTTCGCGGATTTGCGAAGTGATCCATAACCTTTTCGGAATATACCATAATTATTTACCAAGCCTTTCTTCAAGTTTAATTTTTTCCCACAGCGGAGACATACCGCGCAAATAGCTCACAATTTCAGGAACGATTTTTGCGATATAGTCAATATCCTCCTCGGTAGTGTCCTCCGAGAACGTCATTCTTGTGCTTCCGTGAGCGATCTCGTGGGGGAGACCGATAGACAGCAGCACATGGCTGGGGTCAAGACTTCCGGATGTGCAAGCCGAGCCCGACGAAGCGGAAACGCCGTTTAAATCGAGCTTTAAAAGCAGGCTTTCGCCCTCGATGCCCTCAAAGCACATGTTAACATTGTTCGGAAGTCTTTTAACTCTGTCGCCGTTGATTCTCGAACGCTCAATTTTCAGCAGCTCGTCAATCAGTCTGTCGCGCAGTACGCTGAGTTTTGCGCAGCGTTCGTCCATAGTGTCAACCGCAAGCTGTAGGGCGGCGTCAAGTCCGACAATGCCGGCTACATTTTCCGTTCCCGCGCGTCTGCCGCGTTCCTGAGCGCCTCCCTCAATCAGATTCTCAAGCTTAACGCCCTGTCTTACATAGAGCAGACCGCAGCCTTTCGGTCCGTGAATTTTATGCGCCGTCATCGAAAGCAGGTCAATATTCTGCTCCTCAACGTTGATTTTTACATAGCCTGCCGCCTGAACAGCGTCCGTGTGGAACAGCACCTTGTGTCTGCGGCATATTTCGCCAATTTCGGGAATAGGCTGTATTGTGCCGATCTCGTTGTTGGCGTACATAATGCTTACAATAGCGGTAGTGTCCTTAATGGCACTTTCAACGTCCTCAGGGTGCACAATGCCGTTTTCATAAACATCAAGATATGTTACCTCAAAGCCCTCTTTTTCAAGAGCCTCGCAGGTGTGCAGAATTGCGTGGTGCTCAAATTTAGAAGTAATGATGTGATTTTTGCCCTTGCTTCTCAGCGCGTGAGCCGCGCCCTTTAAAGCCCAGTTATCGGACTCGCTGCCGCCGGAGGTAAAGTAAATCTCGCTCGGACGCTTAGCCCCAAGATTCCTCGCAATATTTTCTCTTGCCGCCTCAACAGCTTCTTTTGCTCTGCCGCCTATGCGGTAAAGGCTCGACGGATTGCCGTAAACCTCGGTGAGATAGGGCATCATCTTTTCCAGAACAACAGGCGAGAGCTTTGTGGTCGCCGAATTGTCCGCGTAAATCTGTCTCAAATATATCTTCCTTTCTTTATATAGCTTATAAAAACTATCTTTTACATAGGAAAAAGAGAATTTTAATTGTCAGCAACGCCCGCCCCAAAACAGGGGAGAGAGCCGCTGACTGAAATCAACTGTACTGCTGCGCCGCGGCAACCGCCAAACGGTCGCATCTTTCGTTTTCGGGATGACCTGCGTGTCCTTTAACCCAGTTCACCTCAACCTCGTGAACCTCGCACAATGAAAGCAGCTTGTCCCAAAGCTCGGGATTAAGCGCCGGATCCTTTTTATTTCTCATCCAACCCTGAGACTTCCATTTTTTAGCCCAGCCCAGCTTGAGCGCGTTGCAGACATATTGCGAATCGCTGTAAAGAATAATCCTGCACGGTTCCTTTAAAGCCTCAAGCGCAAATATAACGGCAGAAAGCTCCATGCGGTTGTTGGTGGTGTTGGCCTCACCGCCCGAAAGCTCCTTTTCACGTCCGTTGTATCTCAAAATCGCGCCCCAGCCCCCGGGACCGGGATTTCCGCTGCACGCGCCGTCAGTAAAAACTTCAACCTGTTTCAATAATGATTCTCCTTTTTCAATACCTATTATAATACTAAGTTTTGTGAAATGCAATACTTATTACTATATTTTGCCATAAATTAACCATAATAACAATAGCCAAAGAGAAAAAAGCAAAATAATTCTTATAATTCTTTTATCATATTGACACAAAGGTGCTTTTCGGGTTAAAATATATTAAATATGTATGATAGGATAGGTGTATTAGCCCTCGGGCATTACCTTAAATCAATATACAATCATGTGAGGTCTGCACATGTCAAAAAATAAATGAACGGAAAAATATCAGGAAACACGGAGGTTTATATTTGTGAGTACAAAAAAACAGCATAAAAATTCCAAAGCGAATAACAACAGGTACTCAGCCAACAGGTTCAACAACCACAGTCGCCAAAGCTTTGACAGAATAACAAAGAAGAAAGGAAAGCAAACTCAGCCGAAGCAGGACAACAAGCCGCCTGTAAAGATATCATTTTTGGGCGGACTTAATGAAATCGGCAAAAACATCACCGTTGTTGAGTGTCAGGACGATATGATCCTTATTGACTGCGGAATGGCTTTCCCGGACGGCGATATGCTTGGAGTTGACTTGGTAATACCAGATTTCAGTTATATCGAGCAAAATCAGGAGCGCGTACGCGGAATCGTCCTCACGCACGGACACGAGGATCACATCGGCGGACTGCCGTTTTTGCTCTCAAAGGTCAACGTACCGCTTTACGGCACGCCCTTGACGCTCGGACTTGTAGAAAACAAACTTCGTGAGCACAGCCTTGTAAACAAAACAAAGCTAAACGTGGTAAACGCAGGAAGCACAATCAAGCTCGGCTGCATGGAGATAAAGTTCATACATGTTAACCACTCGATCCCGGACGCCGTAGCGTTCGCAATAAAAACTCCCGGCGGCACGATCGTCCATACGGGCGACTTTAAAATTGACTGTACGCCGATTTCAGGCGACATGATTGACCTTTCAAGCTTTGCGCGCGTAGGCGACGAGGGAGTTCTGGCGCTTCTCGCGGAGAGCACAAACGCCCAGCGCCCCGGCTATACAAAAACCGAGCGCATGGTATCCGAAAGCCTTGACAATCTCTTCAAAAAAGCGGAAAACTACCGTATAATCATAGCCACCTTCGCTTCAAACGTTAACAGGGTGCAGCAGATAATCAACTGTGCCGAAAAATACGGACGCAAGGTAGCCTTCTCGGGCAGAAGTATGGTCAACTATATGGACGTAGCAAAAAGGCTCGGCTATCTTAACGTGCCCGAAAACATATTAATAGATATAGACATGCTCGGAAAATTCATGCCCCAGCAGGAAGTGCTTGTTACCACAGGCAGCCAGGGCGAGCCGATGAGCGCGCTCTCAAGAATGGCATATTCCGACCACCGCAAGGTAATGGTAGGCGAGGGAGACTTCATCATCATTTCCGCAAATCCTATTCCGGGCAATGAAAAAACCGTCGGAAACGTAGTTGACGAGCTGTTAAAGCGCGGCTGTAAGGTCATCTACGAAAGCATGTATGACGTACACGTTTCGGGACACGCCTGTCAGGAGGAGCTAAAGATCCTGCACAGACTTGTAAAACCGAAGTATTTCATCCCCGTGCACGGCGAGCAAAAGCACCTCAGAAAGCACGCCGAGCTTGCCGAGTTCCTCGGAATGGACAGAAAGAACATCTTTATCGGCGACATCGGCAGCACCGTTGAAATCACCGAAAACAGCCTCAAGGAAACCGCAAAGGTTCCCGCAGGCAAGGTATTCGTTGACGGTCTAGGGGTAGGCGACGTAGGAAGCATAGTCCTGCGCGACAGAAAGCACCTAGGACAGGACGGTCTTATCATCATCGTAGCCTCTCTCGATGTTTACGACGGCCATGTGATCAGCGGTCCCGACATCGTATCACGCGGATTTGTATATGTGCGTGAAAGCGAGGGTCTGCTTGACGAGGTAAGAAGCATGGCACTCGATATCCTCGAGGACTGCGCCGAAAACAATATTCACGAGTGGGGTATAATCAAAAACCTCATAAAGGACGATATATCAAAGCTGATTTCCCAGCGCACAAGAAGATCCCCGATGATACTTCCTATTCTTCAGGAAGTATAATAATTCCGACAGCGTAATTAATACGCGGAGTAACTGTAATGAGAAAAAAACACTGGATGCTCACTCCATGGTTCATAATATTTTGCGTTGTAATGCTGCTAATGTCAACATTCATGGTCAATTACAACACAACCCTGTTTTATGTTGACCTCGGCTTAACGGTCGCGTCATTTGCGGTAGTGCTCGTGCTCACGCTGAGCTTCCGCAACTACATAAAACGGACAGTGCGCGGCACTGCCGAACGAATCAAGGACTTTAATTCCGAATATCTTGAAAAATACAAATATCCCGTTGCCATCGCAGGCGAAGAAGGCGACATAATCTGGTGCAACGCGCGTTTCAGAAAGCGCCTTTGCAACAGCCGCAGCCCTGAGGGCGACGACATGAACGCCTATCTCTCGGGTAACGACGTCTTTGAAATTGCGGACGGCGAGGGCGTTGAAATTGCCATAGACGGCAAGGAATTCACCGCCTATTGCATTTCCACGGGCGACGGCTCTGTAGTGGTGTGCCATTTTATAGAAAACACCTATTACAAAAATATGGTTCGCGAGTACAACGCAAGCCTACCGTGCGTCGCGCTCATAACCTTTGATAACGCCGAGGATTTCTACTCAGGCTCGGACGAGTCATTCTCCACGATAATGATATCGGTTGAGGCTCATCTCCAGCGCTGGGCGCTCGAATACAACGCGCTGTACAAGAAAATCAGCAACAACCGCTTTATGATCATCTTCCGCGACACCGACGTTGACAAGATGATCGGACTGAAATTCCCGATATTAAAGGATATCCGCTCAATCAGCTCAACAAGGCTTATCGCCACAATTTCGGTAGGACTGAGCCGCGGCTGCAAAACTGTAAAGGAGAGCGAAGCCAACGCCCGAAAAGCGCTTGAAATGGCGCTCGGAAGAGGCGGCGATCAGGTTGCAATTATCAAGGATAACAGCTACGAGTTCTTCGGAGGAACAGCCGCAGCGACCGAGAAAATCAGTAAGGTTCGAATGAGAGTAATCGCAAACGCAATCAGCCGCGCGGTAAACGATTCCGATAAGGTCTACATCATGGGACACCGTTTTTCCGACCTCGACTGCGTAGGCGCTG
Organism: uncultured Eubacteriales bacterium; assembly: GCA_900315085.1. Classification (GTDB taxonomy): domain Bacteria; phylum Bacillota; class Clostridia; order Oscillospirales; family Acutalibacteraceae; genus Ruminococcoides. The sequence continues at coordinate 7,200 of OMXW01000013.1, forward strand.
CAATCGGACTGCAGTGTATCATGGAAAAATCCTTCAAGCGGTACAGTAAGGTAGTTGTTGACCGTCTCAGCTCAATGTCAAATCAGCTGATTGACTACACCGAAAACCGACTTGAAACAAACATCTTTATATCACCCGAGGAAGCGCTTAAGGGAGTAACCGCCCGTTCGCTTCTGATAGTAGTAGATACCCATATCAAAAATTCTCTTGAAAGCCCCGAGTTGTTCGAGAAATGCAAACGCTGCGTGGTAATCGACCACCACCGCAAGTCTGTAAATCATATCCAGTCCGCGCTTGTATTCTGTCACGAGCCGTCAGCGTCATCAGCGTCGGAGATGTGCTCCGAAATCATCAGCTACATGGACGATTCTCAGCTCGGCTACGTTCAGGCGGACGCGCTGCTCAGCGGAATCATGCTTGACACCAAAAACTTTGTTCTCAAAACAGGCGTGCGCACCTTTGAGGCGGCGGCATACCTGAGAAGAAAGGGCGCAAACACTCTGACCGTAAAGGAGATGTTCTCGGGCAGCATCGACACCTACCGTGAAAAGGTAGAAATCGTGTGCCGCAGCGAAATGCACCGAGGCTGCGCGATATCTAAAACAGATATAGTAGCAGAAGATATCCGCCTTGCGGCAGCGCAGGCAGCAGACGAAATGCTCACACTGCAGGGAGTAAACGCGTCGTTTGTGATCTTCACAAACGGAACGCAGATAAACATCTCCGCGCGCAGCTACGGCAGAATAAACGTTCAGCTCATTATGGAAAAACTAAACGGCGGCGGCCACCAGACAATGGCGGCTACCCAGCTTCAGAATATAACTCAGCAGGAGGCTTATGTACGTCTTATCAGGGCAATCAACGAGGTAATCGACGAGGCCGAGGAGGACGCAGTTAAGCAGGCAAATAATTAACTCCCGCGCAAGAAAGGAAGAAAACACATGAAAGTAATTTTACTGCAGGATATCAAATCGCTCGGAAAAAAGGGCGAGCTCTGCGAGGTATCCGAAGGCTACGGCAGAAACTATCTATTGCCCAAGAAGCTTGCCAAGGAGGCAAACGCACAGGCAATGAACGAATATAAGAACGCGGAAAACTCAAAGAATTTCAAAATAGCTACCGCAAAATCCCAGGCAGAGGACTACAAAAAGCAGCTTGAGGGCAAAACCTTCAAGATGACAGCCAAAGCGGGCAAGGGCGGAAAGCTTTTCGGAAGTATCACCGCAAAGCAGGTTGCCGACGAAATCAAAAAGCAGTACAACATTGCCGTTGACAAGCGCAAGGTAGTGATCGACCGCGACATCAAGGAATTCGGAACCTACAGCGCGGAGGTAAAGCTCTATACGGGCATCTCTGCAAAAATCGATATTCAGGTCAGCGAATCATAAAACACCGCTCAATGAGAGTACAAACAGGTAAGCTATGGAAAACAATAACAATCTCGGCGAGTTCGGCTCGTCGTCAATGCCCTACAGCCCCGAAGCGGAACAGGCAGTGCTCGGCGCAATCATCAAGGACAACGGAGTCTTTGACAAGGTGCTCGACCACATAAAAACGCCCGACTACTTCTATGTAGGTTTGCACAAGCAAATCTACGCCCAAATGCAGGACATGATGAACTTTGGGCAGGCAATCGACTATGTGACCCTGCTCAACAAGCTACAACTAAACAATACCTTTGACGAAACAACGGGCAAAACCTACCTGTTTGATTTGGTAGAAAACTGTCCTTCAGTGTCAAACGCCGAATCCTACGCCAAGATAATCGAGGATAAGTACCGACTTCGCAGGCTGATTCAGGCGGCACGCGAGATGATAGACGACGCAACCTCAGCCGAGGACGAGCCGTCGATCCTAATTGACGCCGCCGAGCAAAAGCTTTTTGACATCCGCAGCGGAAGCGAAAAGGGCGGACTTGAGCGCATAAGCTCTGTAATTCTGCAGACCTTTGACCGACTTGACTCACTCAACCGAGAGGCTGACGACAGCGTCAGACCCGTATCAACGGGAATCGGCGACCTTGACCGTGTAATCACGGGACTTAACCGAAGCGACCTTATTATCTTAGCCGCCCGACCGGGTATGGGTAAAACCAGTTTCGCACTCAATATCGCGCGCAACGTAGCGGTAACGGGCAAAAAGACAGTCGCGTTTTTCTCGCTCGAAATGTCGCGAGAGCAGCTTGCAAGCCGACTTTTGTCCTCAGAGGCAATGGTAGGCGGTACAAAGCTAAGGACAGGCAGACTGAACGACGACGAATGGAACCGCCTTATTCCCGCAAGCGACGTACTTAAAAACGCGGATATCTACATCGACGACACCCCGGGCATGACGATCACCGAAATGAAGTCAAAGCTCAGACGTCTGCGCACAATAGACCTCGTTGTAGTCGATTACCTCCAGCTCATGTCGAGCACAAGGCGAATCGACAGCCGTGTAAATGAAATTTCGGAAATCACGCGAAGCCTTAAAATCTTAGCCAAGGAGCTCAACGTTCCCGTAATCACGCTCTCACAGCTTTCCCGTGCTTCCGAGCAGCGTCCCGACCATCGTCCGCAGCTTTCCGACCTGAGAGACTCGGGTTCAATCGAGCAGGACGCCGATATCGTACTTTTCCTCTATCGCGAGGGCTACTACGACAAGGAGGGCGGCGACGACCAGGCGGCGCCTCAGACCGACGTTAACTCGGGCGAGTGTATCGTAGCAAAGAACAGACACGGCGAAATGAGCACCGTCAAGCTGCACTGGCAGGGCGAGTTCATGCGCTTCACCAACGTGGAGAACCGCTATGGTTAATCGCGTTCTCAGAACAAACAAGAAGTTTTCACTCTTTGAAAACGGCGATAAAATAATTGTAGCGCTGTCGGGCGGAGCGGATTCTGTCTCCTTGCTCCATGTTCTTAATTCCTTAAAAGAACAATACGGTTTGACATTGTACGCCGCTCACCTAAATCACGGAATCCGCGGAGAGGAAGCCGACCGAGACGAGCGGTTCTGTAAAATTCTTTGTGAGAATTATAATGTTGAGCTATTTACTGCTCACCGTGATATTCCAAGCCTTTCAAAGTCACAGCGAATCAGCGAGGAGCTTTGCGGTCGGAATGAACGCTACGCATTTTTCAAAGAGCTTTCAAAAAAAACAGGCGCAAAAATCGCAACGGCTCACACCGCCAGCGATAACGCCGAAACTTTGATTTTCAATATAACGCGAGGCGCGTCAGTATCAGGAGCGTCCGGAATTCCGCCAAAGCGCGGCAATATAATCCGACCTCTGATTGAACAGACAAGAGAGCAAATCGAAGCCTATTGTCTTGAAAATAAGCTGAGCTATGTAACCGACAGCACGAACCTCAGCACCGACTACACGCGCAACAAAATCCGCAGTCAGATTATTCCTCTGCTCAAAACACTGAACCCAAGCTTTGAGTCAGCCGCCCTGCGTTTTACGCAAAGCGCGGCAGAGGCAAAGGAATACCTTGAAATTTCAGCTGAAAAGGCGATAGAGGAAAGCAAGACCGACTACGGCTACGATATAAATATTCTGGAAAAGAATTATAAAGCTGTTCTGCACGCGGCATTGGCAAAAATATGCGGCGGCAGCGCGGAGAATCACCATATAGAAGCAATCACCGAAAAGCTTTCAACAGGCGGTTCGGTCAGCCTCACGGACGGCAAAACCGCTGTGTGCACTCAGGGAATTCTCCGAATCGTTGAAAAAACCGAAAAATCACAAATTGATTTTTTATTGGAAATTCCGCCGAACGGTGAAATTTCTTTTGAATTTGGCGACACTAATGTGTGTGCATAGATTTAACAAAAGCAGAAAATATAAATCCGGTTTTCCGCACAAGAAAAAGCGGCGACCGCTTTACATATCCGCGGCGCAATATAACAAAACCGCTCAGAAAAATGATGCACGAGCAAAAAATCCCGTCCGAGCAGCGCGATAATACGTTGCTTCTCTGCTCACAAAACACCGTGCTGTGGTGCATGGGCGTAGGATATTCCGCGCAGGGCGAGGCTCTGCAAAAGTCAGCGGGATTAAAAATCAAAATAAACTATGTCACAGGAGGTTATTATGCACAAGAACGTTGAGTCCATACTCATATCGGAACAGAAACTTGAAAAAATTGTGAATACGCTTGCAAAACAGATTGAAAAAATCGACCTCGACTTTAAAATCGACTTCATGGTAGCTTCAAGCTACGGAAGCGGAACAGAAAGCTCGGGCAAGGTCAAAATCAAGAAGGACACAGGCTACGACGTAAAGGACAAAAACATTCTCATCGTTGAGGATATCGTCGACTCAGGCAACACACTTAACTTTGTGTGCAACTATCTTGTAAGCCGCGGCGCGGCTGAGGTAAAGGTAGTTACCTTGTGCGATAAACCCTCGCGCAGAAAGGTGCCCTTTGAGCCCGACTATGTAGGACAGGTAATCCCCGACGAATTCATCGTCGGCTACGGACTTGACTACGATGAATTATACCGCAATCTTCCGTATATCGGCGTTCTCAAGCGTTCGGTATACGAAAAATAAAAAATTCAGCTAAAAAGCTTTTATATAGAAACTATCAGCCAAAGGGAGTGATATTTGTTGGATAACAAAAAGAAAGCACGCAGTTTGCTGCTTTATTTAGGTATTCCGATTTTATTGATTATTATTGCCGCAGTGTTTCTGAGCACGCGTCAAAGCGAACCGCCCAAAACCTCAACTCTTGTAAAGTATTTCCAGGAGGGTAAGGTAGAAAGCTACGCAATCAACTACGGCTCGGGAGCAATTGAGATAACCCTGAAAAAGGGCGAGCAGGCATATCCAGCCGACAATCAGAGCGAGAATTCGCTCAAAAATCCGCTGACCGCACCCACCCAGGGACAGAATACAAGCGCAGCTAACGCAGCGGGAAAGGTGGTTGTCAAGGGACAGCTTGCCGACATAGAACGCTTTATCGACGATATCAAGCCGTATCAGGCAAAGGCGACGGGCGACGAGGCAATAACCTATAATTATATCCGCGCAAGTGATAATTCGCTGTTAATCGACCTGATACCGACTTTTATATTAATAGTAATATTCATCGGCGCGTGGGTGTTCTTCATGAAGCGCATCGGAGGCGGCGGTCTCGGCGGCCGTGAGATGAACTTCGGCAAGGCAAAAATCAAGAACACAAACGACGAAAAGCGCAAAACAACATTTGACGACGTTGCCGGCGCAGATGAAGAAAAGGAAGAGCTTGAAGAAGTAGTAGAATTCCTGAAATCACCCGAGAAGTTCAACAAACTCGGTGCAAGAATCCCGAAGGGCGTATTGCTCGTAGGACCTCCCGGAACAGGTAAAACGCTTCTTGCCAGAGCCGTAGCAGGCGAGGCAGGCGTACCGTTCTTCTCAATTTCGGGTTCAGACTTCGTAGAAATGTTTGTCGGCGTAGGTGCTTCGCGTGTACGCGACCTCTTCGACCAGGCAAAGAAGAACTCACCGTGCATTATATTTATAGATGAAATCGATGCCGTCGGCCGTCAGAGAGGCGCAGGCCTTGGCGGCGGAAACGACGAGCGTGAGCAGACTCTTAACCAGCTGCTCGTAGAAATGGACGGCTTCGGCGTAAATGAGGGAGTAATCCTCATCGCCGCAACCAACCGTCCCGACGTACTCGACCCCGCGCTTCTCCGTCCGGGCAGATTTGACCGTCAGGTAGTCGTAAGCTATCCCGACGTTAACGGACGTGAAGCAATACTCAAGGTACACGCGCGCAAAAAGCCGCTTGCACCCGACGTAAAGCTTAAAACAATCGCAAAAACAACCGCCGGTTTTACAGGCGCAGACCTTGAAAACCTCCTCAATGAAGCAGCGCTTCTTGCCGCAAGAGCGGACAAAAAGGCAATCACCATGAAGGAGATCGAGGAAGCCACAATCAAGGTCGTAGTGGGAGCAGAGAAGAAGTCAAAGGTAATGAGCGACAAGGAAAAGAAGCTCACCGCCTACCACGAGGCAGGTCACGCAATCCTCTTTGACGTTCTTGAAACTCAGGATCCCGTTCACGAAATCTCAATCATTCCGCGCGGAATGGCAGGCGGATATACAATGCCGCTTCCCACCGAGGATAAGTCCTACAACAGCCGAAACGAAATGCTCGAGGATATCGTAGTATCGCTCGGCGGACGTGTAGCTGAGGCTCTCATTCTGGACGACATCTCAACAGGCGCGTCAAACGATATTGAAAAGGCAACAAAGACCGCACGCGACATGGTAACCAAATACGGTATGACCAAGGAGCTCGGCTGCGTCAACTACGGCAACGAAAACGGCAGCGTATTCCTCGGACGCGATTACGGCAGAACGCAGGATTACAGTGAAGCCACCGCCGCAAAGATTGACGAGCTGGTACTCAATATTGTTAACGAAGCTTACGCAAGAGCTGAAAAGCTACTCAGCGAAAACATCGACAAGCTTCATGAAATCGCCGCATATCTTATCAAGCATGAAAAGATGGGCAGCGCGGACTTTGAAGCAGTTATGAACGGCACATATGTTGAACCCGTAGAGGTTGAAGAAGAGGAAGCCGAAGAAACGGATGATATTTCCACAGAAGAATAATAATCAATAAGGCAGGGCAAAAGCTCTGCCTTATTTTTGCAGTATTTTCGAACTAATTTTCGAAAGAAATCTTGATATTTAAAAATGAATGTGGTACAATATCTTTATATCAACAATCAAGAGGAATAATTATGGCACAGGATAAAATCATCGTAAAAGGTGCAAAGGAGCACAACCTGAAAAACGTAGACGTCGAAATCCCGCGCAATGAGCTTGTTGTAATCACGGGACTTTCAGGCTCGGGCAAAAGTTCTCTCGCGTTTGACACAATCTACGCCGAGGGACAGCGCCGCTATGTCGAAAGCCTGTCAAGCTACGCGCGTATGTTTTTGGGACAAATGGATAAGCCCAGCGTAGACAGTATCGAAGGCTTGTCGCCCGCGATTTCAATCGACCAAAAAACTACCTCAAAGAACCCGCGTTCAACAGTCGGAACCGTGACAGAAATATACGACTACCTTCGTTTGCTTTACGCGCGAATCGGAATCCCGCATTGTCCCGTCTGCGGACGTGAAATCCGCCAGCAGACGGTTGACCAGATAGTCGATAAAATAATGAGCTATGAACAGGGAACAAAAATCCAGGTAATGGCTCCCGTAGTGCGCGGCAGAAAGGGCGAGCATGTAAAGGTACTTGAAAAAGCCTCAAAATCAGGTTTTGTACGCGTGCGCGCCGACGGAATAGTGTATGACCTGTCAGAGAAAATTCCTTTAGAGAAAAATAAAAAGCATAATATAGAAGTTATTGTCGACCGTCTTGTAATCAAGCCTGAAATAACCTCACGCCTTGCCGACAGCATTGAAACCGCTTCAAAGCTCGGCGGCGGTCTAATTATGGTGAATTTTGGGGACGAGGACGTGGTGTTCTCACAAAAATACGCCTGCCCTGACCACGGAGTAAGTATTGAGGATCTATCGCCCCGAATGTTCTCGTTCAACAATCCGTTCGGAGCATGTCCGAAGTGTACGGGACTTGGCGTGTTCCTAAAAATCGACGAAAACAAAATCATACCCGACCGCAAAAAATCAATTCGTGACGGCGCAATAAAGGGAAGCGGTTGGGCAATGGAGGGCAGCCAGATCGCCGCAATGTATTTTGAGGCTCTTTCAAAAAAGTACAAGTTCTCGCTGTCCGAGCCTGTAGAGAACATTCCCGAAGATGTAATTAACGTCATCCTTTACGGCACAGGCGACGAAGCTCTTACAATCCACCGCAAATCCGCGTACGGAAGCGGCACATATCAGCACAAGTTTGAGGGAATAATAAACAACCTCGACCGCCGCTACCGCGAGAGCAGCAGCAACTGGGTAAAGGATGAAATCCGCTCATATATGGCTGAAATACCCTGCGACGAATGTGGGGGAGAACGTCTTTCAAAGGAAAGTCTTGCCGTAACCGTAGGCGGAATAAATATAGCCGAGCTCTGTAAAATGAGCGTAGTATCCGCTCTCGATTTTATTTCTTCATTAGAATTAACAGAAAAAGAAGCCGTTATCGGTGAAGAAATAATCAAGGAAATCAAGGAACGCCTTAACTTCCTGAAAAGCGTAGGACTCGGCTACCTTACACTTTCCCGAAGCTCGGGCACACTGAGCGGCGGCGAAAGCCAGCGAATCCGACTTGCAACACAAATAGGCAGTTCGCTCATGGGCGTGCTATATATCCTTGACGAGCCGAGCATCGGACTTCACCAGCGCGACAACGAAAAACTGCTTGCCACGCTTAAACGTCTGCGCGACCTCGGCAACACCGTAATAGTTGTTGAGCACGACGAAGAAACAATGTACGCCGCTGACTGCATAGTAGACGTCGGACCCGGCGCGGGAATACACGGCGGACAGATTGTCTGCACAGGCAACGTGGACGAAATCAAAGCCTGCGAACAGAGTATAACAGGACAGTACCTAAGCGGAAAACGCGCGGTACCCGTCCCGGAAAAAAGACGAAAGGGAACAGGCAAGTTCCTTGAAATCCTCGGCGCGTCGCAGAATAATCTAAAGAATATTAACGTAAAAATCCCGCTCGGCGAGCTCGTCTGTGTAACAGGTGTGTCCGGCTCCGGCAAAAGCTCGCTTATTAATGAAATACTCTATAAAACCCTTGCGCGCGAGCTGAACCGAGCAAAAACAATCTCGGGAGCGCACAAGGAAATTCGCGGAATCGAAAACCTCGACAAGGTAATCGAAATCGACCAGAGCCCGATCGGCCGCACACCGCGCTCAAATCCCGCGACCTACACAGGATTGTTTACCGATATCCGCTCGCTGTTCGCAACCACCAACGACGCAAAAATGCGCGGTTATACTCAGAGCCGATTTTCCTTCAACGTCAAGGGCGGCAGATGCGAGGCGTGTCAGGGCGACGGAATCATAAAAATCGAAATGCACTTCCTCTCGGATGTATACGTTCCGTGCGAGGTTTGCAAGGGCAAGCGCTATAACCGCGAAACACTTGAGGTGCGCTACAAGGGCAAAAACATCAGCGACGTTCTCGACATGAGCGTAGAGGAAGCGATGGAATTCTTCAAGAACCATGACAAGCTCTACCGAAAGCTAAAAACCCTTTATGACGTTGGTCTGGGATATATCAAGCTCGGTCAGCCTGCCACAACTCTTTCGGGCGGTGAGGCGCAGCGCGTAAAGCTTGCCACAGAGCTCAGCAAGCGCAGCACAGGCAAAACGATCTATATCCTTGACGAGCCCACAACGGGACTTCACATCGCGGACGTTCACCGACTTACCGAGGTCCTGCAGCTTCTTGTTGAGGGCGGCAACACTGTTGTGGTAATTGAGCACAACCTCGATTTAATCAAGACAGCCGACCACATAATCGACCTCGGGCCCGAAGGCGGCGACATGGGCGGCAAGATAATAGCTCAGGGCACCCCGGAGCAGGTAGCCAAAAACGAAAAATCCTTTACCGGAAAGTATCTTAAACCGCTTCTTTAAAAACAAAACGCATACAAATCTGTGAACTTCACAAACTTGTATGCGTTTCTTATTTTATCAAAACTTCATAAATCTCTTAATCTGCTTGCCGTCGTGCCAGATTGTTTCCTTAAACATATCGTAAGGTCTTGCCCAGACGTCATTTTCATTATTAAGACTTCTGTAAATAACCAGCTTTTCGCCGCTTTCTGTGTGTTTTGCAAAGCCGATTACCTCGTACTCGCCGCCTTTGAAGTGGCGGTATTTTCCGAGCGTAACTTCTTCCTCTTTAACAGTCTCCTGTTTTTCAATAGGAGCTGTTTTTGTTTCGGCTTCGGTATTGAGCTTAAAGCTGCCGTCATTCACAACAAGAATTCTTGTGGAGTAGGCAGGAACAGGCAGCTCGCACCAGCCGTTGCAGTCAAATACCTCGTTGCCGTTGAGAACGTCGGTAAGCTTAGCGTTGCAGCGTGAGTCAAATCCGACGCGCTCCTCATGGTCGGTAAGGTTAAACATAATAAACACGGTCTGATTATCTGTAAAACGTTTGTAAACGAGCTTCTCGTTCATGATGTTAACATTTTCAAACTTGCCGTATTTCAAAGCCTCAAGCGCAAGTCTTACCTTGCCGAGACGTGAAATATGGTCGCAAAGCTGATAATTAGCGTTCGGAACGTTGTTGAGGTCAAGACACGGGCGTAAATCATAGTCGCTTTCTCTTGTTCTTCTGCCCTCAATGCCGTATTCACTTCCGTAGTAAACCGAGGGAACACCGGGCATTGTGTAAAGCATTGTGTAAACGTTGTAAAGGTGGTTCTTGTCGCGAAGGTCACTTGCAATACGGTTAACATCGTGATTGTCAACAAAGTTGTAGGTGTAAATATTCTGATAAATACCGCCGTTCTGGAACTGTCTTTGAAGCGAGTGAGCGATTTCAAAGTAGTTGTGGTCGTTGTGGCTCGAGTAGATTCCCTTGTAGCACTCGTAGTTTGTAACCGAGTCGAGCATCTGATCGTTAGCCCAGCGGCTGTAGTCGCCGCCGACAACCTCGCCGTAAAGCCAGAAATCGGGCTTTTTGCTTCTGCAAAGTCCCTTGAGCTTTCCAAAGAAATCAAAGTCAATAACGTTTGCGGCGTCAAGGCGCAGACCGTCAATATCAAACTCGTCAATCCAGAAGTTAACAGCGTCAAGCAGATAGTTTACAACGTCGGGATTTTTAAGGTTAAGCTTTACGAGGTCGTAGTGACCTGACCAGCCCTCATACCAGAACGGATCGCCGTAAGGACTGTTGCCGCCGAAGTTAAGGTTCTGGAACCAACCGCAGTAGGGGGAATCCCACTTTTTCTCCTGAATGTCCTTAAACGCCCAGAAATCTCTGCCAACGTGGTTAAAAACGCCGTCAAGCATAACGCGGATACCGTTCTCGTGAAGGGTTTTGCAAATCTTCTTGAAGCTTTCGTTGTCGCCCAAACGGCTGTCAACTTTTTTGTAGTCGATGGTATCATAGCCGTGTCTGCTGCTCTCAAAAAGCGGATTGAAAAGAATTGCGTTAACGCTCATGCTTTTCAGATGGTCAATAATATCGTAAATCTTATCCAGACGGTAGCTTTGCACAAAGTCATTTTCCTTTGGCGCGCCGCAGTAACCGAGCGGATAAATATTGTAGATAACAGATTCGTGAATAAAACTCATAATATATACTCCTTTGCATGTGAAAAAATAAAGTGCTTGTATATTGTACCACAAAATTATGTATTGTGCAAATTAAATTTTTGTGATATAATATAAACAATAAATATTTGGAGGAAACTAATGAATAAATTGGCTGAAAATAAACAGAGAAAAAGATTACGACTAACAATGTGCTTTATCTACCTTTTCCAGATTTTCCTTTGCACCTCGCCCTTTGTGCTTCTTCACAGCTCAAACGGAGCAAAGCTAAAGGACGAATCTGTTTTTTCAATCATCTATAAAGTTCTCACAAGCCTCGGAGAAATCGACAATGCCGGAGGATTTACACAATTCCTGCCGTACTTTTTCCTTGTACTCATTCCGGTAACAGGATTTTTCCTTTGCGCGCTTGACAGGGAACGCAATATAAAAAATATCTGCGCGGTAGTTTTTAACTTCTTTGCAATCATGGCAATTCTGATGGTTGTGCCCTCAAGCGCAATGCAAATCGGTTCGGTGCTGATGATTTTACTCTATGTAATCATGACCTTCCTTGCGACCGCGGGAATGTTGTCCCGTCTTAACAAAGAAGTTGACGAACCCGTAAAAACAAAAATCCCGAAAGAGGAAAGAGAATACTAAAACAAAAAGGCGACTCAACCGAGCCGCCTTAACTTATGCAATTAAATAACGTAATCGTTTGCGTAAAGCTCCTTTTTGTTGTCTAGGATATCCTGCAGGGTAACGCTGTCCAGATAATCTGAAATTACCTTGTGCAGACCTTTCCAAATCGGCAGAGTAATGCAGTCGTCGCAGCGGTCACATTCAATCGGATTGTGGTCGAGGCAGGCTACAGGCGCGATACTGCCCTCGGTAAGGCGAAGAATATCGCCCACTGTGTATTTTTCAGGGGACTTAGCCAGCTTATAGCCACCCTGATAACCTCTGTTAGCGTTAAGAATATCCGATTTGTTCAGCACGGGGATAATCTGCTCAAGATATTTTTTTGAAATATTCTGCCTCGCGGCAATGTCCTTTAAGGCGATATATCCGTCGTTTTTGTGCTCTGCCAGGTCAAGTAACATTCTGAGTGCGTAGCGTCCTTTAGTTGATATCTTCATCAAATCCCACCAATCTACTAAGTATTGTATAGATTATAACATAAAGAAACGGTTTGCGCAAGAAGATTTTTAAATTTTCTTTCGTTTGGGCTAAAATTCGGCAAAAACAAGGTGAGCTTGTGCATTGTCAAGCGCAAGCTGTTCGCCGTCGGGCAAATCTATATAGCCAAACAGCCGTCCAAAAATAACCTCGCTCTTGTCCATAACCGCGTTCATCGGCTTGCCCCTCAGCGTAAACGGCTTAAAAGTTATGTCAATATTCTCGCTGTCGTCTGAGAAATAAAACGGCCGTCCCTCGCGAATAGTGTTGCCTTTTACGTTCACCTGGGGGAGCTTGATTATTTCACGGTCAACAAAACAGCAGTTCTCGTTGCCGTACCTGTTATCGCCGACTCTGCTCGCAAGATTAAGCGAAACTCTTTTGCCGCCGATAACGGTATCGCAGCAAAGCCTTTGATAATTGTGCTTTCTCGGCTTGTAAAACCTCGCGCTGTCAAAGTAGGCAAAGCTATTATTTTCTTTTAAAGAATATTCAAGGCCGCCTACGCGAATAACGCCCTCTGCATAAAACTTGGGCACAAAACGCTTCATATAAAAATACTTGCGGTTTCTTTCAAACGGAGCCAGAATATTCAGACTTTCGCCCCTTTGCTGGGTAAGCCTTATATTAAAGTAAAGGTTTTTAATTGCGCCGAAGTCAATAAAATCGCATTTCAAAATCCTGCTGTCAACACTGTGTGTAATCTGTAGCTGTATCAGCTTGTCCGTATAGAGCAGCTCACCCTTGTGAGGAGCTTCGGGCAGGCTGATTTTTTTAAGGTTGATTTTCTTTACGATACAGTCATGAATAACACCGCCGCGCCTTAGGTCGGCAATAGCTATTTTGACCGCGAACTCCAGTCCGTAGTTTTCAACCGATAGATAAAGGGATACTTCGCCGTTGTTGATAAAATAACAGTCGCGCTCGCAGTGATTCTGCGACTTGCTAAAACTTTTGTTATACGCAAACATCGGTCTGCGCGCCCAGCCTGCCTGCATAACCTCGCCCGAGGTCTCAAAGACATAGCAGGGCTTAGTAATTTCACGCTGCAAAAATACCACTCCAATAAAACTCCAATCAAAAATAATATATCAAAACTCTTATTGCTTTTCAAGAATAATAACAAAACTGTAAATAAATGTATCCGTCATACTTTTAAAAAGCGGGGAATAAGTTTTACTAAATAGATAATAACGCGAAAGGAGCGTTTATTTTGAAAAAACCTGTCATTTCAGTTTTGATTTTTTTAATGGTATTAATGTTAAGCGGCTGTGAGACGGCGCCAAAGGGAAACATCAGCGAGCTGACCGATTACTCATGGCAGGCAAAGCTTGACTCAGGCGCTGAGGTTTCACTGGATTTCGACGAAGATCGCGCAAGCTTCAACGTAAAAAACGGAGAAAAGACCGTCAGTATCTCGGGCAGATACCTTGCCGACGAAACCGAATTTGTGATATTTATGCCCGAAATAAAGCAAAATTACGGGTTTGGATACACTCCGCGCGGAAGTATGCTCGACATAAAGCACGACGGAAAAACAATCACCATGAAAAAGCGTTCAAAAAATGTTGCGTAACGCTTGCAATTGTGCTATAATCATATAGAATGTATCATTATGCGTTCTTATACCCTTTTAAAAGTACGGAGGAATTTTTTTGGTAGTTTTTGGAATCGATCCGGGTTACGCCATAGTCGGTTGGGGAGCGGTGAGCTTTCAGGCGAACACCTACAAGGCTCTCGGTTTCGGCTCTGTTGAAACTCAGGCGCACGAGGATTTTAACGCCCGCCTGGAGTATATCTACAACGAGCTCTACACAATACTAAAGCGATGCCGGCCCGACGCTCTTGCGATTGAGCGGCTGTACTTCCAGAACAACCAAAAGACCGCAATAAAGGTAGCGCAGGCAAGGGGAGTAACATTACTTGCCGCACAGCAGTTAAAAATTCCGATTTTTGAATATACGCCGCTCCAGGTCAAGACCGCCGTAACAGGTTACGGCAAGGCGAAAAAGCCGCAGGTCATGGAGATGACGCGCAGACTTTTAAATCTCAGCGAGGTGCCAAAGCCCGACGATACCGCCGACGCTCTGGCAATAGCGATCTGCCACGCTCAGGCGGCAGGCTCCGAGCTTCGCCGCAGACTGTACGACCGCGGCACACATTACCAATAGAGAGTATAGATTGGAGAAAAAATGTTTTACTCAGTAAGAGGAAAGTTAATTCATACAACGCCGTCCACCGCTGTAGTGGAGTGCGGCGGAGTAGGCTACAACTGCCAGACCACAATAAATACGCTAAAACAAATCAAGCCCAACACCGAGGTAACGCTCTACACCTATCTCAATGTACGTGAGGACGCAATGGAGCTGTTCGGCTTTGCCACAACAACAGAGCTTGACACCTTCAAAACGCTGATAAGCGTCAGCGGCGTAGGCCCCAAGGCGGGACTTGCAATTCTGTCCGAGCTTAGCCCAGAGCAGGTGGCAATGGCAATAGCTTCAAACGACGTAAAAACAATAACACGTGCGCAGGGCGTAGGCAAAAAAATAGCCCAGCGCATAATTCTTGAGCTAAAGGACAAGCTTGCCAAGGCAATGAGCGGTTCAGAGGACATGAGCGCGGTAACAGGCGCTGCAGCGGCAGTTGCAACGGGCAACGTGTCAAAGGCAATCGAAGCTCTCGGCGTGCTCGGCTACGCTCCGAGCGAGGTGTCTCCCGTGCTCGCTCAGTTTGACAGCAGCCTTCCTGTTGAGCAGTTAATCGCAATGACATTGCGCCAAATGGGACGTAAATAAGGATTGTTATTATGAGTAATATGCAATTTTCAGATGAATTTGATTTTGAAAACCGAATAATGGATACCTCCGAAATCCCCGAGGATACCGCAGAGGGCGACAATCCTCTGCGACCGAAAAACCTCGATGAGTACATCGGACAGGATAAGGCAAAGGAAAACCTCAGAGTATTTATCGAAGCGGCAAAAATCCGCAATGAAACCCTCGACCACGTTCTGCTCTACGGCCCTCCGGGACTCGGAAAAACTACGCTCGCGGGAATCATCGCCAACGAGCTCGGCGTATCCTGTCGAATCACCTCAGGCCCCGCAATCGAAAAGCCCGGCGACTTAGCCGCTCTGCTTACTAACTTGAATGAGGGCGACGTGCTTTTCATAGACGAGATCCACCGCCTGAGCCGCGCGGTAGAGGAGGTTCTCTACCCGTCAATGGAGGACTTTGCAATTGATATCATCACAGGCAAGGGACAAATGGCGGCTTCGTACCACCTGCCGCTTCCTCGATTTACTCTTGTAGGAGCAACAACAAGGGCGGGTCAGCTTACCGCGCCGCTCCGCGACCGTTTCGGCGTAGTGCTCCGCCTTGAATTATATACACCCGAGGAGCTTGCAAAGATAGTAACACGAAGCGCGGGAATCCTCGGAATCGAAATAGACGAGGACGGTGCGCTCGAAATAGCCTCGCGTTCGCGCGGAACACCGCGAATCGCCAATAGAATGTTAAAGCGCGTACGTGACTTCGCACAGGTAATGAGCGACGGAGTAATAACCTGCGACACCGCGAGAACCGCGCTTGACAGGCTGGAAATTGACGAGCTCGGACTTGATCAGAACGACAGGCGAATGCTCGAAGCGATAATCAGATTTTACAACGGAGGTCCCGTAGGACTTGAAACCCTTGCCGCGGCAATCGGCGAGGAAGCGGTCACAATTGAGGACGTCTACGAGCCTTATCTGCTCCAAATCGGCTTTTTAAGCCGAACCCCGCGCGGCAGATGTATAACCGCCGAGGGCTGCCGCCACTTAGGCTATGACTTCCCAAAGGGTGCGGTGATCGGAGCGGCAACCCAGCCTAATCTGTTTGGAAATAACTAATCGATAATAAAGGACGATATATAATGCGTTTATCGGAACACTGGAAGGACTATGAACTGATTGACACCTCTGACGGAGAGCGTCTTGAACGCTGGGGCAATATTATTTTGATCCGTCCCGACCCTCAGATAATCTGGTCTACCGACAAAAGAAACCCTTTGTGGCGAAAGGCGCACGCGCGCTATCACCGCTCAAACAAGGGCGGCGGTCACTGGGAAACTTATAAAAAGGTGCCTGACCGCTGGACAATCAATTACCGCGATTTAACCTTTAATATTAAGCCGATGGGCTTCAAGCACACGGGAGTTTTTCCTGAGCAGGCAGTCAACTGGGATTTTGCCGCAGAAAAAATCAGGAAAGAAAACCGTCCGCTTAAAATCCTGAACCTTTTCGGCTACACAGGCTGCGCAACGCTTTCATGTATGAGTGCGGGAGCGATGGTTTGCCACGTTGACGCCTCAAAGGGCATGGTTCAGTGGGCAAAGGAAAACGCTCAGTCAAGTAAAATAGCCGAACTGCCTGTACGCTGGCTGGTAGACGACTGTGTAAAATTTGTGCAGCGTGAGATCCGCCGCGGCAACCGTTACGACGGAATCATAATGGATCCGCCGTCATACGGCAGAGGTCCCAACGGCGAGGTGTGGAAGCTTGAGGAGCAGCTTTATCCGCTTGTAACGCTCTGTAAACAGGCGTTAAGCGACGACCCCGTATTTTTTATTCTCAACTCCTACACCACGGGACTTTCCCCCGCGGTAATGGAATATTTATTAGGCGTGCTGCTGAAAAACGACTTCGGCGGCAAGGTATCAAGCGATGAAATCGGACTCAGGGTGACCGACACGGGACTAATATTGCCCTGCGGCTCAACCGCGATCTGGGAGAAATCATAAATGGCTTTTATTTCAATAAAAAACGTGTGCTTTTCGTATGCCGAGGAAACCGACCCTCAGCTGCATGTTAACGCGGTTGACGGCGTATCGCTCGACGTAAACAAGGGCGAGTTTGTGGCGGTTATCGGCCACAACGGCTGCGGAAAATCCACACTTGCCAAGCATCTCAACGCAATGCTATTGCCGGACAGCGGCAAGGTGTATGTTGACGGAGATGACACGGCGGACGAACAAAAAACCTGGGATATACGCGAAAAGGTAGGACTTGTGCTCCAAAATCCCGACAACCAGCTCGTAGCGAGCATTGTTGAGGAGGACGTGGCGTTCGGCCCCGAAAATTTAGGCGTAGACCCAAAAGAAATACGGCAGCGTGTAGACAATGCGTTAAAGGCGGTAGGAATGTACGAATACCGCACCCACGCGCCCTACAAGCTTTCGGGCGGTCAGAAGCAAAGGGTTGCAATAGCGGGAATACTCGCTATTCAGCCAAAGTGCATTGTGCTCGACGAACCTACCGCAATGCTTGACCCGAGCGGAAGAAACGAGGTAATGTCAACGCTGCTGAAGCTCAATAAAGAGGACGGAATCACGGTCGTGCTGATTACCCACTACATGGACGAGGCGGTGCTTGCCGACAGAGTAGTAGTGATGGACAGCGGAAAGGTGCTCACAGAGGGCACTCCCGACGAGGTGTTTTCGCAGGTTGAGCTTCTAAAAAAACACAGACTTGACGTGCCGCAGGCGGCGGAGCTTGCATACAGGCTCAGAGGCTGCGGCGTAAAAATAGACCGCATTCCGCTCAAAAGAGAGGACTGCGTAAAACTGCTTGAGGAGGCAATCAAATGAGTTGTATTCTTGAGCTGAAAAACCTCGGCTTTACCTACGGCAAAGGAACGCCGTTTGAAAAGCGCGCGGTCAACAATGTAAATTTAAAAATCAATAAGGGCGAGTTTATCGGCATAATCGGCCATACCGGCTCGGGAAAGTCAACGCTTGTGCAGATGCTCAACGGACTTATCCGACCCACCGACGGTCAGGTCTTTCTCGACGGCAAGGATATCTGGGAGGAGCCAAAGCAAATCAGGAACGTGAGATTTCGCGTGGGAATGGTTTTTCAGTATCCCGAATATCAGCTTTTTGAGGAAACCGTGTACAAGGATATCGCTTTCGGAGCAATCAACAAAGGCTTGACGGGCGACGAGCTTGACCGTGCGGTCAGAAGCGCGGCAAAATTCGCGGGAGTAAAGGAAAACCACCTTGAAAAATCCCCGTTTGATTTGTCGGGAGGCGAAAAGCGCAGAGCGGCAATTGCGGGAGTAATCGCGATGGAGCCCGACGTACTTGTGCTTGATGAGCCGACCGCGGGACTTGACCCAATGGGACGCGAGATACTGCTGTCCCAGATAGTAAACTACCACAAAACACGCGGCAACACCGTAATTCTTGTTTCGCACACAATGGAGGATATTGCCAGAGTGGCTGACAGGATCATCGTTATGAACAAGTCCGAGCTTGTCACTTTTGACGATACAAAAAAGGTTTTCGCGAAGGGCGACATGCTCTCAAAAATCGGACTGCAGGTGCCGCAGATCACAAATATTATGCAGGATTTAAAGCAAAGGGGCTTTGATGTACCCGACGGCGTACTTACCGTCGACGAGGCAGTAGCCGTGCTTGCTCCGCTGATGAAAAGGGAGGGAGCAACATGGTAAGAGATGTATCATTCGGTCAGTATTTTCCCGGTAGAAGTATAATTCACAGGCTTGACCCCCGCGCAAAAATACTGATGTTCATCGCGTATATTGTAATTATCTTTTGTACCTTCAACTATGCCGCGCTTGCGGTAACAACATTATTCACCGCGGTATTTTTGGTAATGACAAAAATTGCGCCTAAGTTTTATGTCAAAAGCTTAAAGGTAATCATATTTATCGTTATTTTCACATCTCTGCTCAATCTGTTCTACGGAACGGGCAATCCAATCTGGCAGTGGGGAATAATAAAGCTGACAATGAACGGAATCAACCGCGCGTTGTTTGTTTCGGTCAGAATAATTTGTCTTATTCTGGCAAGCTCATGCCTGACCTTCACAACCTCGCCCACAGAGCTGACCGACGCTATTGAGCGGCTGATGAAGCCCTTAAAGGTAATTCGTTTCCCGGTTCACGAGGTGGCAATGATGATGTCGCTCGCACTAAGATTTGTTCCCACCTTGCTCGAGGAAACCGATAAAATCATGGCGGCTCAGAAGGCAAGAGGCGCAAACATGGACTCGGGCAATTTATTAAGCAGAGTAAAGGCTCTTGTTCCTATTCTAATACCGCTTTTCGTTTCCGCGTTCAGACGCGCGTATGATATCGCTACCGCGATGGAATGTCGCTGCTACCGCGGAGGGGCGGGCAGAACCAGAATGAAATCAATTCACATGGGCGCGCGCGACGTTATAGCGTTCGCGGTAACCGCTCTTGTGATTGCAGGAGTAATCGTATGCAACATTATGATGGCGGCAGTCGTTTAAGAAACCTGCTGCTCACAATAACATATGACGGAAAGGCATTTCACGGCTGGCAAATCCAGCAAAACGCCTTTACCGTTCAGGAAGCGTTTCAAAACGCGCTATCAAAGATAATCGGCAACGGTTTTGAAATAAAGGGCTGCAGCCGCACAGACAGCGGAGTACATGCCAATATGTACTGCATCAGTCTGAAAACGACTCATTCAATTCCGCCGCAGCGGCTAAAGGCTGCGCTCAACCGCTGGCTGCCGCTTTCTGTAGCAGTGCTTGACTGCAAAGATGCGGAGGAATCCTTCCACGCGCGCTACAGCTGCAAAAGCAAGGAATATGTATATAAAATCTGGAACAGCGAGGTAAGAAATCCGTTTTTGGACGGCTACGCGCTTCATTACCGCTATAAGCTCGACGAGAATATGCTCAACGAAGCGGCTCAGGCTTATGTGGGAAGCCATGATTTCACCTCCTTCTGCACTCAGGACAACCGCGAAAAGGGCGACTTTACCAGAAACGTAAAGGCTTTTTCCGTGACCCGCGAAGGAAACATGGTGCTCATGAGGGTAGAGGCTGACGGATTCTTATATAACATGGTGCGAATCATGGTAGGAACGCTGCTGAGGATCCAGCAGGGCAAAATTCCGCCCGACGGAATATCGTCAATTATTGAAAAAAAGGACAGACAGTTTGCGGGGCCGACCGCGCCTGCCTGCGGTTTATACCTTAATCAAGTTAATTACTGATAAAGCGTTAGTTCATTAGGAGTGAACACATGTTTAACAAGATAAAAGGAAACTACAAAGAAAAAAAGAAAAAAATTAAGGGACGCTACGTGGAACGCAAAAAGCAGAGTGACCGCAAGGTTTTAAGCTATGAGGATGTGCCGCTTGACGATTACGAGCAGGAAAAAACCGACCTCTCGCCAAAAGCGGTAAAGAAGATAATTCTCTGCGTCTGCGCCGTGCTGCTTGCCGGACTTGCTGTTCTGGCTTTTGCCAACAGGGACAAGCTCACCTGGGACAACCTGAGCATGTGGTGGAATTACGACGTACTCGGAAACGCAGGCAAGGGTTATCCCGTAAATATTGTCGGCTCGGAGGTCGAGGCGCGCAATTTCAGCGTAAACCAGGGCAGAGTAGCATACGCTTCCGATACCTCGTTTGTCACGCTCAATAATTCGGGCAGCGAGGTAGCAAACGTTCAGCTCCGTTTCTCAAAGCCCGTAATGAAGTCGGCTGACAATAAGTTTCTAACCTACGGAATAGGTGAGTCGGGATACCAGATTCAGGACTTTGACAAAAACCTGTATTCGGGCGACAGCGACGGAATAATCTACACGGGCGATATTGCTTCAAACGGCGTTTACTGCCTTGTCAGCGAGGGCAACGGCTTTTTCAGCCAGCTCTGCGCCTATGATAAAAACAATAACAGAATATTTAAATATTCTTTTTCAGAATATTACATAACCTCAGTCGCACTCAATAACGACGGCTCCCGCGCAGTTGTCTGCGGAATCACTTCCGACAACGGCGCGGTAAAAACGGGAATATATGTGCTTGATTTCAGACAGGAAAAGCCGATTTCCCAGTACACGGTAGCAAACGATTCGGTAATGGAGTGCAAATACGTTGGCGGAAACAAGTCTGTATTTATCGGAGAAAAAGCGGCGTATGTCGTAACCGACGGCAGCGAAGAATACAAGACGGTCAGCTATAACGATAAGCTTCTTGTAAACTACTGCTTCAGTCCGGGAACAAATTCGTTTGTGCTCGCGCTGTCAAAGAGCGGCGACGGCAGAAGCTGTACGCTTATCCGCTACAATGACAACGGCGATGAAAAACTGACAATCGACAATCCCTACGGAGCAAGCTCGGTTTCAATGTTCAAGGGCTCGATCGCGGTGCTCGACGGCAGTACGATATATTCGTACAACAGCGAGGGCAAGCTTGCGTTTTCGGGTGAAGCCGGCACAGGCGCAAGGTCAATGATATTAACCGCCGATAACCGCGCTTACGTAATGAGCATCAACCAAATTAGACTGGTTGAGCTTGACAGGGCATCGTCGGACGGTTCTGACTCATCGGGCGATTCCGCTTAATACTCTTAAAGGAGAATTTATGGTATCTGATATATTAATAATTGTCCTTATCATCCTGTTTGCTATTCTCGGCTTCAGGAGAGGACTTGCCAGAACGCTGCTCAATTTTGCGGCGATGATTGCGTCAACGGTAATAGCGAATTTTTTGTCTGACGCGCTGGCGCAGGCTATTTACAACAGCTTTATCAAGCAGGGAGTAATTGAAAAAATACAGACGACAATCAGCACGCAGGGAGTAGACACCGCAATAAACACAAGTCTTAACAGCGCGCCCGACTGGGTAACGGGCTTGCTGAATCCGTTTATGAAGATGTTTGGAATGTCTTTAAACGATGTTCAAAAAAGCCTTGTAATAAGCAACGACCAAACCCTGACGGTCGCGCAGAATCTTGAAAAGCCGGTAGGCGCTCTGACAATCAGCATTATTTCGCTGATTTTGATGGCGGTTATTTTTACCGTTGTATTTTGTCTTTTTAAGCTGCTTATCCGTCATGTGGTTAAGATATTTGAAATCCCCGTTGTAAGCCAGATCAACCATATTCTCGGCGGAATAATCGGCTTTGCCGAGGGTATAGTGTTTGTTGTGTTCGCGGTCAACATGCTTTATGTAGTATTTGTCAACGCGAATCCGAGAGTGGTTAACAACAGCGGAGTTTTTGGTTCGTTGTTCAATTTGCTTTGCTTTTTTAAGTAAATTAAAATAAGGGTGAAAATTAATGGGTGGAAACAATTGGAGCTTTAAGGCTTCGGACTTGGTTACGGTTCCGAATATTCTTACTTATTTAAGATTTTTGCTGGTTGCTCCGTTTATTTTCTTTTTTCTTAATAAGAATTATATTGCCGCCGCGCTGTGTATCGGTTTTTCGGGACTGAGCGATTGCCTTGACGGTTTTCTTGCAAGAAAGCTTGATCAGGTTACGTCACTCGGAAAAATTCTCGATCCGATTGCTGACAAGGTAACGCTTGTAAGCGTCGCAGTCTGCATGGTGATTTACATGCCGTCGCTGTTGCCGATAATGCTTGTAATGATAGGCAAGGAATTTCTGATGCTTTTGGGCGGACTTATCCTGTTAATTATGAAGATAACTCCGCCGCCGGCAAGATGGTACGGCAAGGTTGCGACCGTGATATTTTACCTTTCGGTCTGCACGATCATATTCCTGAAAGCGGCGTTTAATATAACAAATGATATGCTCATCACGGTAACGTTTATTGTTACGGCAGCGTTCATGGTGTTTGCGCTTGTAATGTACGCCGCGCTGATTGTTAAGCAGATAAAAGCGGAGAAACAGGAAAATCGGTCTATTAATTAATCAGTTATGAAGTCTTATATTAAATAGAAGATTTCTCGCGAAACACTGACGTAAGAATAATAATAATCATTAAGTACGCGAAGTAAAAAACGCTGTGTGAAAGATATTGCAAATTATCTCATAGTAAGTTATAATAAGGATTACTTAATTATTTGGTATAGCTTTGGGTTATACAGATAGGAGGAAAATATGCTTTGCAGCAGATGCGGAAAACGGCAGGCAGTCGTTTTCGTTTCAAATAATGCACAAAAAGACGCTCCCACAGCAGGCTATTGCCTTACCTGTGCAAAGGAGCTTGGAATAAAACCTGTAGAAGATTTAATCAGCAAGATGGGAATATCTGACGAGGATCTTGAAACAGTCCAGGATCAGATGAATACCCTGATGCAGGGAATGGGTGAGAACGGCGACATGTCGCAGCTCATGGAACAGCTTGGCGCGGATAACCTTGCCGAGCAGATGGAGCAGTTCAAAGAGGAAGCTCCGGGCAGCGATGACGACGACTTCTCTCACGGAGCTCCGGCGTTTCCGAACTTCTTCAAGAATATCTTTGGAGGAGGCGCGCCTAACGCTCAAAACGGAAACGGAGCTCAGACAGGCAAAAAAGATAAGAAAGAGAAAAAGAGAAAACACATCAGTCTTTACTGCGAGGATCTGACAAGAAAAGCCCGTGAGGGTAAAATTGACCGCATTGTCGGCAGAGATGTAGAGATTGCGCGTATCATTCAGATTTTGTCACGCCGCACAAAGAATAACCCGTGTCTTATCGGTGAACCCGGCGTAGGTAAAACCGCAATAGCAGAGGGACTTGCGCTTCGTATCGCAAGCGGCGACGTGCCTCAAAGACTAAAAAATAAAGAAATCCAGCTGCTTGATTTAACTTCTCTGGTTGCAGGCACACAGTTCCGCGGACAGTTTGAGAGCCGAATCAAGGGACTTGTTTCGGAAATCAAGGAGAGCGGAAATATTATTCTTTTCATCGACGAGGTCCATTCATTGGTCGGTACAGGCGACAGTGAGGGAACAATGAACGCCGCCAATATTCTGAAACCCGCCCTTTCAAGAGGTGAAGTTCAGGTGATCGGCGCTACAACCTTCAACGAGTACCGCAAGTATATTGAAAAGGACTCCGCGCTTGAAAGACGTTTCCAGCCCGTAAAGGTCGGAGAACCCACAATTGCACAAAGCATTGACGTTATCGCTGGCGTAAAGAGCTACTACGAAAACCACCACCGTGTTGTGGTTGATGACGATATTGTAAGAAAAACTGTCGTACTTTCAGAGCGTTATATCACAGACAGATTTTTGCCCGACAAGGCAATCGACCTGCTCGATGAAAGCTGCGCATGCGCAGCGCTCAGAAACAAGCAGATGGAGCGCTGTGATAAGCTCAGAGATGAAAAGGGAGAACTGCTCCGTAAAAAGGATGACCTCTCAAGCGCCGACGATATCGATTATGAGAAGCTTGCAGAGGTTAATACCGAGCTTGCGAGAATCGATTCAGAGCTTGAAAAATTCAATCCCGACGAGCTTATTTCACATGTTACCGAGGAGGATATCGCCAAGGTAATTGAGCTTTGGACGGGTATTCCCGCTTCAAGGATCCGTGAAAACGAGCTTGCAAAGCTTGCCGATTTAGAGGGTGAGCTCAAGAAAAAGATTATCGGTCAGGATGAGGCAGTTGAAAAACTCGCAAGCGCAATCAAGCGCAGCCGTTGTCAGATCTCACCGAGACGCAGACCTGCATCGTTCATTTTCGTAGGCCCCACCGGCGTAGGAAAAACGGAGCTTGTCAAGGTTCTCAGCCAGGAGCTTTTTGACACTCCCGAAACCCTCATCCGCCTTGATATGTCCGAGTTTATGGAGAAGCACAGCGTTTCAAAAATCATCGGTTCACCTCCGGGATATGTAGGCTACGATGAAGCCGGTCAGGTAACAGAAAAGGTTCGCCGCCGTCCGTATTCGGTACTTCTGTTTGACGAAATTGAAAAGGCTCATCCCGACGTTCTCAATATCCTGCTCCAGATTCTTGACGAGGGCAAGGTAACGGACGCTCACGGCAGAGCGGTTAATTTTGAAAACACGGTTATCGTAATGACCTCAAATGCAGGTTCCGCAGGCAAGGACAGCGCGCTCGGCTTCGGCAAAACTGCCGAGGAAGCGTCAAAGGAGAAGGTAATGAAGGCGCTTGCCGATTTCCTCCGTCCCGAGTTCCTTGCGCGTGTAGACGAGGTTATCGTGTTTAATAACCTTACTGAGGAAAACTTCGACGAAATCGCGGGATTAATGCTCAGCGAGTATGTTCCTACATTAGAGGAGAAGCATATCAAGTTTACTTATGACAACGAGGCGTGCAAGTATCTTTCAAAGAAATCATGCGGCGGCAAGAGCGGTGCGCGTGACCTCAGAAATACGATCCGCCGCGAGGTAGAGGAGAAAATCGCAAATGCTATGATTGAAAGCGGAGCTGACGCGCTTTCCGCAATCAATGTAACCTCAGACGGAGAACAGCTTATTCTTCAAACAATTTAACATTTTATCCAATTGGGAGCAGGCTTATGCCTGCTCTTTTTTGAGTTTTATTCATAAAAAACATATTGAACTATAAAAAATCTTATGGTAAAATATTATAAAATGAATATGGGAGAGATAATTATGAAAACCTGCAGCCGATGCGGCCGTGCCTCTGCCGACACCGCCAATACCTGTCCTTATTGCGGACTGCGTTTCAGCTATGAAACTATGATGAATAACTATAATGCGCAAAAACCGAATAATAATCGCAAAAAGCTTATTATTCTCATGTGTTCGCTTATTGGCGTAGTTTTTATTCTTGTCGCTGTGCTGTTGGTTGTTCTTTTTATGCGCAAGGATACCAAGTCCTTTGATTTTGACTGCAAGGGTTATACCTCTCAGATGAACAGTCTGCTTGGTGACGATAAGCTCGACGAAAACAAGTGGGTCGTTTTTAATGACACAGGTGATTATAAATACACGGAAGACAGCTTTGAAATAGAGCTTGGTACCGATACACAGAGCAAAAAGGTCAATAAAATATGCGTCGGCCCGTCTGACAGTGAAACAGGAATAAAGATGGCTGCGGCAAGCATGATGGTAGCTGACGGAAAAACCGAACAGTCTACCGCAATGGATGACATTGTTGCGCTGAAAAAGGGGACGGAAAAGAAGGTAATTCATAACAATGCCGTGACGGAATACAACACTGATAAAAAGAGCTTTATAATAAAGCCCGTTAATTCGGAGGCTGAGATAATAACCACAAAGGCTGCGGAAGCTACCACGGCTCATGTTACAGCGGCAGAAACGACTGAGGAAGTAACGGAGGAAAAAACCACCGAGGAACAAACCACCGTTGAAGAAACAACCGAGGAGGAAACAACCGAGGAGCCTACTGAAGCCCCGACAGCGGAATGGAAGCAGGCGTATATTGATTTTCTGAATGATAGTGATGAGACAAAATATTACGATAAATACGCTCTTGTCGAGGTGGATGATGACGGTATTCCTGAATTGTACGGAGCCGGAAACTTTCACATGGCGGGTTCAAATTTTATTTATTATGACGGAAGTTCAGTGCAGTCAAAAAAGATGATGTCCGGCTTTGCATATTCTCCTAAAAGCGGAGTGTTGAAAACGACCGACATGTACAGCGGAGTATCGAGCAGCGCATTCTACAGCTTTTCCGCAGGAGTGCTCACACAGTTGGATGTTGCGAATGAGGATGTTGCGAATGATAGCGAGAATTCAGGACAGGACATATGGTACAAGTGGAACAACAAGATGGTAAGCAAGGAAGAGTATTATGATAATCTTGCTAAGTATGATTATTTAGATACCACGCCTGTAACCGTCTCTAAGCAGGAAATAATCGCCAAGATTCAGGCGTATTAAAAAAACAAGGCTTGCCGTATTGAATATCGCGGCAAGCTTTTTTTCTGTATTCGAATAAAAAAGTTTTTTAAAAATTTTTAGATTTTTTAAACTGTTTTATATTTTTCAACCGTCTAATATACGGACAGAAAAATAAATCTATAATCCCGTTGTCATGGGGAAGTCTGTCCGTTTTTAATTGCTCACCCTCTCTTTAATCTTAGTGGCAGCAGGACGGTTGATTCTGTCCTGCTGTCACTGCTTTGTTCCAAAAAAGAAAAAAGCCGACTCGAACGAATCGGCTTAATTTTATGCAAATATCAGCGCCAGAACGGAGTAAATCAACACCGTGGCAGCAAGATAAATAATATGCTTGCGGCGTTCCGAAACAAGCAATCCGATAAACTCGCGAATAAACGCGTTAGGATAAAAATACAGCTTTGTTTTTGCCGAAAGTCCGTGAGCTTTCATTCCAACCTTTTCGGCAAGAGTATAACCTCTGAAAACGTGGTAGTTTGTTGTTGAAAACGCAATGTTTACCTTGCTGAAATCCTTTGTTTTGCTTTCAATCAGATTCTTTGAAAACAGCATATTTTGATATGTGTTTACGCTTTTATCCTCAATTAGAATCTGCTCCTCCGGGATTCCCTGAGCAATCAAATACCGTTTCATGCTTTCCGCTTCCGAAATAACCTCGTCGCTGCCCTGACCGCCTGACGGAACAAAAACAGTCTGTTTGCCCGTATCGGCAAACTGCTCCTTTGCAAACTCAACCGCGCGGTCAATTCTGTTCCTTAAAATCGGGGTAGGGGAACCGTCGCCAAGCAGCGAGCATCCCAGAATTATTGTGTAATCAACGTTATGCGGGATTTTGTAGCCGACCGAAATAATAGAGCAGATAATAGTTGAAATAAGCATATTTGCGAAGTAGCAGAAGGTGTAAGAGAACGCCGTGAACAATACGAACGTAACCTTAAATTCCGCCTCACCGCTGTAATCGTGGAACAGCATCGACTGAATAGCGGCAAAGCTAAAAATTATAACAAGAAAAGAAAGCACTCCGAGCATATTAAACAGTCGGAATCCCTCTCGTTTAACAAGCCAAATGTTGCTCAGACTGACCGCAATAGCCATAGCAACAAGTATAGGGAACACGATAGAGGAAAACAGGAATCCGTTGCTGACAAAGAACAGCATAATCTCGTCAAGATTATGAAATTCAAACGACGGAGTAAAAATAAACGAGAACAGTACAAGAGAAAAGATAGTTCCGATCAAATAGAAGAGCGCGCCTCCCAAAGCGACAAGCGAATAAGTAAATGTGCCGCTGCTGACTTTCTTATAGAAAGAAATGCCAAAAAAGATTATGTGGATCATTACATAAATAATAAAGCACGGGAACAGTACTTCACATCCGCTGAAATCGTTTGTAGTATCGTCGAAAATAACGCCAAACGGCAAAACATAATATTCAAATGTATTTAGCTTGAAGTATGTTTTATCGGGCAGCGGAATACTTACTTCCGCCGTAGTTTTGCCCATGCTTTTACTTTTGTAAGTCAGAGCAAGGCAATCAAAATCATCCTCAACGGTAAACCCGACCGATTGCAGTTCAAGGATATTTTCGTCCGCAACCTTTACAATTACGTCGTTCGGATCAAAATCGGTTTGTCCGAGAGGAATAACCGTTGTATATACGCTGCCCTGAGAAATTATGTAGACAAGGGCAAAAATAAACAGGGAAACAATTGAAGCCGCAAAAACAATGAATCTGGGCTTAATATGTTTTCTTTTTTTATCTTTTGGCATATAATCCCCTTTTTCGATTATTATACTTTATATTGTATAATATTTTCCCTGAAAAAGCAATAGCGGACAATACCTGACTGACTGTCCGCTAAGTGAGTATGTTATGTAAGAAACATGCTTAAAAAGTCTCTGAATACAGGCTCCCAAGCCGCTTCGTTGTGGTGCTGCTCGGGCATAATCACCTTTTTGAGCTTATCCTGCGGGCAGCACTCGCTCAGTGTTTGAAATGTACCCTCAACGCTCATGCAGATGATTTTTTCAAGCTCGTCTGCGCTTCCCGAGTAGATGTAAAGAAAAGGAATATCGCTGCCTGCTTTTGATTTTATCCAGCTGTCAAGAGCGGGCTTGCAGTAAAGCATGAAGCAGGGGGAGAATACTCCCGCAGCGCTGAATATGTCGGGGTGGCTTAGAGCGGTAAAAAAGGTCTGAATACCTCCGGAGGAGCTGCCGCAGATTGCGGTATTTTCCTTTCCTGTCTTTACGGGGAACTGTTTTTCAACCGCGGGCATAACCGTGTTTACTATGAAATCATCAAAAACCTCGCCCTTGGGGTTGATTTGTTTTTTCATTTCCTCGGGCATGTCCGGCGGAAAGAAAAGCTCGCCTATGCTCTTTGGAGTGAGGTCGTTCGCTCGCTGAACAGGGCTTTCGTCGTTGTGTATTCCGACTATTACAGCCGCTTTTCCGCTGTTTTGACGTTCGGCGCGAACAGCCTCGCGGGTGTGCCAGCTGCCGAATTGATTTAGTCCATCTTCAAAAATACTCTGTCCGTCGGTCATGTAAATAACGGGCAGCTTTTCGCCCTCCTCGTGCTCGGGTACAAAAACCCGAACAAGCTTTGTCTGATTGTCAGAGTAGGGCAGGGTAAGTCTGAATATTTCTTCCTTAATCATATCTGTACTCCTAATTATAAAGTTTTCGTAAGACTGTAAATCGACCAGTAGCTTCCGCCGTCTATTTCTTTTAGCTGAACAGTTGCGTCGTAGGCCGAATTAAAGATTTCGCTGTCATTGTTTGAGGGATCAATATCATATAGAGCAATGTGTGCTTTGTAAAGCTCTCCGTTCTTTTCCAGCTTTTTAACCGCTATCCTCTGGAATGGACTGCCTTTTGCAAGGCCTTTTGTAACATAGTTGTGTCCGTCTGCGGTGTCTTCTCTCCAGTAGTACTCGTGTTTCATATCGTTGTAGCACTGCTCAATCTGCTCGTCGGTGATATTAAATATGTTCTTTGCTATCCAGTCAACCTTTGCTCCGTCAAATACCATATTATGGTTTGCATCCTGTGTGGGGGTTAGTCCGTAAGTTTCATTGTTAATGCACGGAGGCATCGAAATAATGCTTTGCAGCAGGTTTTTTTCTCCGCTGCTTCCTACTGTAGTCGAATCATAGTGGTGTCCGTTAGAGTCGTAATAGTGCAGAACGAAATGATTTAAAAAGTCCTTCAATTCCTCGGGAGCTTCAATACTCTCGGGAGCTGTGGTCTGTTCCTCGGTGGTAGGTTCTTCGGTAGTTTCCTGAGTAGTTGCTTCGGGTTTTGTCGTTTCTTTTGCTGCGGCTGTAGAAGCAGCTTCCGTGGGAGCTTTTGCTGTGCTTTTCTTTGTTGAAACCACGCTGTTGTCGTCATCCTTTGGTTCAAGCTTAAATTTCTTTGTTGAATCGTCATATGTAACGACTGATTTTTCATTGACAAACCTGTCCTGTTTGCCCTCGCGGATGTCGGCAAGCTGCGACATAGCCTTATCCTGCTTTAAATCAGGCTCAACCGTCATCATACTCGCCGCAGCCATCTTTACGCCGTCCTCTTTGTCGGAGGGACCAACGGTGATGCTGTTAATCTTTTGAGTGTCCTTATCGGTACTGAGGTCGATTGCATAGTTTTTATCCGAGTATTTATAGCCTTCCTTGTTTTTATACTCAACCCACTTGTTTTGGTCGAGTTTGTTTCCCGTGATCCGGTTCATCTCCGCAGTATATTCGGCGCAGTTGTAGTCAAAGGTTTTCGGCTTTTTGTGGTTCATTATCATAACAGTCAGCACAACGCCCAGACCTATCATTACTGCAATGAGCGAAAACAGCACAATAAGCAAGCCTTTTTTTGATTTCTTTTTCTTCGGCTGATTCTGCGGAACTGAGGGCGGGATATAAGGTTCTCTGCGCGTTACCGCCTCGGACGCGTACCGAGTTTTTTCGTGATCGCGTGAAGTTCGGCGGGATTTTCTTCCTTTTGGCTGTCTGTACTGAAAACCGCAGTACGGACAAACGTCTACATCGTCAGCCACACGGTGCTGACATCCCTCACAAAATTTCATAACAATTCCTGCTTTCGGTTACATAGTATTTGTAATTTGTGTATATTGCCGTAAATTTACGAACAGTCGCATAAAATACTATAATCATTATACCATAGCAGAATATAAATGCAAGTCAAAACAAGATATTTTATTATAATAAAGCAAAGTTTCTAAGGCAATACCGCACAATTCAGGTGTGCGGATTGCGCAGTATTTTCGACATAGACAAATATTAATGGTTATGTTATAATACTATTATATAATGACCGAAACAGAAATCATTGCATATGATTCAAAAAGGAGGAAAAC
>OMXW01000087.1 GCA_900315085.1 uncultured Eubacteriales bacterium
AGGTTCTCAGAGAGATAGGCGTTTACGATTCAAGCGGCAAGCTGAATAAAAACAGCCCGTATTACAGGTTTGAGGATCAGGAGTTCACTCACTAAAAAATCAGGCAAGATGTCATCCTGAGCGGTGACGAAGGCAAAATCGCGCAGCGATTTAGTCGAAGGATCCCCCAATGATATAAACAATGGTTTTCTATTTGGGGGATTCCTCCGCGTTGGTCGGAATGACATATTATAATATGATAGCAATAAAAACACGGTCGGGCAAAAACGCTGTTTTCCCGACCGTGTTTTTATATTAATTTCTCATAAGGTGAATTGCGGTTTCGGCTTTTTCGATAATCCGTAAATCGTTGTCGTAGGTACAAAGCTTGCGCGCCTGCTGCAAATCGACCCAGATGAAGCTGTCAATTTCTTCCTCCTGGATCTTTACGTTGTCGGTAAAGGCGCGCGCCAGGAAGAATGCGCGCCAGGAAGAATACTACGCGCTTGCGGATTTTTCCGAACGGACAGTACTCGCTGATTTCGCGGAAGCCCCTGACAAGAGTAACGTCAAGTCCCGTTTCCTCCTTGATTTCCCGGACTGCGGTTTCCTGCTCGGTTTCGCCGTCCTCAATGTGTCCCTTTGGGAAGCTCCAGTAACGTCCGTTGTTGTTTTTTACAAGCAGGATTTTGGTGTTCTGCTTTGTCTTGTAGAAGATGATTCCGCCGCAGGATTTTTCGTAAAGACATCTCAGGCTCTTTACCCTAACGTTTGAAAGCCGCGACAAAACCTGTTTGAGCTCGGGCTCGTAAAAAACCTCGCCCGGCTGCGATACGATCAGCTTTTCGCCGTTAAGCCCCTCAAATTCGGCAACAGCAATAACAACGCAGTCTGTAAATTCATACACGTTCTTACGAGTTACAAGATACGCGCTGCGGTTGCTTATATTAGCCGAGCTAACATAAGCCGAGTACAAACCCTGCGCTATGTTTCCGAAAACCGTAGCTTTAACTTTTTCGGCTATCATGCTGCTGCCTCCTTTCTGGGAAAATAATTAGTCAAACATTGCTGTAATATTGTCGAGCTGTCCCTGAGTGTTCGCGCTCATAATACCGTTGAGGAAAAGGAAGTCCGTGATTCCGTTGTTCTTGCAGTAGGTTGCAAGGTCAACGTCCGAATTTGCGCGGAAGGTTCTCAGATCCATAACGTGAACCTCGCTGAAATTCTGTGTTAAGTACGGAACAAACGCGTTGCCGTAGCTTTCCTTTACAACGGCAATCTTTCTGTTGGGCTCTGCGTTTTCTGACTGAGATTTAAGAATCGTCAGCGGATTGTCGCCGAAGATAAATACGCCGTAGGTGTTTGAGCCTGCCGTAGCGTTCTCAAAATACGGGCTGTCGTAATTCTCGGTTGAGCCGCTCGCGTAGTGGAGCTCCATCGATACCGAGTAGGGGAACTGCCAGTAATGTACGGAGTCGGGGTCAAGCCCGGTAGCTGTATCGGAGAATGTGCCCGTAAAGCCGTCAATCTGTTTTTCGGTGCATTGCTTAAGGTCAAGCGGTGTGAGCTTTAAGGTGTCGGCAAACGCCTTGTATGCGTAATACGCGCCGAGTCCCGTCCAGTGGTGGTCGGAGTGGAAGTAGGTGTACTCCTTGTTGTGCTCGGCAAGGTAGTTGTAAGCGTTTACGGGAGTTACTCCGCTCATGCTTTCGTACGCCTTTTTGATGTTGTCGGCCTGAGAGTTGGACTGAACCACGCTGCCGTCCTTTAATCTCTGCGGCAGACCGTATTCGGTGTGGTTCGGAACGATCATGCTGTACACGTTTATTCCGCTGAGCTTTGAAGCAAGTGAGTTTACGGTGTCGGCGTAGGTCTTTGCGGAATCGTCGCTTCCGCCGAACAGCTCGTATGCCGAGCCGTGCCAGCCGTATACCGTGCCGAAGTCGGTTCCCGCCGAGTTGTCGTCGTCAATAACGGGCGTCATAAAGAACGAGGTCGAAAGCGGGTCGCCGGTCTGAGCGTTTGCCGGAGCCGCAGCGTCTGTCGCGGTTTCCTGACCCGACTGCTGCTGGGTTTTTGTGTCGGTTGAAATTTCAACGGGCTCTTTCTTTGAACAGCCCCTGAACATCAGAGAAATTAAAATAATAAGAAAAATCAGTATTGCCGCGCCGCCTGCCAAAATAACAATTCTGTTGCGGAGCCTTGTGCGGTTCCTGCGCCGTGAATTAGGTCTGCGGGAACTCGGTCTGCGAGAGCTCGGCCTTCGGTTGCCGTAGGACGAAGAACGGTTATTCCTTGCCGCCTGCCTCCTGCGGTAATCACGACTGTCAATCGTTTCATCGAAGTTGTCAAGATCAAAGTAATCGTCACGATTGCGGTCACTCATGATAAATCCTCCTGATTCTGAAATATTACAGAATATTGTAAAACAACACAATCATTAAGGCAACACCGCGCAATTCGCGGCGCGCGCCTTGCTGGAATCTTGTTCCGTCAGACTGCCCCAAAAATCTCGGCAAGGCGTCAGCCTTGCCTCAATTTATTTGTGCACCCTGACAAAAAATCTTACTGCGCAATCCGCACACCTGAATTTTGCGGTATTGCCTTAAACACATACAATCATTATACAACATTATCGACCTAAAAACAATACGATAACATAAATTTTTATGAAAAAACAATGGCATTTTGGCTGTTTAAACAATAACCCGCATGCCCCTGAGCAAGATTATTGTTTTGCGTTATTGCGTTCGCGGTTTTTTTGTGTTACAATCTAAGGTAACAAATACAAAAAGGTGATGTACATTGTCTTTTCCACAGGATAAAATCAGAAATTTCAGCATAATCGCTCACATCGACCACGGCAAAAGTACGCTTGCCGACCGTATTCTTGAGCAGACAAATTCAGTTTCCGCGCGCGACATGGAAGCGCAGCTCCTTGACGACATGGAGCTTGAGCGCGAGCGCGGAATTACAATAAAGGCGCGCGCCGTAAGCGTAATCTACAACGCGGACGACGGCGAGTCGTATCTGTTTAACCTGATCGACACCCCCGGCCACGTTGACTTTAACTACGAGGTTTCACGTTCTCTTGCGGCATGCGAGGGCGCGATCCTTGTTGTTGACGCGTCGCAGGGAATAGAGGCGCAGACTCTTGCCAACACCTACCTTGCGGTTGACAGCGGACTTGAAATCGTGCCGGTAGTAAATAAAATCGACCTGCCCAGCGCCGACCCCGACAGGGTAATAAATGAAATAGAGGACGTCATAGGAATTCCTGCCGAGGACGCTCCGAAGATTTCGGCAAAGGCGGGAATCAACATACACGCAGTACTTGAAAAGGTAGTGACCGACGTGCCTGCCCCCACAGGAGACGCTAACGCGCCTTTGCGCGCGCTGATTTTTGACAGCTACTACGACAGCTACAAGGGCGTAATTATCTACGTCCGACTGAAGGAAGGTCAGATCCACCCCGGCGACGAGTTCAAGCTGATGTCAACGGGCAGTGTTTTCAACGTTGTTGAGTGCGGACTTATGCACGCAACACAGATGGAGAAAACCGATGGACTGTACGCAGGCGAGGTTGGCTACATCACAGGTTCAATCAAGACGCTTGCGGACGCCAAGGTGGGCGACACCGTTACCCTCACCTCAAATCCTGCCGCAGAGCCGCTCCCGGGCTACCGCGAGGCACAGCCTATGGTATTCTGCGGCATCTATCCCGTTGACGGAGCTAAGTACGGCGATTTAAAAGACGCGCTTGAAAAGCTGCAGCTCAAC
The DNA here is from genome assembly GCA_900315085.1 of uncultured Eubacteriales bacterium. GTDB lineage: Bacteria > Bacillota > Clostridia > Oscillospirales > Acutalibacteraceae > Ruminococcoides. Next base: position 3,760 of record OMXW01000087.1, read on the forward strand.
GACGCGGCTCTCTCGTTTGACCCCGAAACCTCAGTTGCTTTGGGCTTTGGCTTCCGCTGCGGATTTTTGGGACTGCTGCACATGGAGATCATCCAGGAGCGGCTTGAGCGCGAATATCAGCTCGATTTAATAACAACCGCGCCGAGCGTAATTTACAGGATCACCAGAACCGACGGCACGGTTGAAATGATAGACAACCCGACAAACTACCCCGACCCCTCGCTCATTCAGCTTGCGGAGGAGCCGGTGACCGACGCCCACATTTACTCGCCAAAGGAGTATGTAGGCAATATCATGGAGCTTTGTCAGGACAGACGAGGCACGTTTATCGACATGCAGTACATCGACGCCGACCGCGTTGACCTGCACTATGTACTTCCGCTTGCAGAAATTATCTACGACTTTTTTGATACGCTCAAAAGCCGTACGCGCGGTTACGCGTCGTTTGACTACGAGCTGAAGGAGTATGTTCCCAGCGAGCTTGTTAAGCTTGACATCATGCTCAACGGCGAGGTCGTTGACGCGCTGTCGTTCATCATCCACAAGGAAAAGGCGTACGGCAGAGCGCGTAAAATGGCTGAAAAGCTAAAGGAAAAAATACCGCGCCAGCTCTTTGAGGTTCCCATTCAGGCGTGTATCGGCGGAAAAATCATCGCCCGCGAAACCGTAAAGGCTATGCGCAAGGACGTACTTGCAAAGTGCTACGGCGGCGATATCAGCCGAAAGAAAAAGCTGCTTGAAAAGCAGAAGGAAGGCAAAAAGCGTATGCGCCAGCTCGGTACGGTAGAGGTGCCGCAGGAGGCGTTCATGGCTGTATTAAAACTGGATACGGATTAATGAAACCGGGTTCGGATTTTTCCGAACCCGATTTTTTACGCCGCTAATTCTCCGAACGTAGCGCAGCCTGCAATGCCGTCGCAGTACAGACCGTGGCTTGACTGAAAATCACGGACGGCGGCTTCGGTGGCGTTGCCGAAAATACCGTCAAAGCCGCCTGTGTCGTAGCCGTGGCAAATGAGGAAGCCCTGCAAAACCTTTACAAGATTTCCCTTTGAACCGCTCTTTAAGTTGCGCACAGCCAAAGCCGTACACGCTCCGTAAATTCCGTCAACCTCCAGTTTGGATTTGCAGAGGGTGTTCAGCAGATTTTGCAGAGCCTTTATCAGAGCGCGCCGCGTTTCATTTCCGTATATTCCGTCTTCGGCGATTTTCAGACCAAAGCTTTTGTTGATCCACTTCTGAACCTCTTTTACCGATGACAGTCCGACCGCTTTTGTCGCCTTGCCCGCGCCGGATATTACCGCCGTGTTTTCAATTATATTGCAGTCGCAGTCTCCCGACACACCGCTGACTCTGCCAACTCCGAACTGCCAGATATCGCAGGCGCGGCTGTGAGCGCTCGCCCAGTGAGCAAGCCATATCGAGTATTTTGATTTAAGTAAATCGTAGTTTAAAAACTGACTGAACCAGCTCGGGCTGGAGTAAATTCCTACCCGGAAGCCCTTTGACTTTAGCGTGTCGAGGAAGCGGCAGGCAATATTTGTCAGCGCGGTCATGCCCAGCGCCATCTGACCGCTTTCCTCCATGTCGTAGTAAACAGGCAGGTCAAAGCTTTTTCCGCTCAGTACAGAAATACACGCTTTTGCCTCCTTTTCGGCTTCTGAAACGCTGTAGGCGTAGCTGTACCAGTACGCGCCTATTTTAAGTCCTGCCGCCCTTGCGCCCCTGTAGTGGTTCTCAAACTGATTGTCCTTTGTTTCGCTGAAGCCGCCGCGTATTATTACCGCGGTAACTCCTGCCGCCTTTACCTTGTTAAAATCGACGTTTTGCTGCCATGTTGAAATATCAATGCAGTTTGGTTTCATTTATTTATCACCGCCGTCAACCTTGTTTTTTAAGGACTTGACCGCGTTCACCAAAAATTCGGGCAGCGGAACTCCGATTTCGCCGAGATTTTCAAGAATGGATATCAGCTCGTTAATGATAAGCCATATCGTGATGATCATGCCGAACCAGTAGGACTGCTGAGCTTCCACCCCGACGTTGATAAGAGCGGAACCGATTATGTAATCGACTACCATGCCGACGGCGATCAAGGCGAGGTAACCCACCTTTTTGATTATGCCGACA
>OMXW01000050.1 GCA_900315085.1 uncultured Eubacteriales bacterium
AGGACTATATGCTTGAACAAGGGCAGGCAAAATATATTGCCACCCACATTAACTTTCTCGGTGACGAAATCACGCTGGCTGAGTTTTGTGCTGAAAACGTTGAAATCAGCGAACCGAAAAAGGGCGTGTTAGACAGTCTTAAAGAGAATAAGGCTAAGGTTGCCAAAACGCAGCCGTCATCGAAACACAGTAAAGAAGAAACGCGATAAAGAAAAGCGGTCGGTGCTTTTGTTTTATTTGTTTGCATACTTTGTGACAGCGTCAAAGAAGTGCTTATATAGTCCTGAAACGTCCGTATTTCAGCCGTAACGCTCAAACTCAAAAATAGGGTAAAATTATACTACTTTTTCGTTTTTGCGTCCCAAAAGGCTCATAAACAGTGCTTTTTCAAACGCAAAAGCGTTACATTTGAAAAAAACATATAAACTGTCAAACGCGAGGGTTAACCTTGCGTTTTCTTATTTTAACAGGAGGAATTATACATGTACTCAACCATTGCTAATATTGCTTGCTTTATGTGCGGCGCCATGATTGGCGTCTGTCTGATTTGCGTAATGAATCTGGCGACAAGCGTTGTCAATGACGCGGAGCGCACACAGGAGCAAGGCAAAGAAAAGAAACAGGAGGATGAAAAATGAAATTAGTCATTGCGGAAAAGCCGTCCGTTGCGCTTTCTATCGCAAAGGTATTAGGTGCGACAGACTGGCACAACGGATATGTGCAGGGCAGCGGCTATATTGTGAGCTGGTGCGTCGGCCATCTGATGGAGCTTGCCGGAACAGAGGCTTACGGCGAGCAATATGTCAAATGGCGATATGATACGCTGCCAATCGTACCGCCCGAGTGGAAATACAGTGTAAAAAAGGACACGAAACAACAGCTTGACGTCCTCTGCCGGCTGATGAATAGCAAAAATGTTGACAGCGTTGTCTGCGCCACCGACGCGGGACGCGAGGGTGAGCTGATTTTCAGACTTGTTTATCAGTACGCCAAATGCAAAAAGCCGATGGAGCGGCTGTGGATCTCAAGCATGGAAGATCAGGCAATTCGCGATGGATTTGAAAGTCTGCGTCCGGGCAAAGACTATGATTTGCTCTTTGCGGCGGCGCTCTGCCGTTCACAGGCGGATTGGCTTGTCGGTATCAACGCAACGAGGTTGTTTTCGGTACTCTATCATACCAAACTCAACGTCGGGCGCGTAATGTCGCCGACGCTTGCCTTGCTTGTCAAGAAAGAGGCGGAGATACAGGACTTTCAAAGCAAGGCGTTTTATGTGCCCGAAATCACATGCGGCGATTTTACGGCAAGCGGTGAACGCACAGAGGATAAATCAACCGCTGAGAAGATTGCCGCCGCGTGCAGCAATCAGACCGCGACCGTTGTTTCGGTTGAAAAACAAAACAAAACGGTCCAGCCGCCGAAGCTCTATGACTTAACGACGCTGCAGCGCGACTGCAACCGTATTTTTGGCTTTACGGCAAAGCAGACGCTCGATTATCTGCAAACGCTCTACGAAAAAAAGCTCGCCACCTATCCGAGAACGGACAGCCAATTTCTCACTGAGGATATGCGCGATACGGCGGCAGCGCTTATCGAATACCTGCGTGCTTATTCTGATTACGGAAAGGTTCACGGCGGCAATCCCGATATTGCGCGTGTAACCAATAACAAAAAAGTCACTGACCACCACGCGATTATTCCGACAATGGAGCTGTCAAAGGTTATTTTTTCGGAGCTCCCGAAGGGCGAACAGTGCGTATTATCGTTGATTGCTGAAAGACTGCTTTGCGCTACCGCTCAGCCGCATATTTTTGAAGCAACCTCTGCTGAGCTATCCTGTTCCGGCTATCCCTTTACCGTTAAGGGGAAAACTGTCGTTCAGAATGGCTGGAAAGAAATTGAGAGTGTTTTTCTCTCACAGATAAAACAAAAAGTTTCCGATGATACCGCTTTGTCGCTTCCCACTCTTTCAGAGGGACAAACGCTTGATAATATTGCGGTAAACGTGCGCGAAGGTAAAACCTCGCCGCCGAAGCGTTATACAGAGGACACTTTACTTTCGGCAATGGAGAACGCCGGTGCTGACGAAACGCCCGACGACGCGGAACGAAAAGGCTTAGGCACTCCCGCAACGCGCGCGGCTATTTTGGAAAAGCTGGTATCAACCGGCTTTGTGGAGCGGAATAAAAAACTCCTTATTCCTACTCAAAAAGGAATCAAGCTGATTACGGTTTTGCCCGATAATATCAAATCTCCGCTTTTAACGGCGGAATGGGAATCAAAGCTAAAGCAGGTAGAGCGCGGAGAAATCAACGCGGAGCACTTTATGCGGGAGATTCAAACCATGTGCCGTGAGCTGGTTCAGACTCACAGTGAACCCGAGCAGCGTTTCCTTTCGCTGTTCCCTCGAAACAACAGCGGCGAGGTTGTCGGCACCTGTCCGCGCTGCGGTTCTGCGGTGCGGGAAGGTCAGAAAGGCTTTTACTGCGACAACAGCGATTGTAAATTTGCACTATGGAAGGACAACTACTTTTTCAGAACCAAAAAGAAAACTGTTACAAAAGCAATCGCCGCGGCTCTCTTGAAAGAGGGTCGTGTTTACGTCCACGACCTTTACAGCGAAAAAGCGGATAAAATGTACAGCGCGTTTATCGTTCTTGACGACACAGGAGACAAATATGTCAATTATAAGCTGGAATTTCCTCAGAAGAAAGGAAAGCGTAAATGAGTGCGTCAACTTGTTTTGAATACGGATGCTATCATTTCTTTCCTTTGAGACGGTTTGAAAAAGGAGAGGGCGATTTTTTTGCCCTCTCCAAACGGCTTGAAAGCGATCCGCCCGTCGGATTGTCAGAGTACAAGGAACGTCAGAAGTTTCCCTATTCATACGACGAATTTTACAAGGCGGCAACCAATCCCAACTATGATATTTTCTGCTGTGTGGAAAACGGTAAAAGCTATGTTCCGGCAACGCGAGAGCTATTTGTCTATCACAATCCGTCCGGCTATTCAAAACGTGAGGCGAGAATCATTCAAAACCGTATGCTGATTGATACCAAAAATCAACGGTTCGATATGCAGCAAATTGATAACCGCCGCTTTATGTTCAATCCGCAAACCGGCATACTGCTTCTTGGTATGCAGTATAAGCCGTCCGGAAAGATATACGGCAGTCACGCGGAGGATCTGTCAAACGCACGGATTCACAGCGGCTATGACGACTATGTGCGCGGCTGGGTAGGCACGGGAAAGGAATATCCTCACGGTGTTATCCACTTTGCGCCGAACGTTGACGACCGGAACACAGCGTTATTTGACCGCGCTTTCAAGGCACTGGATATGTTTTCACAGAACGGCGCCGAGGCACAGACAGTTGTACGGGCACTTGGCAAACGCTGGGAACAGCCCTTGTTTTCCGTGCTTACCAGTTTGGAGACAAAGCCGTCAATCTACGAACAGCTAAAACAAAAGCCGGAGCAGCAAAGCATCCGGCACAACCAACCTACAAAGAAAAAGGAGACTGAAATTTGAGTATAAAAAACATTGAAGCGGAAGAATTACGCGAAATGGCCGGCAAGGAAGGTCTGATTTTACAGGACTGCGGCGGTCCGCTGCAGGACTGGCTCGACGGCATTAACAATATGCTGACCGAGGCGGGAATCTTGCAGAACGGGAGCCGTTTTACCGACATTTATGTTTTTGAGCATGAGGGGCTGACGAATCTGCTGTTTCCGTTTGAAAACGCAAAGCTCGACGTCGGCAAGCTGGCAATGTGGCGCTTACAGACCTTCGGCAATTTCAGCGGTAAATGGCTGACCGATTATGTTGATAACCGCTTAGGCGGCTTTATTGACGAATCGCGGTTTGCCACCGACAAGCCGGATTGTCCTTTAATCGGCGCTGACGGGAACGTGTTCAATCTGATTGGGATTGCCTCGCGCACTCTCAAAAAACACGGCTTAGGCGATCAGGCAAAGGAAATGACCTCCCGAGTTTTCGCGTGCGGCAGCTACAGCGAGGCATTGAATATTATCGGCGAATATGTCAATATTACCGACGCCGAACACGTCCGAGAGTTTCGCCCTTCCGTTGTGAAGAAAATCAAAGAAACAAAGGTTGAGGAGCCGACCGATAAACCAAAGCAGCATAAGCCGCAGGAGAAAGGCAGGTGAAAAATATGGATAACAATGTTTACGGCGTATGGGCTATCCGTAGCGGCGGTTCTATTTTCGGTCATGCCGAGGCGTGGTGCAAGCATTACGGAGCGCCGATTGAGTTTGATTCCAAGGATGAAGCGCAGAAATATGCCGCTGAACTCAACAAAGACGCAACGGCAAATTGCCGTTACAGCGTCCGCAAAAAGCAGCACGAGCCCGGCGCGGTCAAGTTTCCGTTGGAGCGTACCCCTGACGATAAGGTACCGGCTCCCGGTCGTCCGGTACATCTTCCTGAAAACTATCTACTCAATGCTGAGCTGAAAGAAGAAGCGCAGACCGGCAACTACAATATGCTGGATGGCAGAATGGATAACCTCGCGCCGGAGAGCTCTGAGAAAAAATCCTCCGTTATGGATAAGCTAAAATCCGATAAACCGCGTCAGGAGCCCAAATTGCCGTCTCACAGCAGCAAAAGTCAGGAGCGCGAGATATGATACCGCAGGTTTACCGCGACGTGGATATTTTGGAGTCGTTAGGGCGGATTGTGAATCTGCATACAAAGGAATTCAAAGAGGACTTTGAGCTTGATAAAAAAATCATTCTCAAACTGGCACAGTCAACCGATGAAACCGACCGACGCCTGATTTGGATGTGCCGTCCTCTCGGAACTCACTGCTTAAGAGAGGGTGACGTGTTTTTGGAGGACACTTACGAAAACAGAGTCCTCTATGCTTATCACAGCGAAAAGCCAAATAAAAATCTGTTATACGCCCTTCATTTAAAAAGTATGGACGGCTCGACGGTAAAGGGAGACATTTACACGCTGGACTATGCAAAGGAAGTTGATAGGCTGTCGCTGCTGTCTTGCCCTGTCACAGAGGTCACATTGTACTTTGCCAACGGCAAGGAGGTTACTGTCCCTTATGAATCCTTCAACGACGCGATTCACGAATTAACCCCAAAGCACGGCGAGCTCGATTCATTTCGCTACCGCCCGGAGAGCGAAGCGGAGCTGGGAATGATTTTGCGGCGTTTGAATATCAAGCGTGACCGTCAAGCTAATCTCGGTGATTTTGAACAGCACATTGAGAGCCTGCAAAAAAGCTCTGTCAGGGATAAGTTGCAAAAGGCAAGGTCTGAGGTCAAGCCCTCGGAACCGAAACCGTCTAAAAAGAAAGAGCAATCGCTATGAGCAGAGAGCGCCGTAATGTACGTGTTCACATGCTGCTATCCGAACAGGAGGCAAACATTATCCGGGAACGTATGGCAGAGCTCGGTATTGTCAATCAGTCGGCGTATTTTCGTAAGATGGCGATTGACGGATATATTGTTTTCTTGGATATGGACGAAATTCGGGAGCTGACGCGATTGATAAATATTTGCTCCAACAATCTCAATCAGTATGTGAAACGCGCTAATGAAACAGGCAGTATCTATGAAACCGATATAGAGGATTTACGCGAGCGTATGGACAGTATCAGGGATCAGGTAAGAAAAATCTTACTGGAATTTTCAAATTTTTCTCAGTGAAACCGCTGACTTTTTCGATTAAACGCGTTAGTATGAACATAGGAATATATTTCCAAATTCAGAAAGGGGGCGCCGTTATGCGTCTGGTTCTCAAATTTTTATCGTTACCGTTTATCATCATCACTTGGCTATTATACGGGATTTGCAGATTGCTTGTCCTGGCTTCGGGTGTAATTCTCGGTATTCTGTCCGGGATAACTCTTATTGCCGCTGTCATACTGTTCTTAAAGGCAGGAGCATTGCCCGGCGTTGCCTTTTTAATGATTGCTTTCCTTATCAGCCCATACGGTATTCCAAAGTTGGCTGCGTGGCTCACGGGAAAGCTCGGCGGTCTCAACTATGCTCTGCGCGAGTTTGTCATGAGCTAAAAAATATTATAATTCTGAGCGAGGTGCTGCGGCGTCTCGCTCATTTTTTTACATCAAAGGAGTTTTTACAAATGAACATTGGAGATAGAATTCGTTGGTTTCGTAACCGCATAGGCCTGACGCAAAAACAGTTGGGTATGCGTGTAGGATTTCCTGACAGCAATGCTGATATTCGCATTGCTCAATACGAAGTCGGGACGCGTAAGCCAAAGGCAGATTTGACCGCAGCCTTTGCAAAAGCGTCAGGCGTTTCGCCGCTTGCTTTAAGTATTCCTGATATAAACAATCCTCTTGCACTCATACACATGCTCTTTGCGTTAGAGGATTGTTACGGTATGTGGATTGAGCAAGGAAACAGCACTTTTCAAATTTGTGCCGATCCCTATAACAATCAGCAGGCAGCGCAGCTTTATGAAATGCTCGGTGAATGGTGTAATCAGTATGAAAAACATTTGAGCGGAGCTATTACAAAACAAGAATACGATAGTTGGCGTTACAACTATACCGGAGGTGAAAAATGAAATATCATTTACCTGTTTATCTGCACTCTGCTAATTATGCCGAGGAGTTTCAGGAAACAAATGATTACCGCGCTTCCTTTCGGTTAAATATGCAATGTCGTGACGCAATCTGCGAAGCGATTGACGCTCACTATAAAAACAACCGTCTTAACGAAGCGGCAGCACACGAGGTAATCGAGCAGTTTGGATATGAGCGGACGATGGTTATTCTTGCGAATACGGTACATAAAAAGGATTGGGACGGTAGATTTTCTCCCGATAACCGAAAGTGGGCTGATACTATTCCTTGTCCGTGTGATATGCTCGGCGAAAGAGGAAAGCGTTTTATGGTCGATAAGGTTCACCCCGGTCTTGTCGATTTGTTTATCACGCAGGTGCGCCGTGAATACAACCGGACCGTCGGACGTCAGTCCGTTAAAGCCGCTTTGAAAGATAATTGTGCTCAAACAGCGTCAAAACCAAAGTCACACAAAAAGAAAGAGCAATCTTTATAAAGCAAAGGAGATGATAGCATAGCAACCACACGACTTATGCCGCTGCATACAGGCAAAGGGAGATCAGTTTCAACGGCAATCGCTGATATTATCGACTATGTAGAACATCCTCAAAAAACGGATAACGGCAAATTGATAACCGGTTATGCGTGCGACACCCGAACTGCCGACGCGGAGTTTTTGCTTTCTAAGCAAAAATATTTTCAGCAAACGGGACGGCAGCGCGGTAAGGATGACGTGATTGCCTATCATCTCCGGCAAGCCTTTAAGCCCGGCGAAATCATACCGGAGCTTGCTAATCAAATTGGGCGCGAGCTTGCTATGAAACTGACGAAGGGCAATAACGCCTTTGTGGTCTGTACCCACATAGACAAGCACCACGTCCACAATCATATTATAATCAATTCCATCAATCTTGATTGCACGCGGAAGTTTCGCAATTTCTGGAACTCGACCTGGGCAATTCGCAGAATGAATGACAAGCTGTGTATGGAACACGGCTTGTCAATCGTAGAAAACCCAAAGCCCAGCCGCGGCAGCTATGGAACATGGCTCGGTGACGAAAAGCCGCTGTCTTTTCAAGAGCAACTGCGCCAAGCGATTGACGCTGTTCTGAATGAAAGCCCAACGGATTTCTCTGATTTCTTGAAAAAGCTCGAAACTATGGGTGTGACGGTCAACACGAAACGGAAATATATCCGGCTTAAAGCACCGGGGCAAATAAAGTTTACCCGCTGCAATTCACTCAAAGGCGATTACACCGAGCAGGCAATCCGTGGACGGATAGAAGGAAAACGCACCGTTACGCCTAAGCGCGGCGAACGCAAACCGCAACCCAAAGTCGGCCTGCTGATTGATATTGACGCGGCAATTCGCTCCGGTAAAGGTGCCGGCTATGAACGCTGGGCAAAGGTGTTTAATCTCAAACAGCTTTCGCAAGCCGTTCTCTATCTTAAAGAGCACGGCGATATGAGCTATGAGGAATTGCAGGAGCGCACGACAGCGGCGGTAACAAAATTCAATGAGTTGTCCGCTGAAATTAAAGATTTGGAATCGCAGATGTCCGACAACGGCGAGCTGCAAAAGCAAATCGTCAACTACGCCAAAACGCGGACGGTCTATGCGGAATACCGCAAAGCCGGTTACAGCAAAAAATTCAGAGAGGCGCACGAAGCAGAGATTTTGATACATCAAGCAGCGAAAAAATATTTTGACAGTCTCGGCACTGAAAAGCTGCCCTCCGTCAAAGTCTTGCGTGAGGAATATTCAAAGCTGCTTGCACGAAAGCGGAAAGCCTACGCTGAGTATAAAGCGGCTCGTGAGGAAATGAAAGAGCTCTACAATGTGAAATCTAATGTAGAGCACCTATTAAATATTTCCGAACCCGAACCCGAGCGTGAGCGAGAAAAAACAAGACGGTAGAATTCCTACCGCCTTGTAAATCAGCGTTCTTTGAACGCGCAGCCGTCAACCGTGTTGACGATCTTATGGGGGTTGGGGAAACTCACCAACAAGCGTTTTGAGCAAGTATGCGCATACTTGCATTGCTTGCAAGTATATTAGTTTAAGATTAGTGCTATTATGATAAAATAAAGAAATATATACAAAAATTTATACAAGGGGAACGCAAATAGGATTATAGTGTAACATTTTCGGAACGCTTCATAGTTTATAATATATTCTTATTAATAGTTAAAGTAAAAAATCATTAGTATTAGTATTAGTTTTAGTTTTATGAAAAAAAACGTTTTTAGATTGAGCTTTTTATTTGTTCTAATTGTAATACTTTTAGTTGCAATTACAATTTTTATTAGAGATAATCCTTTATCAGATATTTATGTTAATCAATATGAGTCAGAGATTGTTCATAATTTCAAGAATAATTTACCCGGATTAACAGGAAAACATATAAAAATAGCTATCATTGACAGTCCTATCGATTCTACTCACTCTGAGCTGAAAGGGAAAATAAAAGAAACGATTGTTTTTACCACTGATAGCAATGAAAACACTTCAACTGCTAGTAGTCACGGAACTCAGGTCGCAGGGATTATTTCAGCAAAAGATAATGGATATGGAATACTGGGAGTTGCTCAGGAAACAGAAATATATTCATTGGTAGCAATTGATAGCAATGGATTAGGAAAAATAGAAGATGTATGTAGTGCTTTGAAATGGTGTTTAGATAATCAAATGGACGTAGTCAATTTGAGTTTTTCGGTCAAGCGAGACAATCAAGAGCTTGAAGCATTAATTAATGAGTTGAATAAAAAAAACACGATTATTATTGCAAGTTACAATAATAGAGATAGTGTATCAAGTTACCCTGCTGAATATAGTAATGTCATCGGTGTCAAGAGTTGTGACAAAACATGGTTCGAATGCAAAGATGGCGTTGTTTATGCACCAGGGAAGAATATAATTACAACTATTGATAAAGGAGGTTATGCCTGTGTAGACGGTAATTCTATGGCAGCAGCTTATGTATCAGGGCTTGCTGCAATTTATAAAGAATACTGTAACAATAACGGTATTCTTTTTAATAAGCAGATATTTTTGGATTTTATATCAAAACGTAAAGGAAAGGTGAATTAGTTGAAAAAAATATTAAGTTTATTATTAGTTGTTTGTATGATGTCTGTATCAACCATTTGGACCGTTAAAGCATATGATGGCGATACTGACGAAATAACCGTAGATGGTTATGATATTACAATTGAGGATAATACTGACAGTGAGACAGTCGTCAGCACATTTGTCGATGGCGTGAATTATCAAATCACTTTCGATAAAACTGACGAAGAGTTTGAAATGGTAACGAGTGAATATTCAGCCTATTTTTTGGGGTTTGGATTAGGAGATTGCACGGAAGAAACCTTTGAAATTAATGTGGAGAATCTCAATGAAGATGGAGTTGAGGCTGAACTCGTTTCCGAAGATACCAGCGAAACTTTAGTTGTTAGCGACGATACTGTAGAAGTTCAAGCTGCTGCTGTAGTTGTTGTAAGCGGAACAGCTGTTGCCGCAGCGTTATTAAAAGCAATTCTAGCAATTACAGCAACTATAATTGTCGCTGGAGTAGTTTATTATGCAGCAAAATCTGCAATAGCCAGATTAAAACGTGATCAACCTCAGGTTCATTATTATTATGCGTATTTGCAATCCGGAGATAATGTATATATTGGTCCGAGAATTAAATCTCAATCTGCTGCCGCGACCGTACTTAGAGCTGGACATAATGTTTTTGCAATCAGCTCAGGATATGCTTATAACGCTTGTAAATCGGCGAGCCCCATAAGCAGAGTTTCAAGCAGACAAAAACATAGTGGCGGTGGAAAAAACTATTATCATTATCACCCGATGATTACAACAAAAAAACAGTCTCATGCGCACTGTTGGTTTATATAAAATGAGAGAAGGTTCAACATGGAATATATATCTATCGAAGAATATAAATCTTTGGATTTATCCAACAGAATAATATATATTAGATTATTAGATAAATTAGAACAACAGAGCATTAGTTTCAATTTAGTTAATCCTCATACCTTTCTCCGAAAAAAAGAATCTGAAAAAGTGTTAACAAAATCAGAAATTGCGTTATCGGATTACTTGATATCTGAAAAATGGGTGAAAAAATGGCCTGGAACAAAAAGCGGACAAAAAGTCTATATGAGAACTTTTGCAACAAATAAGCTTTGTATTGATTATTTTAGAAAGATTTCATCCTTTTTTTGCTTGGATGACCAAATTGATATTTCTTTCTTTAACAATAACAATAAGTGCTTATGCTTTACTATATCGCATGAAGGTATGTGTTTTGCCCATAATGATATAATCAAGGATTTAACATGATTGAGCTTGTCGCCGTTGTGTCTATGATTATAGACCATGTTGGTTTTGTGTTTTTCCCTGAAATGATAATCTTCCAAATTATTGGAAGATTATCATTTCCTTTATACGCTTATTTAATTGCATTAGGTTATAGTAGAACAAAAAACAGTATCATATATTTTTTTAGAGTTTTGGTATTGGCAATCGTTTCGCAATGGTTCTTCAACTATCTAATTAGCCCTATTAAGTTGAATGTTTGTTTTACTTTATCTTTTTCTATAATATCCTTAATTGTATTTGAATCGAATAGAATCAACAAAGTTCTTAAATTGTAAGCGTCAAATGAGGTAAAGAAACATCCGCCACAGATACCGGTTGGTACTGTGGCGGATGAGATTATTTTAGGATATTTTATTCAGTTGAGCATGCC
>OMXW01000062.1 GCA_900315085.1 uncultured Eubacteriales bacterium
AATCGTTACAAGCGATTACGCGTCGGCTGAAAAGTTCACCGCATGCGTTGATTCGGCTGCGGTTTACGTTAACGCGTCAACACGCTTCACAGACGGCGGCGAGTTCGGACTCGGCGCGGAAATCGGTATCTCAACCCAGAAGCTTCACGCAAGAGGTCCCATGGGACTCGGCGAGCTCACGAGCAGCAAGTTCATCATCAAAGGCAGCGGTCAGATCCGCTGATCACATCAACAGATATGCCAGCGCGAACAGCAGCGACGGGTCGTTGTTGTCGTCCGCAAGCAGAAGCATAAGCAGTAAAATCAGGCTCTTGTCCCTGTCTCGGAAAAGCGTTTCGATAAGATTTTGATTTTTAACGGGCTTTATCGGCTTTTCGGGCTTGGGCTCGGGCGCAGGCTCAGGTGTGGGCTCTGGTTTCGGTTCGGGCTTAGGCTCGGGTTTCGGCTTGGGCTCGGGCTTGCGGTGAAGCTGACGCGCCCGCGCAAAGGCTTCTTCTTCAAAGCTCGGCATGTTTACCTCCAAATACGCCCGCGCAAAGGCTTCTTCTTCAAAGCTCGGCATGTTTACCTCCAAATATTTAGATTTTCGACTGTAGGGTTCGGTCTTGACCGAACCGTAGGTTATGAACAACTGTTAACTTCTCAATCTCGGTACGGTCAAGACCGTACCCTACAATTTAGTCGAAATGACATCAAAACATTATAAAAACAATCCGCTGTCCTTGATCAGCGGAATCAGCTTGATAAGCTTCATTATCCGCTGAGCCTGGTCCAGCCGATGAGCTTTTTCGGCGCTCAAAAACGGTCTCAGCGCGTTAAGCAGCGCGGCGGTTTCACTGTCGGGCGACGCGCTGCTCATAATCGGTGCAAGCGTGCCCATTACCCGAGCCAAATCCGACCCCTGCGTCGGAGCGGGCGGGGCAGGCGGAGCCGGCTTTGGCGGCTGAGGGGCGGAGTTTACGTTCAGCCCAAGCTGCTCGCCAAGACTTTGCACCTGCCTGAGAGCCTCGGGATTGCTCAGTATTTTATTGATTTGCTCCTGCATATCGGGCATCCTTTGTCACCTCACGCGATATTTTATTTGCCGCCGAGCATCTTCATCAGAGCCTGAGCCTGAGGACTTTCCAGCAGTTTTTTGGTCTGCTCGGGGTCGCTCAGAATATCGGCAGCCTGCCGCGCCTGCGGATTTTGGCTGCTGCTCAGAATACTGCCCAGCTCGCCGCGGTCAGCGGCAGATGAAAGCTGCTCGGGGGACGTACCAATTTTTTGAGAAAGCTGAGAAATCAGCTCGTTAATATTTTCAGACATAAAACCACCTCACAACATACTATGCTGAAAAAACTTTTTTATCACGGAGTTTTTATGAGAATTTTAGTTTTATCCGATATTCACGGCGATTTACACTCGGCAATGCGCGCGGTAAAAGCCCAGCCAAACGCCGAGGCAATAATATTCTGCGGCGACGGCGCTCAGCAGTTTCAGTCAATAAAGGAGACTTACCCCGAAAAAACCGTTGTAGGCGTGCGCGGAAACTGCGACTGGACCAGCACGCTGCCCGTGACCGAGACGATCACACTCGGCGGCAAAACGCTGTTCATCACTCACGGCCACATGTACCAGGCAAAGTTTACCACCTATAATCTGGTCTGCGCCGCGAGGGAGGCAAAGGCTGATATTCTCCTTTTCGGCCACACCCACTGCGCCATGAATGAATACGACGACGGACTGTATATCATGAACCCCGGAAGCTGCAACGGCTACGGCGCAAGCTACGGCTATATCGACATCACCGACAGGGGCGATATCGTCACAAATATTGTAAGGTTATAAACAGATGAATTTTGAAGGCTTTGAATTTGACCAAAATACGCGCGCCACGCTGAACGCCCTTGACAGCAGGGGCAGGATGCCGCACGCGATAATAATTGAAAGTCAGGACGGGGAAGCGGCTCAAAAGCTTGCGGCACTGCTGTCAATGTACGCGGTATGCGGCAGCGAGGGCAGCCGTCCGTGCGGAGTGTGTCCGAACTGCGTTAAGGCGAAAAACAGGGCGCACCCCGACATAAACTACCCCAAGGTAAAGAATAAAAGTCAGACCTACGACGTTGACAGCATGCGCGAAATAATCGAGGACGCTTACATCAAGCCAAACGACGCGGCGGCAAAGGTGTATGTGTTTGAAAAGGCGGATTCGCGCTTCACCGCAATAACCCAGAACACATTTTTGAAGCTGTTTGAGGAGCCGCCCGAAAACGTCTGCTTCATTCTTATTTGCGAAAACGCGCAAAGACTGCTCGTTACGATCCGCTCGCGCTGCACGGTATTCAGGCTCGGCGGTGAGATAAGCCTTGACGAAAGCGCGGTACAGGCGGCGGAAAAAATAGCTGAGGGAATAACCGCGGCGCGCGAATATGAGCTTATGCTCGCATTCAGAGCTCTCGGCGACAAAGACCTTTACGAGCAGATTTTTATCGCGTTAAAACAGATTTTCCGCGACTCTCTCGCGATTCTGTCGGGAGCCGAGCCGCTCGGAAACGCTCAGCTTGCGGGAAAGCTCGCCGCAAGGTTCACCAAGATGAAACTGATAAATATGATTGAGCTGTGCGACAGCTCGGCTTTACAAATAAAACAGAACGTAAATATAAATCTCCTCACCACCAGACTGTGCGGAGAGTTCAGGAGGATATCATGGCAGAGGTAATCGGAGTAAGATTCAAGGAGGTCGGCAAGGTTTACTACTTTGACCCCCTCGACAACAAGCTCAATACGGGCGACATGGTAATTGTTGAAACCGCGCGCGGACTTGAGTGCGGCGAGGTTGCCACCCCGAACAAAATAATTCCCGACGAGAAAATTAAACAGCCCCTAAAGCCGCTTATCAGAATCGCGACCGAAAAGGATTTGAACCACCTCGCGGAGAATAAAATCCGCGAAAAGGACGCGTATAAAATCTGCGAGCAGAAAATCGCTAACCACAAGCTTGAAATGAAGCTTGTAAATGTTGAGTACACCTTTGACAACAGCAAAATCATTTTCTACTTTACCGCCGACGGCAGGGTTGACTTCCGCGCGCTGGTAAAGGATTTGGCTTCGGTTTTCCGCACCAGAATCGAGCTCAGGCAAATCGGCGTGAGAGACGAGGCAAAGATGCTCGGAGGATTGGGAATCTGCGGCAGACCGTTCTGCTGCAACCGCTTTATGGGTGAGTTCCAGCCCGTGTCAATCAAAATGGCAAAAGAGCAGGGACTTTCGCTTTCACCCGTAAAAATCTCGGGCACCTGCGGCAGACTTATGTGCTGCCTGAAATATGAGCAGGAGGCGTACACCGACCTGCTGAAGCACACTCCGAAAATCGGAGCGATCGTAAAGACTCCCGAGGGCAAAGGACTTGTTGTAGAAAACAACCTGATTGCCAGAACGCTCAAGGTAAAGCTTGACAACGTCCCCGACGACGTAGGCCCCAAGACCTTCACAGTTAAGGAATGCAGAATCATCAGGGACGGCTATATCAAGGTCAACCGTAAGGAGATCGAACAGCTCGGCGACATCGAGTAAATTGCCCTGAGGGTTTATTAAAATTTTACAAAACACTTGCAATTTCAAAATAATATGTTACAATATATATGAAATCTTTTAAGGAGGTCAGATTTATGGCATATGTAATTAATGACGAATGCATCATGTGCGGTGCTTGCGCTGACGAGTGTCCCTGCTCTGCAATTTCAGAGGGCGACGGCAAGTATGTAATCGACGCTGACGCTTGCGTTGACTGCGGCTCATGTGCTGATGTTTGTCCTGTAGGTGCTCCTCAGGAAGGCTAATCAAACGTAAACTGGCGGCAAGGTTATCCTTGCCGCCTTTATTGTTGTGCGGTTAGCGATGAGTAACCCGATATTAAAAGTTTAGAGTTTAGAGTTTAGAGTTTCGGTCGGGAAGATAGGTCGGTTTAAAAAATATTTGGTTCCCGACCGTATAAATATTGGCGTAATGGTGATGAATTAAAACCGTAACCTACAATCTTTATCCCAAAAGATGTCATTTCGACTAAGCGAAGCGCACGGAGAAATCCCTACATTATTTGCTAAACTCCAAACATCGTTCCCATTGCCCTCGCATTTTCCAATATTTCTATTCTATCTCGCGAAACATAAAACGTTATCAATAAACTAACGTTAAGTACGCGAAGTAAAAATCTCGCGAAACGCCTGACGTTACCATCCTATCAAACGTCAAGAACGCGACTTAAAAAACGCGACTTAAAATACTTGATAATAAATGGGCGTTGGTGTATAATAAACGAAGCCTAAAATAAAGGAAAATTATTATGCTGAACATCCACAGAGAGCCGCTTGGGGGCGGCTTTGAGATATACGTTTCAAAAAGCTATCATTTTTCAACCGATACGATTCTGCTTGCAAACTTCGCTGACCGCAAAGGCGGCAGACTGCGCGTTGACCTCGGCTCGGGCTGCGGTACGATCGCGCTGCTCTGGCTCAAGGACAATAAAAACCTTGACGTCGCGGCGGTTGAAATACAGCAGGACGCCTGCGAGCTTCTCAGGCGCAGCGTTGAATTTAACAACGTAGGGGAGAGCCTCAGAATAATAAACTCCGACTTAAAGAAATTAAAGGGCAAGCTTGAGTTCGGAAAATACGACCTTGTTGCATGCAATCCGCCGTATAAGCTCGGCGGAGCTGGTGTGCCGAATCCCGAGGATAAAAAGCTGATTGCAAGGCATGAGACCGAGTGTACGCTCGACGATATCTGTCAGGCGGCGTCAAAGCTGCTGCAGTTCGGAGGTAGGTTCTGCGTTTGCCAGCGGCCTGAAAGACTGCCCGACGTAATGGAGTCAATGCGCCGTTTTGACCTTGAACCCAAAACGCTGAGACTCGTTCAGCAAAGGCTCGACAAGCAGCCAAAGCTGTTTTTGCTCGAGGGCAGAAAGGGCGGAAAGCGCGGCTATATGGAAACAATGCCGACGCTGTTTATCGAGGACGGCAGCGGCGATTTTTCGGACGAAATGATGAAAATATACGGAAACTACAAAAGCGCGGAGGTGTGAGTGTGAGCGGAATATTATATGTTACGGGAACCCCGATAGGCAACCTGTCCGACCTTTCTCCAAGGGCGGCTCAGACGCTTTCGGAGGTGGATTTCATCGCCGCCGAGGATACACGCGTCACAATGAAGCTGCTCAATCACCTCGGCATCAAAAAGCCTATGATAAGCTATTTCGAGCACAATAAGCGCGAGCGCGGCGAAATAATCTGCGACAGAATCCAGCAGGGAGAAAACTGCGCAATCGTGACCGACGCCGGTATGCCGTGCATCTCAGACCCCGGCGAGGATTTGATCAAGCTGTGTGAGGAGCGCGGAATAAAGACCGTGGTGATCCCCGGTCCGAGCGCGGTTATCGCGGCTCTTGCGGTTTCGGGGCTGAGTACGGGACGGTTCACCTTTGAGGGCTTTTTGAGCGTCAACAAAAAGAGCCGCGGCGAACACCTCAAAAGCCTTGAAAACGAACACAGAACGATGATTTTTTATGAGGCGCCTCATAAGCTGCCCGCAACGCTGCGCGACCTGTATTCTTTCTTCGGTGACAGAAAGCTTACAATCGTTCGCGAAATAACAAAGCTGCACGAGGAGGTCATCCGTACAACGACCTCAAACGCCGCAGAGAATCTTTCGGACGGAAGCGTGCGCGGTGAAATCGTGCTCGTGCTCGAGGGCAAAAGCGTTGAGGATGAAGCCAAAACCTATACGCTTGACGAGGCTGTGAAGCTTGCAAAAGACCTTGTTTCGGACGGTGTAAAAGCCACCGAGGCGGCTAAGCGCGCGGCGGCTGAAACGGGCTTTAAGAAGAATGAAATTTACAGGGAGCTGACCTAAATGACCTACGAATCCGCGCTTGAAAAAATACACTCGCTGCTTACCTTCGGCTCGCGCCCCGGGCTTGACCGTATGAGAACACTGCTTGAAAGGCTCGGCAATCCGCAGGATAAGCTCAAATATATACACGTCGCAGGAACAAACGGCAAAGGCTCGGTTTGCGCGCTGCTGTCGTCGTCGCTTGTGGCGGCAGGCTATAAAACAGGGCTGTTTATTTCGCCTTATATCACCGATTTCCGCGAGAGAATCCAGATAAACAATCAGATGATTAGTAAAGAAGCGCTTGCCTCGGCGGTTGAGGAAACATATCCCACGCTGATGAAGCTGCGCAACGAGGGCGTTATTATCACAGAGTTTGAGTACGTCAACGCTCTTGAATTTTACATCCACGCAAAGGAAGAATGTGACGTGGTTGTGCTCGAAACGGGCATGGGCGGACTGCTCGACTGCACAAACGTAATCAAGGCGCCGCTTTGCTCGGTAATCACAACAATCGGTCTTGACCATACAGCCGTGCTCGGCAATACAATCGAGGAAATCGCGGCGCAGAAGTCGGGAATAATAAAGCCCGATTCGGCGGCGGTAGCCTCGGCTCAGGACAGCCGCGCAATGGCGGTTATCTCAAACGCCGCGTCACAGGCAGGAGTTCCGCTGATAAAAAGCGAAAGCGTTGAAACTAAGGTGCTGAGCAAAACATTGGGCGGCAGTGTTTTTGAGCTGAACGGAACAGAGCTTGAAATCAGACTTGCGGGAGACCACCAAATTGAGAACGCAAAAACAGCGTTCGCCGCGCTCGATTATCTCAGAATCAACGGCATTTTAGAGCTTGAGGACAGGGACATCAAAAACGGATTCCTAAGCGCGACAAATCCCGCAAGGCTTGAACTGCTCGGAGATAATCCGACGGTGCTCCTTGACGGCGCGCATAACCCTAACGGCGCCGAGGCTTTGAAAAAAGCGGTTGAAGAATTTTTGAGCGGCAAAAAGATTTACTGCGTAATGGGCATGCTTGCAGACAAGGACGTTGACAGCGCAATTTCGCTGTTTGACGGACTGTTTGAGGAGGTATTTACCGTTCCCGTCAGCAATCCAAGAACGCTCGGCTCAAAGGAGCTTGCCAAAAAATTCAAGCCGTACTGCGACAGCGTAAACCCATTTGACAATGCGGAGAAAGCGTTCGACGCCGCGCTTGATAGGGCGGTAAAAAACTGCGGCGCTGTGCTTGTGTGCGGTTCGCTGTACCTCGCAGGCGAGCTCAGACCGTATATTATTCAATTAACAATGAACAATTAACAATTAAGGTCGGGTAGACAGGTTTCCGTAACAGAAACGCCGTTTTCCCGACCGTGTTAATATTGGCTAAATGAATATGGCTTTAAACTGTAGGGTTCGGTCTTGACCGAACCGTGGTTGAAAACAATACGTCTGTTCATAGTCCGCGGTACGGTCAAGACCGTACCCTACAATTACATGATAATATAAATAAAAAACGAGGGCAATCAAGCGTTACCTCAATTGCCCTCGCAGTATTAGTGTATAGTGGTTAGTGGTTAGTGATTAGAAGCCGTTTCAGATAGGGCGCAAATAAACCAAACGTAGTTCCCATTGCCCTCACAGCTTCTGATTTTTCTAATCTGTCTCGCGAAACGCCGACATTCCCTTACTAACCGACATCAAGTACGCGACTTGAAAAACGCGACTTGAAAAATTATTTTTTGGCGTAGGTGGGTGTAACGGCGATACCGTTGATAAGGTTGCCATTGTCGTCGCAGTATTTCTTCTCGCTGAGACCTGTGATTACCTCCCAGTTGATCTTGGGGGTAGTGTTGCCTGTTTTGAGAACCTTGTACTCTACTGTGATGAATGCTTTGTTCTTGGTGTAGTTGTAGCCGTTGAGGTTTGAACCATTGAAGCGGATTTCCTGGTTGAGGTTGTAGTTCAAAAGTCCGCCGCTTGCCGCCGAGCCTTCAAGCTTTGCGGAAACGACCTTGAGGTATGTTCCGTCATACTTGATATTGCCCTGGAAGTTGAGCAGCTTTTCGGAAGCGTTCTGGAGATTGTAGGTGCAGATTACTGTGTCGCCTACGTTGAAACGCTTGTTGCCGAGCTTGAGAACGTTTGTTGAATCCTCTGACTTGTCGGGATTGTAGGGGGTAGAAGCCTTGCTTGCGCCGCTTGCTTTGCTTGAAGCGGTTGACTTGCTTGCGCTGCCTGAGTTATTGTTGCTCTTTGTTTTGTTTGAAGCAGTTGAGTTCTGCGCTTGCTTGCTCTGGCTGTTAGACGAGTTCTGAGTTTTTGATGAACCGTCGTTCAGTGAAGCCTGAGCTGTTTTTCCCTTTGAGCTTGATTTAGCGTCCGACTTGCTGTTTGAGCTCTTTGAGTCACTGCCGTTTGAATCGCCTGTGGGAACGCTTGCAACGGTTTCGCCCGTTTTGTTGCCCTCAGAGTCAAGAATGTTACCGTCCTTGTCAACGACAACGCCGTTTACTTCATAGGTAGCAATCTCGGTTCCGTGAACAACCTCTGTTTCCTTTGTGTCCTTGTTGTCTGATGAACAGCCGGTCATTACGCTTGCGGTAATGATAGCCGACGCGATGAGCGATACGAGCGATATGTTGAAGAATAATCTTGATTTTGATGTCTTTTTGTTATGCATTTTAAAAGCCACTTCCTTAATTTTTTATTTACCGCCTGCAAAGGTTTACCTTGCCTCAGTATTATTATATCAAACATTTCCGCAAAAATAAAGACAAAAATTAAATATATAAAAATTTTGAACTAAAAGGCTTGCATATGTGAAGTTCAGGTGATAAAATATAAATAAAGAATAATTTTTGCACTTTGTTATTGTTGATTTTTGTTCTGACGAGTGCGCATTTACTGCTTAAAAAGCAGAATTATCGTAGAATTTTATTCAGCAAAAGCTTTACAAATAAAAATTTAATATGGAGATGATAGCATGAAAAAGGTGATTTCCGCGTTCCTCGCCTGTGCGATTGCGGCAGGCTCGGCAATTTGTGCTTCTGCCTCTCAGAGCAATCTCATGGGCGACGTGAATTTTGACGGACAGGTTTCAATCAAGGACTCAACCATGATCCAGAAGCACTGCGCCGGCTTGATCCGGTTCAGCGAAGCACAGCGCAAGTGCGCCGATCCCGACGGAAACGGCAAAATCAATGTCAGCGACGCTACATATCTGCAGCGCCAGGTGGCAGGTATAGCTCAGAAAAAGAATTATACCGAGGAAGAAGCGATTGAGGCAGGCAATAAGGCCGTAACTGATTTCGGTGTGAAGCTGCTTCAGAAAACCAAAAAAGAAAAAGACAATGTTCTGGTTTCGCCTGTTTCGGTAATGTACGCCCTTTCAATGACAGCGAACGGCGCGGGCGGCAAAACCTTAAAGCAGATGGAAAATACTCTGGGACTTCCGCTCAACGCCATGAACAAGTATTTTAAGGCGTATCCGTCGCTGTTAAAGTACAAGGGAGAGCAGGAGGATAAATTCAGCATAGCAAACTCAATTTGGTGCAACACCCTGTACAGTGATGTTGAATACAGGCAGGATTTTGTAGATACCGCAAAGGATGTTTACTCTGCCGAGGCAAACAAGCTTCCGTTTAATACCGAAGCGCAGAATAAAATCAACAACTGGGTAAGCGAAAACACTGACGGAATGGTTGACGGAATTTTGGATCAGATCAATCCGATGTCGTTTATGTACCTTATCAATACGCTCGCGTTTGACGGAAAATGGCTCGAGCCGTACGACCCTAATTACATGGTCAGAGACGGCAAATTTACAAACGCCGATTATACAAAGTCAGACGCAAAGTATATGTGCTCCGAGGAATTCAGGTATCTCAGCGACGATAAAGCTCAGGGCTTTGTGAAGCTCTTTAAGGACGGCAACTATGCGTTCGCGGCTCTCCTGCCGAACTCGGGAAACTCGGTAGACAGTTATCTGAATTCTCTCACCGGCGAGAGGATTTCTAATATCCTCAGCAATGTAAAGAGCGACAAGACTGTTGTATGGCTGCCCAAATTCAAAATAAATTACGACACAGACCTCGCCGACGTTCTGCAGAGTCTGGGCATGACCGATGCGTTTGACGAGCAGTATGCGGACTTCTCGGGAATGATTAGCAACACGCCGTTTAATCCGTACATCGGCAGCGTGATCCACAAAACCGTGATCGACGTAAATGAAATAGGCACAAAGGCAGCCGCTGCAACCTCGGTTGAGATCAAGGCAGGCGCAACTCCGGAGGAGCCTAAGGAAGTTAAGCTCACCCGTCCGTTCATTTATATGCTCATCAACACAAAGACAAACACACCGTTCTTTATCGGCACGGTAGATGAACTGAAATAAAGAATAACGAATAAAGAATAAATAACAGTTAATAATTCTGGTCGGGAAGACAGGTTCAAATTTCGGAAACGCTGTTTTCCCGACTGTTTTTTCGCTTGAAAACATTATAGCTAATTAGCCGAATTTTTTGTATATTAGGATTGAAAATACTGTAAAAGTGTTATATAATAAAATAGGATATATATCTGAAATATTTTCTACCGGGAGGAATGAACAATATGAGAAAAACCAAAATCGTGTGTACCCTCACGGCAACCACGACACACTTAAAGATACCTTTGCCACGATCCGCGAGGCTATTGCCGAGAGCGGCAAAAACGTGGCGATTTTGCTTGACACAAAAGGCCCCGAGGTTCGCGTTACAACCTTCCGCGACGGCTCGGTAGTACTGGGCGAGGGTGCGGAGTTCACGCTGTTCAAGAATCGCGACGAGGGCGACGTTGACGGCGTAGCGGTTTCATATCCAAAGCTTATCGACTTGTTCTTCAACGAGGGCGCGCAGGCTATCGGCAGAGAGCTTCTGCTTGACGACGGTATGATTTCGCTCATCGTGCAGGAGGTTCGCCCCGACTGCATTATCTGCCGCGTAAATAAGGGCGGCGAGCTGAAGAACCGCAAGAGCCTCAACATTCCCGGCTATCATATCAGTATGCCGTATGTAAGCGCGCAGGACAGACGCGATATCGAGTTCGGTCTTTCTCAGGGCGCAAACGTTGTTGCGGCGTCGTTTGTGCGCAATCACGAGGACGTACGCACGCTCCGAGACTTTATCGACAGTATCGGCTACGAGCACGTTGAAATTATCGCCAAAATCGAGAACCAGAGCGGCGTTGACGATATGGATGAAATCATCAATTACGCCTGGGCGTTGAAATTCCGTTTATCAAGCTCCCCGAAATCCAGAAAACACTTATCCGCAAGTGCGTTGCAAAGGGAAAATATGTAATCACCGCAACTCAGATGCTCGAGAGCATGACAACCTCGCCGCGTCCTACCCGTGCCGAAATCAGCGACGTTGCAAACGCCGTATACGACGGCACAAGCGCGGTAATGCTGTCCGGAGAATCCGCAGCGGGCAAATATCCCGTAGAGAGCGTACGCGCGCTCGACGCAATCTGCACCGAGGCTGAGAACAACGGCGAGTTTGCCGCGCTCCACGACTACGTTGAGAGAAACGGAATTGAGGACGACAACGTATTCAGAGGAAGCATCTGCCGCGCGGCTAAGGATATCGCAATCAAAACAGGCGCAAAGGCGATCATCGTTGAAAGCGCAACAGGTAAGGTTGCAAGAGCAATGGTTCACTTCCGCCCCGAGGTTCCCGTAATCGCGGTTGTTACAAGCGAACTGGTTTGCAGAAAGCTCTGCTTTAACTGGGGCATTACCGCTCTGGTGGGCGAGGAGAAGATGACCTCCGACGATATCACCGCTCAGGCTATTGAAAAGGCGCTCAGCACAGGCCTTGTAACTAAGGGTGATACAGTTGTTGTGCTTTCCTCAAATAAAACTCTGCCGACCTCAAGCACCGACTCGCTGAACATCAGAATTATTTAATATGAATAACGTAGTATTAATAGGCATGCCCGGCTCGGGCAAGAGTACGCTCGGAGTACTGCTTGCAAAGGCGCTCGGCTATTCGTTTATAGATACCGACCTTGTTATCAGCCGAAAGGCGGAGATGCCGCTCCAAAAAATCCTTGATACGGACGGACTTGACCGTTTTCTTGAACTTGAACAGGAGGTAGGCTGCGAGCTTGAATGTGACCACACCGTAGTCGCGACAGGCGGCTCGATGGTTCTAAGCGAAAGCGCAATGAAGCACCTCAAAGAAATCGGCAGGGTGGTTTATATCGACGTTCCGTTTGATGAAATCGAGCGCAGAGTGACGAATATCACAACAAGAGGAATAGCGTTCCACCGCGATGAAACGCTCAGGAACGTATATGATAACAGAGTGCCTCTGTATGAAAAATACGCCGACGCGGCAATAAAGGTTTCAAATCAGGGCAATATTGAGGACACGGTAAGCAAATTGCTAGAAGCATTGATTTTCAGTTAAGAAAAGGGCGGCCAAAACGGTCGCCCTTAAGTTATAAATTATTTTATTTTTCTCAGCGCTGCTTTCAGCGGAACAGCGAACAGTGCGGAAATCACACACTTTGCAATATCCACAAGGATAAACGAAGCCGCAACAAGCTTTGCGGAGGTAATCAGGTCAACCTTCTGAACGAATGAGAACCAGATTATTCCCGGGATGTAAACCGCGGGGATTCCAACAAATACCGCAACGAGTATGTAGCGTACCACGGCATATTTACCCTCGCCGCTGCCCTTTAGCAGACTGACTAAAAACGCAGCGAAAATAAATCCGATGATAAAACCGCCGGTTGGTGACGCAAGAGCCGCGAAGCCGCTTTTGTAGCCGGAGAATACAGGCAGTCCCGCAAGTCCGATAAGCGTATAAAGCAGCTGAGCGATCAGCGCGTGCACGGGGTGGAGAATCAGCGCGACGAGCACGATGATCATTACCTGCAGCGTGATCGGAACCAAAATGGGCATCGGGATCGCAATCGGAGATAGCACGCACAAAAGCGCGGTGCATACGGCGATTTGAGCCATTGTCAGCGGAGTGAACCGCAGTGAATCTGTTTTTGCATTTGCCATAATTGTCACTCTTTTCTTAATATCATGGTTGACATTATACTCTTTTTTTCTTTAATTGTCAACTACTTTCGTGAAATTAGGTTGACAATAAATCGCTGTTGAAAAAAGCAGAAATTTATGATATAATATATTTTACGGAAAAAATATCAAGGGGTTAAAATATATGAAAAAATGTGACTACTGCGCCAAGGAAATTTCTTACGACGACATGTACTGCTGCGACGAATGTGAAAAGCTGACAAAGCAGTATTATGAGCGCTCCGACCGATTCGCAAAGCCCTTTTCAATGATAAATGTAGTTTGCCTGTTCGGAGTAATGGCCGGCTTGTTCCTGTTTCCGATGGCAAAGCCGTTCGGCGCGGGACTTTCAATCGTCTGCTGCGCGGCGCTCGGAATTTTGCTTTTGCTGCTGCCTTTCCCGACCGAGAGCATGATAAAAAAATTCAAAATCCAAAAAGCAATCAGGATCACCCGTTATGTCGGCTTGGGAATGATGTTTCTCGGCGCTCTTATCGCGGGACTTCTCGTAATTTTTATTAAATAAAAAAACAGTGAATAATTTTTAAGTTTTCGTCAAAGCTAATATCATCATTCGTAAGGAGGATTTAGGAATGCTTGATAAAATAGCTTTGGCGATTTTAGTTATCGGCGGTCTCAACTGGGGCAGCGTCGGTATCTTCCAGTTCGACTTAGTCGCGTTCATTTTTGGCGGACAGTCGGGAATCGTCAGCAGAATCATTTATATTCTGGTCGGCCTCTCGGCAATCTGGTGTGTAACGCTGCTTTTCCGCGATACTCACGATACAATAATGAGCGACCGCAACCATGAAGTAATCAGAAACTGATGATAAAGGGGCTTTGCAATTTTGCAAGGCCCCTTTAGTGGTTGATTGTAGCGAACGACCCCTGTGTCGTTCCTTGGCTGCATAACATGCCGATGGTTAAAGCAAAAGCTTAGGGCGACCGCAATGGTCGCCCGTAGATTTTTGTTTATTGCGTTCAGAAAAATACAAATGTGAGTAAGAGAAACAAAATAACCAAACGTGGCTTCCGTTGCCCTCACAGTATGTATTATTTCCATTCTGTCTCGCGAAACAGAAAACGTCATCAATAATCAAACGTTAAGTACGCGACTTAAAGTGCTTCAACAATAGCCTTGGTATCTCTTGCGATAACCATTTCCTCGTCGGTGGCAATAAGCTCAACTCTGATTTTTGAATCATCAGCTGTGAGCTTGCCCTGTCTGCCGTGGATAGCGTTGTTGTTGGCGTCCTTGTCAAGCTTTACGCCGAGACATTCAAGGTAGTTGCAAACGCCTTCGCGCAGGCAAGGCTGGTTCTCGCCGAGACCTGCAGTAAATACGATAGCGTCGCAGCCGCCCAGTGCAACATAGAAGCTGCCGATGTACTGAGCAATCTGATAGTAGAGCATATCGTGCGCGAGCTTGGCTCTGTGGTTGCCCTCTTTTTCAGCCGCGGTAACGTCGCGGTCGTCAGATGAAACGCCCGAAATACCGAGCAGACCTGACTTCTTGTTGAGCATGTTTGACATCTCGGCAAAGGTCATGCCTTCTTTTTCGCCGATAAATGTAACAACCGACGGATCAAGCGAACCTGAGCGTGTGCCCATGAGGAAGCCGCCGAGGGGAGTAAGTCCCATAGTGGTGTCAATAACCTTGCCGCCGTCTACAGCTGTGATTGACGAGCCGTTGCCGATGTGGCAGGTGATGATTTTAAGTTCTTCAATCGGCTTGCACATGATTTCAGCCATCTTAGAGCTTACATAGCGGTGAGATGTGCCGTGGAAGCCGTACTTTCTAACGCCGAGCTTCTCGTAATACTCATAGGGAACAGCGTACATATAAGCCTTTTCGGGCATTGTCTGATGGAAAGCTGTGTCAAATACCGCAACCTGCGGAATCTCTGAGCCGAAAACGGCTGTGCAAGCGTTGATGCCCTGGATGTGAGCGGGATTGTGGAGCGGAGCAAGAGGAGAGAGCTCCTCAATTTTTGCGAGAACGTCAGCGTCAATAAGTACGCTGTGGTCAAAGTACGCGCCGCCCTGTACAACGCGGTGACCGATTGCGGTAACCTCGCTGAGGTCTTTGATTGCGCCGTACTCGGGATCGAGGATAGCGTTCTTAACTGCCTCAAAAGCCTGAGTGTGGTTCTTCATCTCTGTTTCACGCTCAATCTTCTGACCGTCGCTTGTCTTGAAGCCGATAAACGCTCCGTCTGTTCCGATTCTTTCACAGTTGCCTTTTGCAAGCACGCTTTCATCGGTCATGTCGATGAGCTGATATTTGAGTGATGAGCTGCCTGCGTTGATAACTAAAACTTTCATTGGTATCTAATCCTTCCTGCTGTTGATTTATTTGCCAAATTGATGTATAATATACACAAAGATACTATAATATCATACAATATAAATGTGGCTTTTTCAAGTAGTTTTTTGAATTTTTTTGCAAAATATACCTAAATTTATCGGAAAAAGCTCTATGGAGGTCAAAATGGCGGTCGCTGTAATCTGTGAATTTAACCCTTTTCATAACGGACATGCCTATTTGCTTGAGCGCGCGGCTCAGCTTTGCGGTGCGCCTGTGCTGGCTGTAATGAGCGGCAGCTTTACCCAGCGCGGTGAAGTTGCGGTGTGTTCAAAGTTCGAACGCGCGCATATTGCTCTCGAAAACGGAGCGGATTTGGTGGCAGAGCTGCCCACTGTAAAAGCCGTGTCAAACGCGCAGCGCTTTGCGCGCGGCGGAGTTGAAATCGCCAAGAGCTTTAAGTGTGTTACACACCTCGCCTTTGGCTGTGAAACCGACGATATTGAGCTTCTAAACGCGGCGGCGTTCTCCGCGGACAATCCCGAGGTGCAGAGCAGAATAGCCGAGCTGATGAAGCAGGGCGAGTATTATCCGCGCGCTTACCAAAACGCCGTGCGCGAGGTGTGCGGAGATAAAACGGCACAAGTTCTCGCCTCGCCTAATAATATCCTCGCGGTGGAGTACATCCGCGCGCTCAAAGACTCGGGAATTAAGCCGCTGCCCGTTCTGCGCATCGGCTCGGTTCACGATTCCGAGATCCGCTCAAACAACATAGCCTCGGCTTCGTATATACGCTCGCTGCTCAGGAGCGGCAGAGACGCCTCGGCATATCTTCCAAATGTTCCGACCGAAATCACAAGGAAGGAAAACCTTGAACGCGCCGCGCTCTGCAAGCTCAGAACTATGAGCGTTGAGGATTTTGCGCTTTTGCCCGATGTAGGCGAGGGGCTTGAAAACAGGATATTTGGCGCTGTTCGTAAATATAATTCTATAGAAGAAATATTAACCGCCGTAAAAACAAAACGCTATACCCACGCGCGCCTGCGCAGAATAATAATATGCGCGCTGCTCGGTATCACAGAGGAACTGCAGTCGCAAAACGCGGGCTATGTCAGGGTGCTCTCAATGAACGACGCGGGGGCGGACATGCTCAAAACCTGCACGGCTGATATTGTTACCTCTCCGGCAAAATATCTTAAAAGCGGCGGAGCTT
The DNA here is from genome assembly GCA_900315085.1 of uncultured Eubacteriales bacterium. Classification (GTDB taxonomy): domain Bacteria; phylum Bacillota; class Clostridia; order Oscillospirales; family Acutalibacteraceae; genus Ruminococcoides. The sequence goes on from OMXW01000062.1 coordinate 16,459, forward strand.
TCAGCGCGTCTCTGCAAAAAGATATTGAAGCTACCGACGTCGCCGCGCTCGCCTACGACAGCGTAAAACCGTGCTTACAGGACTACCTGACAAAAATAATAAGGTAAAATTGTTTAAAATGACGGAATTTTTCGACGAAGTTCAAAAATTGTCTAAAAATCTTTACATAAAATTCTTTTTTACCCCTTGTATATTTGGTAAAATATATTATAATAATAGTAGTAACATTTAATTTACATCAACGAACGGTATAAATTATTTAGTTAATCTATGAAAAAACTTTTAGAAAAGAGGTATACTATGGCTTTTTCAATTAATGACACAAGACCGCCCCTTGAGCAATTTTTACAGGGAGAGGCCGCAAGAGCCTATCACTTCCTCGGTTCTCATTTTGAAAACTGGGACGGCCGTCAGGGCGTAGTTTTCAGAGTTTGGGCACCGAACGCAAAATCGGTTTCGGTTGTCGGTGACTTCAACGACTGGAACCCCGATTCACACTTTATGTATCGCATCTCAGACTCAGGTGTTTGGGAGCTGTTTGTTGAGGGCGTTTGGGAATTCTGCTGCTATAAGTATTGCGTTGAAACTCCGTGGAATAACCGCATCATGAAGACCGACCCCTACGCTTTCCATTGCGAAACACGTCCCGACAATGCTTCGCGTACCTACCATATTTATGACTATCAGTGGCACGACGAGGAATGGTACCAGTTCAAAAAGGATCATCCTCACAAGAAGATGCCTATTAACGTATATGAAATGAACGCAGGCTCATGGCGCAAATATGAAGACGGCAACTGCTTCAGCTACCGCAAGCTTGCGGACGAGCTTATTCCTTATGTAAAGGAAATGGGCTACACCCACATTGAGTTCATGCCCCTCACCGAGTATCCGTTTGACGGAAGCTGGGGCTATCAGGTAACAGGCTACTATGCTGCGACCTCACGTTTCGGCGAGCCCAAGGACTTGATGTATCTTATTGACCAGTGCCACCAGGCGGGAATCGGCGTAATTCTCGACTGGGTACCCGCTCACTTCCCCAAGGATGCTCACGGTCTTGCGCGCTTTGACGGCACAGGCTGCTACGAGTATGAGGACTGGAGAATCGGCGAGCACAAGGAGTGGGGAACATATATCTTCAACTACGGCAGATATGAGGTAACAAGCTTCCTTATTTCTTCCGCAATGTTCTGGCTGGATATGTACCACATCGACGGTATCCGCGTTGACGCCGTTGCTTCAATGCTCTACCTCGACTACAACCGTAAGGACGGCGAGTGGATCGCTAACGCTTACGGCGGACGTGAGAACCTCGTTGCGGTTGATTTCCTGCAGAAGCTCAACAACGTTGTTCATGAGTTCCATCCCGAGGCTATGATGATTGCTGAGGAAAGTACCGCATGGCCTAACGTTACACGTTACCCGATCGAGGGACTCGGACTCGGCTTTGACTACAAGTGGAACATGGGCTGGATGAACGACATGCTGTCCTACATCTCGCTCGATCCGCTGTGGAGAAACTATCACCACGACACTCTTACATTCAGCATGGTTTACGCGTTCTCGGAGGACTTCATGCTCCCGATTTCGCACGACGAGGTTGTTTACGGCAAGGGTTCGTTAATCAATAAGATGCCCGGCGACTACGACCAGAAGTTCCAGGGCGTAAGAGGCTTCATCACCTACATGCTTGCTCACCCGGGCAAGAAGCTCATGTTCATGGGCAGTGAAATCGGTCAGTTCGACGAGTGGAACGCAAACGAGCAGCTCGAGTGGGATCTTCTCGGATACGAAAAGCACCGTCAGCTCAACCACTTCTTCGCTGAGGCAAACAAGTTCTACCGCGACACACCTGCTATGCACGAGAACGACTACGACTGGAACGGCTTCCAGTGGGTAGCTCTTGACGACTATCAGAAAAGCGTAATCGCGTTCCGCAGAATCGCTCTTGACGGCAGCGAGATCCTCGCAGTCTGCAACTTCCAGCCCGTTACCCGTGAGAACTACCGCGTAGGCGTTCCCGTATACGGCATTTATGAGGAAGTATTCAACTCAGAGAACGAGGAGTTCGGCGGCACAGGCATCGGCAATCCGGGTGAAATCAAGGCTATCAACGAGAAAGAGCATGACCTCGAATACTGCGTTGAGCTCACACTTCCGCCTCTCGGCGTAACCTACTACAAGCTCGTTAAGGAGCTTGAGGTTCCCAAGCCTCCCAAGAAGAAGGCAGCAAAAAAGACAAAGGCTGCAGCTGAGGAAGCAAAGGCAGAGGATAAGGCTGAGGAAAAAGCTGAGGAAAAGCCCAAGAAAAAAACCGCAAAGGTAAAAAAGGCCGCTCCAAGAAAGCAGAAGCTAAAGCAAAAGAATAATTAATAAATAATATCGGTCGGGAAGACAGGTTCCTATAACGGAAACGCTGTTTTCCCGACCGGTTTTTTTAGAGTTTAGAGTTGAGAGTTTAGAGTTTACAGTTTCGGTCGTGCAGATAGATTGATTTAATAAAAACGTTTGGTTCCCGACCGTATTAATATTGGTGATGTTGAGAAATAAAGGTTTGCTTTCAAATTGCGGTACGGTCAAGACCGTACCCTACAATGATAGTGTGAGGTGGTTAGCAGTTTTCAGATAGAATGCAAATAATCCAAACGTTGTTCCCATTGCCCTCACAGTTTCCAATAGATTTCGTGTTCTCGCGAAACGCCTGACGTTAACAATTGATTAAACGTTAAAAACGCGACTTGAAAAAATTGCCCTCGCAGTTTCCAATAGATTTCGTGTTCTCGCGAAACGCCTGACGTTAACAATTGATTAAACGTTAAAAACGCGACTTGAAAAAATTGCCCTCACAGCTTCCAATAGATTTCGTATTTTCGCGAAATTCTTAACGTTAACAATTGATTAAACGTTAAAAACGCGACTTGAAAAAATTGCCCTCACAGCTTCCAATAGATTTCGTATTCTCGCGAAACGCCTGACGTTAACAATTGATTAAACGTTAAAAACGCGACTTGAAAAAATTGCCCTCACAGCTTCCAATAGATTTCGTGTTCTCGCGAAACGCCTGACGTTAACAATTGATTAAACGTTAAAAACGCGACTTGAAAAAATTGCCCTCACAACTTCCAATAGATTTCGTGTTCTCGCGAAACGCCTGGTGTTAACAATTGATTAAACGTTAAAAACGCGACTTAAAAAAATTGCCCTCACAGCTTCCTATAGATTTCATGTTCTCGCGAAACGCCGACGAAAAAATTCTAACCGCGGCAAAAAACGCGACTTAAAAGTATTGTGGAATTGGGTGAAGTTTGATATAATAGAATAGATAATAGCAAAAAATATATGTAAAGGGGATTGCAATGAAGATTTCAAACAAGGCGGCGTCAGTTGTACTGGCGGCATTGATTGTTGTAAGTCTGGCGGTAAGCTGCTTTTTCATGAATACAAAGCAGGGCTACCACGAGGACGAGCTGCTCAACTACAACCTCGCCAACTCTCCCGAGCTGTTGCTCGAGGACAGCGTTAAGGCTTCGCTTTCCGACGGAACAGCTAAAACTCCCGACGACTTCAACAGCTACCTTGCGGTGAGCGATAACCACCGCTTTGATTACGGCATGGTTTATCACAACCAAATCGTTGACGGTGTTCACCCTCCGTTCTACTACTCGCTGGTTAACACTGTCTGTTCGCTGTTTCCAAACGCGTTTAATAAGTGGATCGGCTTTATTGTCAACCTCGTTATGATGGCTGCCGCACTTACTCTGCTTTTCCGCGTGGGAAAAAGAGTTACCGACAACAACCTCTACGCGCTGATTGCCGTCGGAGGCTACGCGCTCAGTATCGCTTGCATAACCACCACCATTTACCTCAGAATGTACGCGACGCTCACGTTTTTTGTGCTGGCGTTCCTTTCGGTCACGCTCAGAATTTACGACCGCAAAAACGAGGTCAAAATCACCGATCTGCTGCTTATGCTTGTCACCGTGACGCTCGGCGTGCTCACTCAGTACTACTTTGTGGTGTTTGCCGGCTTAATAGGCTTTGTTTTCCTGATTTTCAGCATCAAGGACAAGAACATAAAAACGCTCGTTAAGTACATTATCACGGGACTTTTGGGCGCGGGAATAGCTCTTGCGATCTACCCGAATATGCTTATGCAGGTTCTGGGCAGCGACAGGGGCGTA
>OMXW01000044.1 GCA_900315085.1 uncultured Eubacteriales bacterium
TGAAGTGTTTTTGCACTCGCTTTTGTGAGCGCCGCACCTCAGCAGTGCAAGAGCTATTATACAGCAGTTTCCCCCTTTTGTCAACACCTTTTTTGAAAAAAGTTTAAAAAAATTTCCGCGGAGGTTTATTACTCTCTCCTCCGCGGAAATACAAACGCTTATTATCAGTCGTCTATGACGATCAAATCCTCTTTTTCTACCTTTCGGAGTTCCTTGCGGTTGAAGATATCGTAGATTGCCGGAACGATATATAGCGTCATTACGGTTGCGTACAGCAGACCGCCTATGCAGACTACCGCAAGGGGCTGCATCATTTCGGCTCCCGTTCCTATTCCGAGCGCCATTACCGACAAGCCAAGCACGGTAGTCAGTGCGGTGATAAAGATTGGGCGCATTCTTGTTTTGCCTGCTTCGACTATTGCTTCTCTACGCTCTCTGCCCGACTGTCTTAACTTATTAATATAGTCAACCAGCACGATACCGTTATTTACGATTATTCCGCATAGCATTACAAAGCCGAGCATTGATATTACGCTGACGTCAAAGCCTGTGACAAGCAGTCCTATGAAGCCGCCCGTAAACGCAAGCGGAATTGTAAACATAATAATAAATGGTGATTTCAGACTTTGGAACTGAGCTACCATTATAAGGTATATAAGGATCAGCGCAAGCAGAAGCATAAGCGCAAGCTGTTCCATCGCTTTCATAGTCTGCTTGTCGGTTCCCGAGAATTCATAGGTGAAGCCTGACGGGAGCTTATAATCCTTCATGATTTCCTTTGCCTTTGACGTTGCCGCGGTAAGCGAGGCTCCTTTTTTCAGCGTGCCGCTGACTGAAAGGTAGCGCTTTTGATCCCGGCGGTCTATCTGATTCATAGATTCGGATTTTGAGATTTCCGCGATCGATGAAAGCGAGGTCTGCTTTTTGCTGCCCTCGGCGTCGGTGTATTCAATTGAAACACTGCCCATTTTTGCGGCTGAAACCTTGTTTTTATTATCCTTTACAACAACCACGTTCAGGCTCTTTCCGTCCTCGGTTTTAAGTGTGGTGGAATTTTTTTCCTCGGCTACCTTTGCTGATACCTGCTGGAATACCTGAGCTACGGTCAGTCCTTTTTGAGCTGCCTTTTTCTTATCTACCGAAATCTTAATTTCCGGTGAGGTTGCTCCTACTCCGCTGTCGGTTTTCTCTACGCCGTCGATATCTTCAAATTTGGAAGCTATATCCTTTGCGGTATTTTGCAGCTTTTTGAGGTCGTCGCCGTATAACAGCAGCTGTACTCCGCCGCTGCCGATAAGAGTTGACATACTGCCCGAGGAGCCTGCGTCTACGGTTACCTCGCCTTTTATATCTTCAAGCTCCTTTTTCAGCTTTTCTGCTATTTCAGAGCCGTTCTTTGTTTGATCGGATTTTAGTACGCCGTATGCGGTGAGACTGCCCGCGTCGTTTTGTTCTACACTTGCGCCCATGACCGCCGCGCCCATTGAATTGCCTGCCATTACTCCGACGGTTTCAAACTCGTCGTGTGAATTGAGCACCTTGCTGAGCTTTTCACCCTCTTTTACCGTCTGTTCAAAGGTCGCGTTGTTATCAAGCTTTACGTCAACCTGAATCCGGGTGCTGCTCATTGACGGCATAAAGCTGAATCCGCGCGCGAATGCCGCTAAGCCGCTGCCGATTAACAGAACGATTGCGAGCAAAATCGATACGAGTTTATGTCTGAGGACAAAGCGGACGGATTTATCGTAGGTTTTGAGGATTCGTCCCTCGCCCTCCTTTTTGGGCTGTCTGATTTTATTTAACATTCCCTGTCCCATTGCGGGCACAAGGGTAAGAGCTACGATAAGGCTCGCCATTAACGCGTAGGTAATTGTCAGAGCCATATCTACAAAGAGCTGCCGTGTTAAACCCTCTACAAATACAATAGGCGCGAATACGCAGATTGTTGTGAGGGTTGAGGCGAGAATTGCTCCTGATACCTGACGCGCTCCGTTGAGTGACGACTGGATCGCGTTATAGCCCTTTGAGCGCAGTCGGTAGATGTTTTCAATTACTACGATTGAGTTATCCACCAGCATTCCTACGCCGATCGCAAGTCCCGACAGCGAAATCATATTGAGCGAGATTCCGCTGAAATACATCATTACTATTGCGAAAACTACGCTGACCGGAATTGAGAACGCGACTATTATTGTGGGCTTTATATCGCGCAGGAATATGAGAAGAATGATTATTGCAAGAGCTGCTCCTACAAGAAGGTTTTGCAGAACTCCGTTTACTACTATTTCAATGTAATCGCCCTGGCTGTAGAGGGTTGTGAATTCAAGTCCCTCGTATTCATCCTCGAGCTCTGAAAAGGTTTTGTTTATGTTTTCGCAGACCGCCGCTGTGGAAATGTCGCTCTGCTTGCTGAAGCTGAGCACTACTCCGTCAACGCGGTTGATTTTTGCGTATATTTCGGCTGAGTCGTCGGCTGATATAATATCAGCCACGTCGCTGAGCTTTACCACGCCGATACCTTTAATTTTTGTATCAAAAAGCGAAAGCGATGAAAGCTCCTTTGTGTCCTTTACCTCGTCGCCTACGCGAACAAGATATTTATTGTTTTTATCGTCGGTTATATAGCCCGCCGGCATTGAGAAATTCTGAGCGGTAAGTATTGCCGAGATATTGTCGAGCGTTACAGAGGCGTTTACGTCCGCCTTTTCCTTTGCCGCCTTTTTCTGCTTTGACAGTTCGTCGATTTTTTTGTCAAGTTCGGATTTTGAGGAACCGAGCATTTTTACCGTGCTGTTCAGCTCGCTCTGCTTAACGCTGAGCTGCGCGACTGTTCCTGACAGCTTGAAGTCGGAGCTTGACTGCTGCTGACTGATTGTGGACAAAGCCTGGTTTACGGTAACGGTTTTTTCATCAAGTCCCGATATCGCCTTGTCAAGCTGTTCCGCTCCCGCGTCGATTGCCGCGATCTGCTTTGGCAGCGACTGAATTGTTTCATCTAATTTTTTTGACGAAGTTCCAAGTTCGATCAGCTTCTTTTCAACATCTGCGATCGACGAGTTGACCAATGTTAAACTTTTGTTTGCGTCTTCAATTGCCTTTGAAATCCCTTCCGGTTTAATTCCGTACTGAGAAAGTTCACTTTCAATCGCTTTTATTTGTTCTTTGATCTGAGCCTTTTGCTCTTCTGTCAAACCTTCGCTTTCAAGTAATTTCTTTGCGCTTTCGTATTGCTCATTTACGAGCTGAAGCTTTTGCAGAGTTTCCTCAAGCGAGGCTTTCTTTTTTACAAGGTCGGTGTAGGTAAGCTTGATTGAGAGCAGCGACTTATACAGCTCCTCAAGCTTTGATTTGTTTTGAAGCAGCGTGGATTTTTGGTCGAGCAGTTTCATTTGCGCGGTCATCACCTTTGAGCCGCCGTTTGAAGCTGTCGTGCGGGTATCCGCAAGCTTTTTTGCCAGAGCCGACTGGGCGGAATTGACATCGCTGATTGAGTCCGTCAGCTTTTGCGAGCCGCTTTCTGCATTTGCAATGTTATTTTCAAGCTCCTTTTTTGCGCTGCTGATTTTATCCTCCGCGTCCGCAAACTGCGAATCGAGCGCTGCGTTGATTTTTTTATTAAGCGCTTCAAGCTTTTTCTCTGAGATTATTACGCTTTCGCGCTCGGTTACAAGTCCTTTGTCTGATACCGATGCTACTCCGTCTATTCCCTCAAGGCGGTTCATAAGCTCGTCGGATACAAGGTCAGATATTTCCTGTCGTTTCTTTCCCTCATAGTCCACAGCCGCCATTGCTACGGGCAGGATGTTGGGATTCGCCTTTATCATATACGGCGAACCTACCGCGTCGTCCCAGTTGTCCGAGATCGTGTCAAGTCTTGAACGGACGTCGATTGTGGCGGTGTCCATGTTTGTACCGTCCTCAAATTCTATGAGAATCATCGAGTAATTATCCGCTGAATTTGAGGTGATTTGTTTTACGCCGTCTACTACAGACACCGCGCTTTCAAGCGGCTTGGTGACAGTTGATTCTACGGTTTCGGGCGTCTGACCGACGTACGGCGTGATGATGACAGCGTAAGGCAAATCAAGATTGGGTAAAAGATCGGGAGTCATTTTCATGAATGAAACGACTCCCAATACCAAAATCATTATTACGCTGACGAAGATTGTCAATGGTTTCTTTACACTCAGCTTAGGTAACATTGTTACTCCTTAAAAATTTGATTTGTGAATTGCTCATTTAACGAGCCGGCGCTTTTACGCGCACGCGCCCGACTTTACAATATCAATTTTCCTGAGATAACTCTTTTTGACAGTTTCGTAGTCCTTTTTTTCAATATAATATTCGCGCACAGCCCGCCTTAATATAAGGGTTAAGATGCTGTTGACATTTACGAAGAATGTATCGTCGTCCGATTTAAGATTTTTGCGCGAAAGCTTTGAACGGAGCTCGTCGATATCCTCAAAGCCCTTGCACTTTTTTTGAATGTAGTCGGCCACAACGGTGTTCGCTGAATAGATATTTGAAAACAGCTTTGTCAGCACCCTTCTGTCCTTTTCATTATCTCCGATTTCCGCTACGATAGTGAAGCATTCCTCATAGGTGCAGAAGATATCGCCGCGCGAAACATTGATTACCTCGTTTACCTTTTGACCGAACCTCTTGATGTAGAACCTGAAAAGGACTTCAACAAGATCCATTTTGTCGTCAAAATACTGATAAAAACTTCCGCGTGAGATATCCGCTCTTTCGATGATGTTGTTGATGCTGACCCTTGTTGTTTCATCAGCCGCAAACTCATCAATTATCGCGTCTATCACTCTCTGCTTCTTGATCTCCGGCAAATTTAAAAATGTGCTTTTAATCATTATTTTCTCCCCTCTCGATACGTTTGGATAATAAAATTTTATCTTAGCGTATCTATTTAAATTTAAGTATAACATCAAAGGAGAAAAGTGTCAAGATTGGCTTGCGAATAGAGCAATTAAAGATAATAATTAGCAAAAAATTGTAATAATTTGTTCAAAAAAGGCAATCTACTAAACGCAAATGAGCTATCGTTTATATTAAATTTTAAGTGAAAACAATAAGGATATATATTATTTTGTTTTTGTGCATAAACACCTTTGAATTTTCATCAAAACATAGATATTGCTCGCGTTTATACACAAAAGTAATTGGTATAATCCTTACATCTTCATCCAAAACAGTATATACAATCCCGATTATGTTTATGTTCTATATCTTACTATACTATTATATAGCGTGTCAATGCTTTTTATTTGAATTTTTTTATTTCAAAATTGCAGTTTTGTCCAAAAACCATACAAATTAGATGATGTGAATAACTTTTATTGAAATTTTTTGTTGCATTTTATGCGTGAATATGGTATTATAAAAGTTATTATAGAGTAATTATTTGTTATTTATATAACAAACATTACGTTACGAAAGGAGCGTATTATGGCAAAGGATATGTTGGACGCTATTTGCGCCGCTGAGGCAGAAGCAAAAAACAGCGAGATAAACGCTAAGCAGACCGCCGCTCAGATGGCGGCAAAAGCAAAGCGCGACGCGGCAGAGCTTATTTCAAAGCGTGAAAAACAGGCTCAGGCTGAGGCTGAAAAGCAGCTTGAAAAAGCTAAGGCGGACGGCGAGGCGGCGGCTGTTAAGGCTGCCGAAAACGCACAGAAGGAATGCGACGCTATTTCAGCCGCCGCTGACAAAAACCGCGACGCGGTTATTAAAAAAGCGGCTGACGCTCTGCTGGGCTAAACGAGGACTTAAAAAGTGTGGTGATGCTATTTGGCAAAAGTAAAAATGAAGTCCGTTCGGATTATCGCGCTGAGGCAGGACAGAAAGCGGCTGCTTGAGCATCTTCAAGACAGCGCGCTGATTCAGATTCAGAAAAGCGAAAAATCCCGAGACGGATTTAAACGGGTGGATTTAAGCTCGCAGACTCAGGTTTTTGAGAGAAACGTTAATCTGAGCGAGCAGGCGTTAAAGATACTTAACTCGGTTTCGCCCGAAAAAGGCGGAATGTTAGCCTCCTTCAAGGGGCGCAGAGAGGTTGACCCCGACGAAATCGGTGTTATCGCCTCAAAATCTAAGGATGTTATCGCGGTGTGTTCGCGGATTGTTGAGCTTGACAAAAAGCGTTCCGACAATGACGCGGAGCAGCTGAGAATAAAAACTCAGCTTGCACAGCTTGAAGCCTGGCAGAAGCTTGACATTCCGCTTAACACAACCGAAACTCAGTCTACTGCGGTATTTATAGGAAGCTTCCCTCAGAAATATGACGAGGCGGAGCTGAAAAAAGCTATTGCGGCTGAGAACGCAAAGCTGTGCTTTGAGCTTGAGATACAGCACAGCGAACAGCTTATGACCTGCACGGTTATTTTTGTTCCGAAAAGTCAGAAACAGATGGCTGAGGAAACTCTGAGGGCGCTGAGCTTTGCGAGACCGATGAGTCCCACAAGCAAAATTCCAAAGGTCAAGGCTGAAAAGCTCCGCGAAAAAAGCGAGCGGCTTACAAAGGAAAACGAAAAAGCGCTTGAGGAAATTGAAACCTTCGTTGAAAAGCGGGGCGACATTCAGACTACTCAGGACTATTTCAGAATAAGAGCCGACAAGTACAATGTTATAAACAATCTTGACCACAGCAAATATGTGTTTATTATCGAGGGCTTTGTTCCCGAGGAGGACTGCGAAAAGCTTGAGGCGCTCTGCGAAAGAGTTGCCACCTGCACTGTTGAGTTTTCCGACGCGGGCGAGGACGCTCCCGTAAAGCTTAAAAACAATAAGTTTGCGGAGCCTGCTCAGGGTATTCTTACAATGTACTCGCCGCCCGGAAAGACGGATATTGACCCGACTCCGGTTTTGGCGTTCTTCTTCTACTTCTTCTTCGGAATGATGTTCAGCGACGCGGGCTACGGTATTTTGATGGTCATTGCGACTACGCTGATGATCAAAATATTCAAGCCCGACAAAAAGATGAAGAACAACTTAAAGCTGTTCCAGTTCTGCGGCGTTTCAACTACGCTGTGGGGTCTTGTTTTCGGAAGTATCTTCGGCGACGCTCCCGCTGCGCTGTATAACTACTTTACCGGAGCATCCGTTACAATGAAACAGCTTCTCCCCTGGCCTACGCTTGACCCGCAAAAGGACGCTTTACTTTTGATGGTTGTAAGCATCGCGTTCGGTCTTGTTCACATTCTGATAGGAATGGGCTGCAAATTCATTGTTTGCGCAAAGCAGAAGGACTGGGGCGGCGCGTTCTTTGATACAGGTCTTTGGATGCTGCTGCTTGTTGGAATCGCGGTTCTCGCAGTCGGAATGTTTACGATTCCCGTGCTCACAACGGTCGGCGCGGTCATTGCAATCGGCTGCGCGGTCGGACTGGTGCTCACTCAGGGCAGAAGCAAAAAGGGTATTGTAGGTAAGGCTATCGGCGGTCTTGCTTCGCTGTATGACATAACAAGCTACATAAGCGACCTGCTGAGCTATTCCAGACTTCTTGCGCTCGGTCTTACAACCGGCGTTATGGCTCAGGTATTCAATATGCTTTCCACCATGATGGGCAAAAGCGTGGTCGGTTTCATATTTATGTTAGTTATATTTATTGTTGGACACCTTGTTAACATCGGCCTTAACGCGCTTGGTTCCTATGTTCACACAATGCGTCTGCAATATGTTGAAATGTTCGGTAAATTTTATGAAGGCGGCGGCAATGAATTCCAGCCGTTCTCACTTCAAAGTAAATATATTAAAATTCAGGAGGATAAATAATCATGAATGGTATGTTTTTCGCGCTTGTAGGCGCATCTCTCGCAACTGCTCTTGCAGGTATCGGCTCGGCTAAGGGCGTTGGCGGTGCAGCTCAGACTGCTATGGGTGTTCTCAGTGAGGACTCTTCCAAATTCGGTAAAATGCTCGTTCTTACACTTCTCCCCGGTACTCAGGGTCTTTACGGATTTATCGTAGGCTTTCTTATTCTCGTTAGCTGCGGCGTTTTGGGCGGCGCTCTTCCCACTATGGGTCAGGGTCTTGCTTTCCTCGGCGCTTCTCTTGCAATCGGTCTCGGCGGTCTTTTCTCAGGTATCGCTCAGGGTAAGGCTGCCGTTTCGGGTATCGCTATGACAGCTAAGGACGACGCTAACTTCTCTAAGGGCATGGTTTCCGTTACTCTCGTTGAAATCTACGCTCTTCTCGCGTTCATCGTTTCACTTCTTGTAGTTATCCAGATTCCTACACTTAAAATCTGATTTTAATGATAATAACTACACAAAAAGGAGGACGCGTATGAACGGCGGTGACAAAATTATTGAACGCATTAAGGCGGACAGTAAAAAAGCGGTTGACGAGGTTATGGCTCAGGCTACCGCTGAATGTAACGCAATAATGCAGGCGGCGGAAAAAACTGCCGACAAAAACACTGCGGATATCAACGCCAAAACAGCGGTAAAGCTAAAACAGGCACAGGCTTCCTCAAAGAGCCGCGCCGAGCTTGAAACCCGCAACGCGCTGCTTAAACAACGCAGAAATGAAATTGATAAAACCGTTGAGGCTTTACAGGCTTATCTTGTAAACCTCGGCGATACGGAATATTTTGACGCGCTGTACAGGCTCGCCGCTCAGCTCAAGGGCAAAAGCGGGGTGGTTTACCTCAATCAAAAGGACATGAACCGTCTGCCCTCTGACTTTGAAAGCAGAATCAAGGCAAACGGTCTTGACGCGACTGTAAGCACCACACCGATCAATATTTCGGGCGGATTTGTGCTGAAAAGCGGAGATATTGAGGAAAACATGGACTTCGGCGCGCTCATCGGCTCTCGCAGAGACGAAATCGAGGACCTGATTAACCGCGAGCTGTTTGCTCAGTAAGGGGGACATATGGCTTTATCGTATGAATTTTCCATCGGTTCGGTCAGGGCAAAGGAAACCTCGCTGCTTAACGCTCAGGATATTGAGCAGCTATTGGCGTGTCAGAGCATTGCTCAGCTTTGCGCGGTACTGAGCGACAAGGGCTTGGGCAGCGGTGATTCCGTTGAGGAAATTCTGCGCGACAGAACCGAAAAAACATGGGCTTATTTAAAAAGCATTGCCCCCGATTTTGAGATTTTCAGACCTTTTATTATCTTAAACGATATTCACAATTTTAAGGTTGCTTTAAAGGGAACCATGGCTGACCGCGAATACCGCGCGCTCATGGTTTCCCCTTCCACCGTTGACCACGACACAGTGATCGCGGCGGTTGAGCACCGAAAAATGAGCCTTCTTCCCCGGTTTATGCAAAAGCCGTGCGACGAGGCTTATGAGCTTTTGGCTCACACAGGTGACGCGCGCACCGGCGACAGCGTGCTCGACAGAGCTGCTATGGAGGAAATGCTCAGAATTTCGGACGACTTTAAGTCCGAGTTTTTAAAGAGCTATTTTGAAAACCTTGTATTTTACGCCAACGTTAAAACCGCAATCCGCTCCGCAAAATCCGGCGCGGGCAAGCCGTTCCTTGACAAGGCTTTGTGCGAAACAAAGGGCTTTAACAAAAAGGCGGTTATTGAGGCGTCGTTAAAGGGCAGCGAATACCTTATTGACGAGCTTGAAAAGCGCAGCGATTTCGACTGCGGCAAGGCTATGGAGGAATACAAAAAGTCTCCGTCAGCCTTTGAGAAGTTCGTTGACAACAGGCTAATTTTGATGGCAAGAGAAAGCTGCAAGCGCGCAAGCGAAGGCGCAGAGCCGATTTTGGGCTACTATTTGGGCTGCGAAGCCGAAAACAAGGTGATTCACATTATTTCAAGCGGTATCCGCACGCGCACCGACGCGGAAATGATTAGGGAAAGGCTGCGTGAAATTTATGGCTAAAGGCATTGCCGTTATCGGCGACAGCGAAAGCGTTAAGGGCTTTTCCGCCGTCGGACTCGACATCTTCCCCTGTGACGATTTTGAGGGCGCAGGTCAGCTTTTGAGAAGGCTAGCGGACAGCGATAATTACGCTGTTATCTATCTTACCGAGGAGATTTATAACTGCTCGGGCAAGGAGCGCGGCCGCTATGAAGAAAAGCTTACGCCCGCCATTATCCCGATCCCCGGGGTCAAGGGCAATTCGCAGACAGGCAGAAAACGTCTTTCGGGCTTTGTTGAAAAGGCTGTAGGCTCTGACATTATCTTCAACAATTAGAGGTAACTGACTATGAATAAAGGTATAATAACAAAAGTCGCAGGCCCTTTGGTTATTGCCGAGGGTATGCGCGACGCCAATATGTTTGACGTTGTCCGCGTTAGCAGTCAGCGTCTTATCGGCGAAATTATTGAGATGCACGGCGACAAGGCTTCGATTCAGGTTTATGAGGAAACCTCGGGTCTTGGCCCCGGCGAAGCGGTAGAAAGCACCGGCGCGCCGCTCTCGGTTGAGCTTGGCCCCGGTCTTATCGGAGCTATCTACGACGGTATCCAGCGTCCGCTCAACGAAATTATGAAGGTTGCGGGCACTAACCTCAAAAGAGGCGTTGACGTTCCGTCACTTGACCACTCAAAGAAGTGGAAGTTTGAAACAAAGGTAAAAAGCGGCGACAAGGTTGTTGCGGGCGATATTCTCGGTACCGTTCAGGAAACAGCCGCTGTGCTCCATAAGATTTTGGTTCCGAACAAGGTTTCGGGTACCGTTGAAAGCATCAAGAGCGGAGAATTCACTCTTGACGACGTTGTAGCGACAATCAAAACTGAAAACGGAAGCGTTGACGTAAAGATGTTCACAACCTGGCCTGTCCGCGTAGGCAGACCTTACAAGAAAAAGCTTTCTCCGGATATTCTGCTCACCACAGGTCAAAGACCAATTGACACCCTCTTCCCCCTTGCAAAGGGCGGCGTTGCAGCTGTTCCCGGTCCGTTCGGTTCGGGTAAAACCGTTGTTCAGCACCAGCTTGCAAAGTGGGCTGCGGCTGACATTATCGTATACATCGGCTGCGGCGAGCGCGGCAACGAGATGACAGACGTACTTAACGAGTTCCCTGAGCTGAAGGATCCTCGCACGGGAAACTCGCTGATGGAAAGAACCGTGCTTATCGCTAACACCTCCGACATGCCCGTTGCGGCGCGTGAGGCTTCAATTTACACGGGTATCACAATCGCCGAATACTTCCGCGACATGGGCTACACCGTTGCTCTTATGGCTGACTCCACCTCCCGCTGGGCTGAGGCTCTCCGTGAGATGTCAGGCCGTCTTGAGGAAATGCCCGGTGAGGAAGGTTATCCCGCATATCTGGGCAGCCGTCTTGCTCAGTTCTATGAGCGCGCAGGCCGTGTGCTCGTAAACGGTACTGAGGACACCGAAGGCGCTCTGTCGGTTATCGGCGCGGTATCGCCTCCCGGCGGTGATATTTCGGAGCCTGTTTCGCAGGCAACGCTGAGAATCGTAAAGGTTTTCTGGGGACTCGACGCAAACCTCGCGTACAAGCGACACTTCCCCGCAATCAACTGGCTCACCTCTTACTCGCTGTACACCGACCAGCTTTCAAAGTGGTTCGCGGAAAACGCCGCGCCTGACTTTATGGAGCTGAGAGGCAGACTTATGGCTCTGCTTCAGGACGAAAGCGAGCTGCAGGAAATCGTAAACCTGGTTGGTATGGACGCGCTGTCCGCTCCCGACCGTCTCAAGCTTGAAAGCGCAAGGTCGATCAGAGAGGACTATCTGCACCAGAACGCGTTTGACCCCACCGACACTTACACCTCGCTGCCTAAGCAGGTGCTTATGATGAGAGCTATTCTGAGCTTCTATGACAAGGCGCTTGACGCGCTGAACAGCGGAGCTAACATTGAACTGCTTGTAAATATGCCTGTTCGCGAAAGAATAGGACGTTTTAAATATGAGCCTGAAAACAAGGTCAACGCCGAGTTTGAAAGTATTCAGGCACAGCTGCAAAGCGAAATTGATGACGTACTGAGAAGGAGTGATGACTGATGCCGAAGGAATACCGTACTATACGAGAGGTAGCAGGTCCTCTGATGATGATCAGCGACGTTGATGACGTTAAGTATGACGAGCTCGGCGAAATTGAGCTGCCAAACGGCGAAACACGCCGCTGCAAGGTACTTGAAGTTGAGGGCAGCAACGCGCTGGTTCAGCTTTTTGAATCCGCCGCGGGAATTAACCTTGCCGATTCAAAGGTAAGATTTTTGGGCAGAAGCATGGAGCTTCCCGTATCTCCCGATATGCTCAGCCGAGTATTTGACGGTCTGGGCAACCCGATTGACGACGGTCCCGCGCTAATTCCCGAAAAACGCCTTGACATCAACGGCACGCCGATGAACCCTGCCGCGAGAAACTATCCTCAGGAATTTATTCAGACAGGCGTTTCCGCAATTGACGGTCTTAATACTCTGGTTAGAGGTCAGAAGCTTCCTATTTTCTCGGCTTCCGGTCTTCCCCACGCCCAGCTTGCGGCGCAGATCGCGCGTCAGGCGGCTGTTAGAGGCAAGGACGAGCAGTTTGCCGTTGTTTTTGCCGCTATGGGTATCACCTTTGAGGAATCCGACTACTTTGTTCAGTCCTTTAAGGAAACAGGCGCGATCGACCGTACCGTTATGTTTGTAAACCTTGCGAACGACCCCGCGATTGAGCGTATTGCTACTCCTAAGATGGCGCTGACCGCCGCCGAGTACCTTGCGTTTGATTTGGGAATGCACGTTCTTGTTATTATGACAGATATCACCAACTACGCCGACGCTCTGCGCGAGGTTTCCGCCGCGCGTAAGGAGGTTCCCGGCCGTAGAGG
>OMXW01000063.1 GCA_900315085.1 uncultured Eubacteriales bacterium
GTACTTTTTAGTGTGTACTCACTGTAATTATTTGAGTTTTTTACTCAAAGTCATTACGGGTTTCTTGTATCTCTTATTGTTCAATTTTCAAGGTTCTGTTTGTTGATTTTAGACAACTAAAGTGTTGGCTCATTGTTGATTATCAACAACTTGCTAACCGCTGTCCTCAACCGAACATATGCTATTATAGTACGTTTATTGAAAAAAGTCAAGGGTTTTTTCAAAAAAACTTGAAAAATTTTCAAATTAATTTTTGAGCCTGTTATATTGTTTTACTTTCCGATTTTTTACACAAGATATTGTGGACTTTTATTTGGTAAAGTAAAAAAGTAAGGGCGGATGATCCGCCCTCTTTTCCGAAAAGTTATTTATGGAATTCCGTAAACGCTTTGAGAATTTCTTCAAAACGCTTATAATTATCGGACTTTTTATCGGGCTCTTTCCAGTTGATGCCTGCATCCGTATATACCATCATGTACTTTCCGTTGTCGGAAATATACGCGTTAACCTCGTCAAGGCCGAGAACGGAGAACTTTCCGTCCTTCTTGACCTTATTATATACCTCGTCGGGTGACGCGGGCTTTGAGAAATCGTAGAGTTCAATTGTAACGTTATTGGCTCCGCTAAGTGTGCAGACAAACTTTTTGCCGTTTGACGCGCCTACAAGCTTGTATTCCATCTCATTGTAGGCTTTATCCTTGTTTTCCTCAAGGCAGTTGATATAGCCCTTGGCTGAAAGATATTTACAGAGGTCGTCAAATGTATCCTTATAATCCTTAAGCTCTGTGCTGGCGTTTGTGGGATACTGTGTGATAGACGGCTGACCTGTGCCCATACAGCCTGTTGCAAGCGCAGCGAACATTCCTATACATAAAACTAAAGCGATGATTCGTTTCATTAAAACTTGTCCTTTCGGTTTAATAATAATGGACAGCGCCTTTTGTAACGCTGTCCTATATTATAACTTATATTTTTGAATAGGTCAATTGTTTTTCTCAATAAATCTGCGCTTAAAGCTTAAAATTACCGTATATACCAACATGGCAGGGGAGGCGCTTGCCGCCTCACGCTAATTTTGCGCTTAGCTATCGGGCGACCGCGAGGGTCACCCCTACAGGGTTTCAATTAATTGTCATTGATTACAATATAACAGACAGACGGATTGCTTTTGCAACCCGTCTGTATAAATTGAAATAATTATTTCTTGTGTGAAACGTGCCAGATTTCCTCTGCATACTCAAGGATAGCTCTGTCTGATGAGAACTTGCCTGCGTTTGCAACGTTGAGGAGGCACTTCTTGCCGAATTCCTTGCGGTCGGCATAGTCAGCGTTAGCGCGAATCTTTGTCTCGATGTAATCGGGAAGATCGAGCATGAGGAAATAGTGGTCGGGATCATGCCAGTGTGTTCCCTTGAGGAGAGCGTGATGGAGCTCGCCGAAGCTGCCTTCGCCCTGAGCGCCGTCGTCGTCGAATGTACCGTCAATAAGAGTGTCAACAACTCTCTTAAGCTCGGGATTAGCCTCAACGATAGCAGCGGGATCGTAGCCCTCTTTCTTGAGCTTCTCGATATCTTCAACTCTTGCGCCGAAGATGTACTCGTTCTCAACGCCTGCGCACTCAGCGATTTCGATGTTTGCGCCGTCCCATGTGCCGAGAGTTACGGCACCGTTGAGCATGAACTTCATGTTACCTGTACCGGAAGCCTCGAGACCTGCGGTTGAGGTCTGCTCTGAGATATCAGCGGCAACAACGATCTTCTCAGCGTAAGATACGTTGTAGTTGGAGATGAAGTATACCTGGAGCTTGTCCTTTGTATCGGGATCGTTGTTTACGAGGTTTGAAATCTCGGTGATATACTTGATGATAGCCTTAGCTCTTGCGTAACCCGGAGCAGCCTTTGCGCCGAAGATGAAGGTTGTGGGAGTCCAGTTGGGCAGCTTGCCGTCCTTAATACGGAAGTAGATAGCCATGATAGAGAACGCGTTGATGAGCTGTCTCTTGTACTCATGAAGTCTCTTAACCTGTACGTCGAAGATCGTGTCGGGGTTGATGTCAAAGCCGTCCATCTTCTTGATGTACTCAGCGAGCTGAACTTTCTTCTTAGCCTTGATCTTGTTGAACTTATTGATTGTTCTCGCGTCGAGGCAATCGTTAAGAACAGAAAGCTTTGAAAGGTCGATAAGCCAGTCGTCGGAGCCAACCTTATCTGTGATAAGCTCTGAAAGCTCGGGGTTGCACAGACCGAGCCAGCGGCGCTGTGTAATACCGTTTGTCTTGTTGAGGAATCTCTCGGGATATACCTGATACCATTCCTTGAGGAGATCAGCCTTAAGGATCTCAGTGTGAAGCTGAGCAACGCCGTTTACATATGTGCCTGCGTATGTAGCAAGTCTTGCCATGTGAACAGAGTTGCCGTCGATGATGCGCATCTTAGCGCGCATATCGCCGTTAACGCCCTTAGCGATAAGCTCTTCCTGGCACTTATTCGCGATAAGGCAGATGATGTTGTAGATTTCGGGGATAACCTGAGTCATCAGGTCAGCGCTCCACTTCTCAAGCGCTTCGCTGAGAACGGTGTGGTTTGTGTATGAGCAGGTCTGACGAGCGATTTCAAACGCCTCGTCAAAGCCCATGCCCTCGAGCTGAAGAAGTCTTACGAGCTCGGGAACGCATGATACGGGGTGAGTATCGTTGAGCTGGATAGCGTTTTCCTTAGCAAAGAAGCTGAAATCGTTGCCGTGCTTTGCCTTGTAGCGGCGCATGATATCCTGGAGTGAAGCCGAGCAGAAGAAATACTGCTGCTTAAGTCTTAATACCTTGCCCTCGTACTTGTTGTCGTTAGGATAAAGAACCTTTGAGATATTCTCGGCGTCGTTCTTCTCCTTAACAGCCTTGTCATATTCTGTATTGTTAAATGCTGTGAAATCAAACTCGTTTACAGCCTCAGCCTGCCACAGACGGAGTGTGTTGATGTTTGATGTTTTGCAGCCGATAACAGCCATATCGTAAGGAACAGCCTTAACTAACTGTCTGATCCTTGAAGGATACGGTAACAGCCTCGTCCTCCTTGCGGATGCACCATGGATCCTCAAAACGCTGCCAGTTGTCAGCTTCCTCTACCTGATAGCCATCCTTGATAAGCTGCTTGAAAAGACCGTACTTATAGCGGATGCCGTATCCGTCAAGGGGTACTTCCTGAGTAGCAGCTGAATCGAGATAGCAGGCTGCGAGACGTCCGAGACCGCCGTTACCGAGAGCCGCGTCGTCGATTTCCTCAAACACGTTGATGTCGATTCCCTTTTTCTTTAGAAGCTTTGTAACGTCCTCAAGAATACCGAGGCAGTAGAGGTTGTTGTACATCATTCTGCCCATCAGGAATTCCGCTGAGAAATAGTAAGCTCTTCTCGCCTTGTTGTGCTTAGCCTTGCTCTTTGACCAGTCGGGAGCGATTTCGCCCATAACAGCCTTACCAAGAGCCAGATGAAGTTCGGAAGCGTTAAGCTCCTCAACCTTCTTGCAGTACATTGACTGCGCTGTAAGCTCGAGTTTTTCCATAATATTGCCCATCGTTTTTAGTCCTCCAATCGTCCGCTGTTTACAGACATTGTTTTTAATTTATCTGCAAGCTCATCCGTCAGGGTTGCGGGGTCCATTCTCCAAACCCAGTTGCCGCCCGTTGTTGACGGAGTGTTCATCCTTGCCTCCGAGCCGAGTCCGAGAATATCCTGAAGCGGCACGATTGCCGTGTCAGCCTTGCTTTCATAGGCTGTGCGGATAAGTCCCCAGTTAAAGGGCTCGTCGGGGGGCATCTTGCAGTAAGTTCTTGCGTAGTTTACATCCTGGGGTTTTGCGGTTTTGAGCCAGCCCATAACGGTATCGTTGTCATGGGTTCCGGTGTATACAACGCAATTGTTGGTGTAGTTGTGCGGCAGATAATCGTTTTCCTCGCCGCTGTCAAATGCGAATTCAAGAACCTTCATTCCCGGATAGCCGGTCTGCTCCATGAGCTCGGTTACGTCGGGAGTGAGTGTGCCGAGATCCTCGGCTACGATTTCAAACTTGCCGCAGGCTTCCTCCATCATTTGGAAGAACTTGATGCGCGGACCTACTACCCATTCGCCGTTGACCGCGTTCTCAGCGGGATAGGGAATTGAATAATAGCTCGCGAAGGCGCGGAAGTGGTCGATTCTTGTGATATCATAAAGCTTTGAAGCCGCCTTTACACGCTCAAACCACCACTCGTAGTCGGTCTGCTCAAGGTAATCCCAGTCGTAGAGGGGATTGCCCCAAAGCTGGCCTGTTTCCGAGAAATAGTCGGGCGGGCAGCCTGCAACCGCAATCGGGTCGCCGTCGTCATAGAGCTGGAAGAGCTCGGGGTTAGCCCATGTGTCCGCGCTGTCCATCGCAACATAGATTGGCATATCGCCCAAAATCTTGATGCCCAGTCCGTTTACATACGCGCGGAAGCTTTCCCACTGCTCGTAAAACTTAAACTGCACAAAACACCAGAAATCAATTTCCGGTCTGAGCTTGCGCTCGTAGCGGCGAAGCGCTGCTTCCTCGCGCATTTTGATGTCCTCAGGCCATTCTGTCCATGAAATCATGCCGAGGCTGTTCTTTACAGCCATGTACAGCGCGTAGTTTTTCAGCCATTTGCTGTTTTTGCGCTTAAAGGAGCGGAATGCCTTTTGATCGCGGTTCTTAAAGTTCTTGTAAGCGATCTTTAAGACCTTGAATCTGCTGTTGTAAATTTTTTCGTAATCAACCTCAGCGTCGTTTGAACCCCAGTCAAAGCTGTCAAGCTGCTCTTTTGTTACAAGACCTTCTTCGGCAAGTGTGTCGAGGTCTATCATGTAGGGGTTACCCGCATAGGTTGAAAATGACTGATACGGCGAATCGCCGTAGCTTGTCGGGCCAACGGGGAGGATCTGCCAAATTTTCTGTCCCGATTTTTTCAGGAAGTCAGCAAATTTGCGCGCATCTTTTCCGATGGTGCCGATACCGTAGGGGGAAGGAAGCGAAGTTATTGAGAGAAGAATTCCTGCGCTTCTTGCCATTAAAATCAACTCCATTCTGACGGATATTAAATTGTTGTACTAATTTGTTACATTAGTATCTGCCCTGGTACTTCGCGCAAGTTTGCGCCGCAAGCCCATAGTATCATAACAATATTAACATACATTCAGTTTTTTTTCAAGTGTTTTTGCATTTAATTGTTGATTTGCGCGGCGTAAAAATTTGTATAAGGCGCAAACCGATAAAATTACGGCGCGCTGATAAAAAGCACAGCTTTGATATTGATTTACCCCTGCGGCGGTATTATAATAAAATAAAGGGATTTTTTCCGGCGGCTTGGTTTTTTGATGTCATTCCGACCAGCGCGGAGGAATCCCCCAAATATAAAAACAATGGTTGTTTCATTGGGGGATCCTTCGACTAAATCGTTTCACGATTTTGCTCTCACGCACCGCTCAGGATGACATCTTTTCTAAATTTATTGACAACGGAATCAAAAAAGGAGGTTACCATGAGCACAGTTGAACAGCTTCAAAACGTAATTGACAACAGCCAAAGAATTGTATTTTTCGGCGGAGCGGGAGTGAGCACTGAAAGCGGTATTCCCGATTTCAGAAGCGTTGACGGACTTTACAACCAAAAGTACGATTATCCGCCCGAGGAAATACTCAGCCACACATTTTTTGAGCGGAGAACCTCGGAATTCTACCGCTTTTACCGCGACAAAATGCTCTGTCTTGACAAACAGTGTCTTGACAAACAGCCCAACAAGGCGCACTATAAGCTCGCCGAGCTTGAAAAGGCAGGCAAGCTCTCCGCCGTCGTTACCCAGAACATCGACGGACTTCACCAGGCGGCAGGAAGCAAAAGAGTGTACGAGCTTCACGGAAGCGTACTGCGCAACTACTGCCGCAACTGCCGCAAGTTCTACTCAGCCGAATTTATCAAATATTCCGAGGGCGTTCCTACCTGCGAATGCGGCGGAGTAATCAAGCCCGACGTTGTGCTCTACGAGGAAGGTCTTGACGACAGCGTGGTCAACGGCGCGCTGAACGCAATTATGCAGGCGGACACCCTGATAATCGCGGGCACAAGCCTGACCGTATACCCTGCGGCGGGATTTATCCGCTACTTCCGCGGCAATACGATCGTCCTCATAAACCGCGACGCCACCCCGTTTGACAAGCAGGCGGACTTAGTTTTCCACGACAAGGTAGGCGAGCTGTTAGGTCAGATAAAAATATCAAAATAAAAATTATTCTTAACTTTATGTAAAATATACTTGACATTATTCTATTGGTGTGCTATCATCATACCAACGGATATACTTCCGTATTATCTTTTTGGGAGATGTCAGGTATGAGTATTAATCAAACATGGGCTTTAGGCTTCACGACAGGTTTTTTAATTGTAATAGCAGTCATTATCATCGTTAAATCGCGCCGCAAAAACAGGCAGGAATTTGACGAGCGGCAAATGATAGCAAGGGGAAAGGCATACAAATACAGTTTCTTTTCCCTAATGGCATACATAATTATTTGTATGTTTTTAAGTCTTTTCGAGGTCAACTGGGCGCCGGTATTTATTCAGTTCTGTCTTGCGATTTTCATCGGCGGCACAGTCTTTACGGTAATCTGCATTTTCAAGGACGCGTATATGGGCTACAATTACAAAAGGAACATCTACACCTACGCTATTGGATGCGCAGCGCTCGGAATTATGCACCTTGCAAATTTTGTCTTTTGGACACATGACATCCTGTTTACAAACGGTATGCTAAACGAAAACTCGCTGTTCCTGTTTTCAGGTATAATGTTTTTAACGATCGGCGTTTCACTGTTCATTAAAAAAGCTATTGACAGGAAAGCAAGTGAGAACGAATGAAGAATTTAAAGCTAAAAAGCGCGCGTGCCGCGCTCGACATGTCGCAGCAGCAGCTCGCGGAAAAGGTAGGAGTAAGCAGACAGACAATCAGCGCGATTGAAAAGGGAGACTATAATCCCACAATCAACCTCTGCATTTCGATCTGCAAAGTCCTGAACAAAACCCTCGACGACCTCTTCTGGTATTTTTAAGTCGCGAACTGAACGTTTGATAGGACAGTAACGTTAGGCGTTTCGCGAGACAGAATAGAAATACAGGAAGTTGTGAGGGCAAAAGGAACAACGTTGGGTTTATTAGCATCCTATCTGAACCTATTTCTAACCACTAACCACTAATCACTATACACTAATATTGCAAGGGCAATAGGAATAACGTTTGATTTGTTTGGTTCTCTGTCTATCGTTTGATTGACAGGCTGTAGGGTACGGTCTTGACCGTACCGTTGACTATGAACTAACGTATTGTATTCAACCTCGGTTCGGTCAAAACCGAACCCTACAATTTAATAATTTATAAAAACGGTCGGGAAAACAGCGTTTCCAATTAATGAAACCTGTCTTCCCGACCATAACTTTCAATTTTCAACTCAAATTAAATTGTACCGAAAATGCGGTCGCCTGCGTCGCCGAGACCGGGGCAGATGTATGCATTTTCGTTGAGGCAGCGGTCAAGACATCCTACATATAGCTGGATATCTGGGTGAGCCTGCATGAGCGCGCTTACGCCCTCGGGAGCCGCGATTACAGACATGAACTTGATTTTTGTGCCGCCGCGCTGCTTGATAAAATCAACCGCCGCAATAGCCGAGCCGCCTGTTGCGAGCATGGGGTCTACTACAACGATCTGGCGCTGGTCGATGTTCTCGGGCAGCTTGCAGTAATACTCGTGGGGCTCGTGAGTTTCGGGGTCGCGGTAAAGACCGATGTGGCCAACCTTTGCCGAGGGAACGAGCGCAAGGATTCCGTTAACCATTCCCAGACCTGCACGGAGGATAGGAACAACAGCCAGCTTTTTGCCGTTGATAACGGGCTGGATCGTCTCCTCAATAGGTGTGTAAACCTTGATATCCGCTGTGGGCAGATCTGACAGAGCCTCGTAGCCCATGAGCATAGCAATTTCTTCAATCAGCTTGCGGAATTCGTTTGTACCAGTGGTCTGCTTGCGCAGAAGTGTAATTTTGTGTTTGATAAGCGGGTGAGTCATGTATGATACTGACATAGTGATTCCTCCGTAATATGTAATATATAATCTTTTTGATAATTATACCACATTTACTTTTTTAGCTCAATAGTTTTTGTGTAAATGTTTTTATTGTTTTCATACACTCAAAAAGGAGCCCTTTCGGACTCCTTTAAATTAATAATACTTTAAGCTTTCAACGATTTTTTCAAACTGCATTGAATGGGACGCCTTTACCAAAACGGTGTCCTTATTTTTTATGATGTTGTTGATATCCTCGTTAAGCTCGCCGATTGTGTCGAACCACAAACCTTCGGCTCCCTTTGCAAGCTCAAGCGCAAGCGGACCAACTCCGATAATTACGTCGATTCCCTGAGCCTTTGCGTACTTTCCGATTTCATAGTGAAGCTCGCGCTCATCCGCGCCAAGCTCCTTCATATCGCCGAGAATAGCGACCTTTCTTCCGTCAAAGTTCTTGAGGGTGTCAATTGAAGCCTTGACCGAGGTGGGATTGGCGTTGTAGCAGTCGTCGATTATTCTGATTTTGCCCGTATTAATAACGTTGGCGCGGCTGCCTACGGTTTTATACGCCTGAACGCCGTTAATAAGCTGTTCGTCGGAAAGTCCGAGCATATTTCCCGCCGCGACCGCCGCGAGGGCATTTGAAACCATGTAGGTTCCGATTGCGGGGATAACAACGTTAAGCTCTTTATCATCAAAGCAGAGAGTGCAGCTAACGCCGTCCTCGCCGCTGTTTTTGATATTCTTTGCGTGGTATGGGTTCTGGTTCATAAGTCCGAAGAATATCGGCTTTTTGCCTCTGACCTCGGTTATCTGACTGAGCTTATCATCGTCGCCGTTGAGAATATATTCGGCACATTCGCGCGCGTTGGCGAACATCTCTGTCTTAGCCCTGCAAACTCCGTCGCGGTCGCCGAGCTGTTCAAGGTGACAGCTTCCGATTATTGTGATTACGCAGATTGTGGGCTGAACCATCTCGGAAAGCCTTGTCATCTCGCCGAAGCCAGAGATACCCATCTCAATTACTGCCGCTTCGGTGTCCTCGGGCATGGAGAGCAGTGTGAGCGGAACACCGAGTTCGTTATTGAGGTTGCCCTGAGTTTTATGGGTTTTGTATTTTTGTGAAATTACTGCGTAGAGCATTTCCTTTGTTGAGGTCTTGCCGACGCTGCCCGACACGCCTATAATCGGAATATCAAACTTTTCACGGTACGCCTTGCCGATTTTCTTTACCGCCTCAAGTGTTGAGGGTACAAGAATATACGGCTTTTCGGCGTTTTCGGGAGCTTTTTCGCAGATTGCGCAGATTGCGCCGTCGGCGTAGCACTGCTCGATATAATCGTGACCGTCAACGTTTGCTCCGGGAATGGCAAGAAACAGCGAGCCTTCCTGAATTTGACGGCTGTCACGCTCTACCGAGGTGATGCACAAGCTTTTCATAGCCTCGTCGCCAATGTACTGTCCGCCGCAAGCCGCGGCGATTTCTGCTAAAGTAAAAGGTTTCATCATTATTTATATCTCTCCATTGAGATTTCAATTATTTTTTCGCAAAGCTCGGGATACTCAATACCCTCGGCTCTTGCCTCCTGCGGAAGCAGACTTGTGGGAGTCATACCGGGGAGAGTGTTTGCCTCGAGGCAGTACGGATTTCCCTCGGCGTCAAGGATGAAGTCAACTCTGGCGTAGTTTTCAAGATGAAGCGCTCTGAAGGTTTCCTCAGCCGCCTTTCTGAGTTTTTCATCCTCCTCGGGAGTGATGTCGGCAGGGCAAACATCCTCAGCCGCGCCCGCCTGATACTTTGTTTTATAGTCGTAGAAACCTTCCTTGGGAATGATTTCAATTGGAGGAAGCGCCTTTCCGCCGAGAAGTCCGACAGAGAATTCTCTGCCCTTGATGTACTCCTCAACAACGATTTCGTCCTCGCCGTAGCCAAAGGCTTCCTTTACGGAATTCGCGTAGTCGTCGGCGTTTGTAACTATGTTGATTCCTACGCTTGAACCGCCCGAGCAGGGCTTTACTACGCAGGGGAAGCGGTTCCACGCCTGAGCGTCCTCGGCAGTCTTGAAGATTTCGCCGTAGGGTGTGAGAACCTTCTTCTGGATAAGCACGCTCTTGGTAAGACCTTTGTTCATTGCGAGCGCCGAGCCGAAGTAGCCCGAGCCCGTATACTTGATTCCGAGCAAGTCGAACGCCGCCTGAACCTGGCCGTTTTCGCCCGCGCCGCCGTGGAGGGCAAGGAAGGTGATATCGGCAAAATCGCAGATATCGATCACGCTCTCGCCTAAGTAGCGCTCTGACTTATCGCGGCGGTTCTCCTTTACCTCGTCGATATCGGAGATGGTCTCGCCTACGTTGATTTTATCGGTAAAGCTGTAGTTGATTTTAAACAGCTCGTCAACATCAAGAATATCCTTTTCGTAGCCTGTATAGATGTCAAGAAGCACAACCTCATGACCTTTTTTTCTGAGCGCGTCGGCAACTAAAATTCCCGAAGAAATTGAAACGTCGCGTTCGGTGCTTGTGCCTCCTGCCAAAACCACTATTCTCATAATTTACTCTCCTATAATCTTAATCAATGCGTGTTTGCTTCGCTTTCCGTCGAGCTCGTAATAAAAGATCTGTTCCCATGTGCCGAAATCGAGCTTTCCGTTTGTAATTGCGCAAACAACCTCTCTGCCCATTACCGTACGCTTTAAATGAGCGTCGGCGTTATCCTCAAAGCCGTTGTGGGCATACTGGCTGTACGGTTTTTCGGGCGCGAGCTTTTCAAGCCAGCGTTCGTAGTCGCTGTGCAGTCCGCTTTCGTCGTCGTTGATGAAAACCGACGCGGTGATATTCATCGCGTTTACCAGCACAAGACCTTCCTTTACGCCGCTTTCGTCAATTGCGCGCTGAACATCCTCGGTTATGCGCACAATTTTTCTTCGCGCGGGTATATTGAACCAAAGTTCTTTTCTGTAGCTTTTCATGTTTTTATCCTCAGAACAGCGAGCCGTCAAAGCCCCAGTGCTCAACCTCGCTGAATTTTACATAACAGTATTTTCCGTCAACGCCTGCGTCCTTGCTCATTATGTCGCAGATTGCCCGGGTGAGATTTTCATAAGCCTGTCTGGTGGATTTTCCGAACAGCTTTACCTCAACCATTGCGATATTGTTTTCAGAGTCGCGGTGGAACATCATTGAAACGTTGTCCTCGACCGCCGTCATCAGGTAGTGATAGCTTTTGCCGGGAAGAATACTGATTGCCTCGGAAAGCTTGTTTCCGATTTCCTGCTTCTTCTCCTCGCTGAGCCTGACGTTGGTTTTTACATTAATAAACGGCATATCCATTCCGCCTTTCATTATGTTTACTCTTTATTATAATATTATATTCGCTTCTTTGCAAGAATTATTTTTGGTATTTTGGCGGTTCGGTTTCATAAACATTGTTTCCGCGGCTGTCGATTGCCACGATACACGGAAAATCCTCTACCTCATAGCGTCTTACAGCCTCTGTTCCGAGGTCGTCATAGCAAAGGATCTCCTCCGACTTTATACTTTTTGCTATCAAAGCCGCTGCGCCGCCGATCGCAACAAAGTAAACGCAGTTGTTTTTGACGATTGAATCGATAACTGCCTGTGAGCGCGCGCCCTTGCCTATCATGCCCTTTAGTCCGAGGTCAAGCAGCGACGGAGCGTACTTGTCCATTCTGTAGCTTGAGGTGGGACCTGCGGGACCTACCGCGTAGCCGGGCTTTGCGGGGGCAGGGCCTACATAGTAAATAAGCTCGCCTTTTACGTCTACGGGCAGCTCTTTGCCCTGCTCGATCAATTCAAACAGTCTTTTGTGAGCCGCGTCGCGTCCCGTGATTATTGAGCCTGTCAGCAGAACGCTGTCGCCCGCGTTCAGATTTTTTATATCCTCATCCGTGATCGGAAGTGTAATTTTCTTAGTCATGGCAGCCTCCGTTATATAGTCGCGCTTGCGTGTCTTGCGGCGTGACAGCAGATATTGACCGCCACGGGCATACCCGCGATATGAGTGGGCGAGGTTTCAATATTAACGCCGAGAGCCGTTGTATTTCCGCCGAGTCCCGCGGGACCGAAGCCCATCTTGTTGATTTCGCTGAGCAGCTCGTCCTCAAGCTCTGCGTAGCGGCTGTCGGGATTGTGAGTGTTGATTGGGCGGAAGGTTGCCTTTTTGGCAAGCTGAGCCGCGCGCTCAAAGGTGCCGCCTATTCCAACTCCGACTACTATCGGAGGACAGGGATTTGGTCCTGCCGCTCTTACGGTATCGAGTATAAACTGCTTTACGCCCTCTACGCCGTAGGACGGAGTGAGCATTTTAATTGCGGACATATTTTCGCTTCCAAAGCCCTTGCCGCCTGCCGTTATATGTATTTTGTTTCCGCTTACTATCTTTGTGTGAATGATCGCGGGAGTATTATCCTTTGTGTTAACCCTGTCAAATACGGGATCGCTTACCACGCTCTTGCGCAGATATCCCTCGCTGTATGCCTGACGCACGCCCTCGTTTACAGCGTCGTCAAAGCTGCCGTTTTCAACGCAGACCTTGTCGCCGTACTCTACAAACAGCACCGCCATGCCCGTATCCTGACAGAGCGGGATTTCCTCGCTCGCTGCTATTTTATCGTTTTCGATAATCTGGTCGAGCACGCTTTTTCCTACCGGAGATGTTTCAGTGCCGCGCGCGCGGGTGAGCGCGTCCATGATATCGCCGCCGATAAAATAGTTGCAGTCCATCAGCAGCTTCTTGACCGCCTTTGTGATTTCGGCGGAGTTGATGAATCTTACTTCCAAAGCTAACACCCCATTTAAAATTTAACCTGTTTTATCCGTTGATGTCCAAAAACTTCGAACTTAAAAATTAATAAATCACTATCCGCAACTCGAGGCTGAACAGCCGTTGATTGTAGGGGAGGCGTTTGCCGCATCCCTCGGCTTTTGCGCATAGCTTCGGGAGACCGCCAGGGTCTCCCCTACATTGCACACTTATAAAACAAATTACAATTTGTTAATATGTTTTCCTTATTTAAAATTTAACCTGTTTTATTATAAAACTTTTTTTCAACTATTTCAATATAAAAAATAATATGTTATAATCATTATATACTCTTATATTTTATACATAAAACCGTCACTTTTATTGTTTATAATACCTTATATTATCACAGGAGGGATATCATGGCAAAGATTTTGGTAGTAGACGACGAGTTCAGGATTCGTCAGATAATTCGAAAATACGCTGAGTTTGAGGGGTACGAGGTTGAAGAAGCCGTTGACGGTATGCAGGCGATCGAGATTTGCCGCAAAAAAGAATTTGACCTTATTATCATGGACGTTATGATGCCCGAGCTTGACGGATTCTCCGCCTGCCGCGAAATCCGCAAGTTCCGCAACACGCCTATCATCATGCTTTCGGCAAGGGGCGAGGAATACGACAAAATCCACGGCTTTGAGCTTGGCTCGGACGACTATGTAGTTAAGCCGTTTTCACCAAAGGAGCTTATGATGAGAGTCGGCGCGGTAATCAAGCGCTCGTCGTCCGGTCCGAAAAACAACGGAGAACGCGACGTTTTCAACTACAAGGGACTTGAGGTTGACTTCACCGCGCGTATTGTATCGATCGACGGCAAGCGCGTTGAAATGACACCGAAGGAATATGACCTGTTTTTCTACATGGTTCGCAACAAAGGAATCGCCCTCACCCGCGAAAGCCTTATCAGCGAGGTTTGGGGCTACGACTTCTTCGGCGACGAGAGAACACTTGACACCCACATCAAGCTGCTCAGAAAAAGCCTTGGCGAATACAGCAAGTGCATTGTAACGCTGCGAGGAGTTGGCTACCGCTTTGAAACAGATTAAAAGGATAAACCGAAGATATATTTCGCTGAGAACAAAGCTTTTGGGCTATTTCATAGTGTTCGGCGCGATTATCTTGATAGTACTCTGGGTTTTTCAGATTTTCTTCATAAAACCGCTCTACACCATGTCAAAATCTCACAACGTTGAGCAGTGCATGTCAAAGGTGCTAAAGGCGGTTGAAACAAACAAAAACGTCTGGCTTACAATGGACAACGTTGCAAGCCATTATTCACTTTCGATATACATCTTTAAGTCCGGAGGCGGAGCTCCGCGCGACGTTGTAATGTGCTCCTACGATAACCCTGCCACACTGCTGAATGTCGAGCGCAGCGACGTGCTTCATTACTACGAGGCTACGGTTGACAACGGCGGAAGCTATACCGTCGTTGAGCAGAACGACGAAAAGGATCTTGAAAAGCGCAAGATCGAGATGATGCGGAAATCAACCTCGTCATCGTCGGACAGCGCGAACTTCAACATTCACATGTCAAAGGCTGACCCTAACGAAAACATGGTTTCGGCGCGGATCACAACCGACAAAAACGGCGACGAGAGATTTGTGCTGATTACCTCGTCCATCACTCCGCTCAACACCACGCTCGAAATAATCCAAAAGCAGCTTTTGCTTGTTTCAATAACGTTTGTTGTACTCTCGATTTTCTTCTCGGTTTACGCAAGCAGGAGGATCGCAAAGCCTATTTCGCTCACTAATCAGGCGGCGAAGGAACTTGCAAAGAAGAACTACAACACCGAATTCAACGCAAGAGGTTACCTTGAGGTCGAGGAACTCAACGATACTTTGCAGGCAACAAAAACTGAGCTTGCCGCGGCGGAAAAGCTGCAGCAGGAGCTTATTGCGAACATTTCGCACGACCTGCGCACTCCGCTTACGATGATCACGGGCTACGCCGAGGTAATGCGCGACTTGCCCGGCGAGAACACCCCCGAAAACGTTCAGGTAATTATTGACGAGGCGACGCGGCTTTCAACCCTTGTAAACGATTTGCTCGACCTTTCCAAGCTGCAGTCGGGAGCGGTTCAGACCGTGAAAAAGGATTTCTGCCTGACCGACAGCATAAAGGATATTTTCAAGCGGTACACAAAGCTGATTGAGCAGGACGGCTACAACCTCAGCTTTGAAAGCGGCGAGGATGTTTACATCAACGCGGACGAGCTGAGAATTTCTCAGGTTATTTACAATCTGGTAAACAACGCAATCAACCACTGCGGAGACGACAAAACCGTAATCATCAATCAGAATGTCAACAAGCAGAAGGTCGTAATTGAAATAACTGACCACGGCGAGGGTATCCCTGCCGACAAGCTTCCGTATATCTGGGACAGATACTATAAGGTTGACAAGGAGCACAGACGCGGAGTTATCGGTTCGGGTCTGGGACTTTCAATCGTAAAGGGAATCCTTGACGCGCACAACGCGCGCTACGGAGTTCGCAGCACGCCGAACAAGGGCAGCACCTTCTGGTTTGAGCT
>OMXW01000001.1 GCA_900315085.1 uncultured Eubacteriales bacterium
TAACATGGTATTCCGTCAGCCGTTCCCGGGTCCCGGACTCGGCGTGCGCTGCCTCGGTGCAATCACACGCGACAGACTTGAAGCGGTAAGAGAGAGCGACGCTATTCTCCGCGAGGAATTCGCAAAGAACGGCTTGGAGGGAAAGGTGTGGCAGTATTTCACCGCAGTGCCCGACTTTAAATCGGTAGGCGTTAAGGACGGCAAACGCACATTTGCGTATCCCGTAATCATCCGCGCGGTCAACACAAAGGACGCAATGACCGCAACCGTTGAGAACGTACCGTTTGAGCTTCTGCAGTACATTACAAAGAGAATCACCGCAGAGGTAGAAAACGTAAACCGCGTGCTTTATGATTTAACACCAAAGCCTTCAGGCACAATAGAGTGGGAATAAAATTCTAAAACAGAATTAAAAACACCCTGCATTCCGATAATCGGTTTGCAGGGTGTCGTTTATTCATTGTTGTTTTTTGGGTTAACGTGCACCATAATATGCTTGACCTGCGGGAATTCCTGTTCAACGCAGTTGTGAACGTCGTCCGAAATCTGGTGAGCCTCCGAGAGCGGAAGGGTGCTGTCAGCGCTGATTTCGATATCAACATAAATCTTGTTGCCGAAAACCCTTGTTCTCAGTAAATCTACGCTTAAAACTCCGGGAACATCCATCGCACATTGTTTAATGCTTTCTTCCATCTCGCTGTCGCATGAGTGGTCTACCATTCGGTCAACAGCGTCCTTGAAAATATCAAATGCAACCTTGAAGATGAACAGGCAGATAATTACACTGGCAATCGGTTCAAGAATAGGAAGTCCGAGCTGCGCTCCGCCGATACCGATAAGCGCTCCGACAGATGACAGAGCATCGCTTCTGTGGTGCCATGCCTCCGCCATCAGCGCGGTTGAATCGATCCGTTTGGCGTTGATTCGCGTGTACCAAAACATTGCTTCCTTGACAACGATTGAGGTTATCGCGGCAATCAGCGCAAGCTGACCTTTCAGTTCAAGGTCTTTGTACGCGCCCGTGAAAATTTTCTGCAGAGATTCAAATCCGATGAACCCGCCCGTCAGAAACAGAGCCGCTGAGAGCAGCAGAGCGGCGACGCATTCAAACCTTTCGTGACCGTAGGGATGGTCGTGGTCGGATTCCTTTGAGGAAAACCGAACGCCGATTATTACAATCAATCCGCCAAAAACATCCGACGCCGAATGAACCGCGTCGCTCGTCATCGCGCCCGAGCGGGCAATAATACCCGCGACGAATTTAAAAACGGTCAGAAAAATATTTGCAATAATACCGACAAGCGATACCTTTACCGCAATTTGCTTATTGCTGTTATCTACTGCCATATGTACACCTCCGTATTGCGTTGTGAAGTTTGGTTCATTATATGCAGCGGCACGGCTTTACGATACATTATACATCAAAACCATAAAAAAGCCGCGAAACAGTTATGATGTTAACTGTCCCGCGGCGATAACCACTGTCAATAAGACCCGACTCCAAGCGTTTGCTTTGGTCTGTTCAGTATAGCTTATTCTATCATTTAAAACTCGTCTTGTCAATGATTTATGATAATAATATATTGTGTTTTTGCATAGCATACCGCGAATTTGGATAAATTTGCATTGCGCGGCATATTGTATTTTGCCCAAACCTGATTTATAATAGTGTAAGCATAATAACTCAGCAAAACGGAAAGAGATGTTTTTATGGCTAAAAAGGTACCCAAAAGATACACTTTAGGCGAGGAGATTTTCAGCTCTGTAACGCACGGAATCGGAAGCCTGCTTGCAATCGGAGGAACTGCGGTTCTGATTGTACTTGCGGCAATATACAGTGACGCATGGTCGGTGGTCGGTTGCGCGATCTTCGGCGCAAGTTTGATCGTGCTCTATTGCATGAGCACGCTGTACCATGCGATAACAAATCCAAAGGCAAAGAGCTTTTTCAGAATAATGGATCACAACACGATTTTTTTCCTAATAGCCGGAACATATACGCCGATCACAATTTCGATTCTTCGCGGCGCAATCGGCTGGGTGCTGTTCGGAATAGTGTGGGGAGCGGCGGTACTCGGAATCGTGCTCAACTCAATCGACCTCGAAAAATTCCGCAAGCCCTCGGTTGTGTGCTATATCGCGATGGGCTGGGTAATAATATTTGCCATACAACCGCTTTTAAAGGTAATGAACTCGTGGAGCTTGTGGCTGCTTGTGGGCGGCGGAGTATTTTACACGGTCGGCGTTATCTTTTACGCGATAAAAAAGGTAAAGTATTTCCACTCGATCTGGCATATATTCACGGTAGTCGGCAGCGTTTGTCACTACTTTTCAATATTAATAGCAGTAATAAACAGATAATTTACGGCAGTCAGCTTCAAACGGTTGACTGCCGTTTTTTAAGAAGTTTTTACGAACCAGCGGCTGTTTTCAAAAAATAAATACCGCTGTTTACCGTGAATAAGACAGGTGTAGCGAATACCCGCTTTTTCGTTTTTCGGCGAAGGGGTAAAGCGGATATCGGTTATTTTGTCAATATTAAAGCTTTGCGCATCATCCCAAATGATAACCTTAGGAGTCAGCGTTCCGTCACAGTCAAAGCTGACGATAACCTTTACAAAATTTTTCATAGCGCACCTATATCGAACATTTGTTTTAACTATATTATAGAACATACATTCTAATCTGTCAATAGATAAATTTTGGAAAGAGTTTAGAGTTTAGAGTTTAGAGTTGAGAGTTTAGAGTTGAGAGTTTAGAGTTTGAAGGTCGTGCAGATAGGAAACAAAAATAACCTAACGCAGTTCCTATTGCCCTCACAGTTTCCTGTAGATTATGTTTTCTCGCGAAACAGAAAACGTCATCAAATAATAAACGTTAAGTACGCGACTTAAAAAAAGTGTTTACAAACACAATATATTGTGGTATGATTGAAAATGTAGAAATATGCAAACAAATATTTGAATTCAGGAGGAGTACAAAATGGAAGCGTATAAAAAGGAATTTATTGAATTTATGGTAGACTGTCAGGTGCTCAAATTCGGCGACTTCGTTACCAAGAGCGGAAGAAAAACGCCGTTTTTTGTAAACACAGGCTTTTACAGAACAGGCGCGCAGCTCAGAAAGCTCGGCGCATACTACGCTGAGGCAATCAACGAGCGCTTCGGACTTGACTTTGACGTGCTTTTCGGACCCGCATACAAGGGAATTCCGCTTTCCGTTGCAGCGACAATCGCAATCAGCGAAAAGTTCGACAAGGATATCCGCTACTGCTCAAACCGCAAAGAGGTAAAGGATCACGGCGACAAGGGAATTTTGCTCGGCAGCCCAATCAACGACGGAGATAAGGTTGTAATCATCGAGGACGTAACAACCGCCGGAACCTCAATTGAGGAAACTCTGCCAATCATCAAGGCTCAGGGCGACGTTGATCCGATTGGACTTGTAGTATCCGTTGACAGAATGGAAAGAGGTCAGGGCGAAAAGAGCGCGCTTGCCGAAATCGAAGAAAAATACGGACTCAAAACAACGGCTATCGTAACAATGGCTGAGGTAGTTGAGCACCTCTATAATAAGGAATACAAGGGCAAGGTTATCATTGACGATAAGCTCAAGGCGGCAATTGACGCATACTACGAGCAGTACGGCGTAAAATAATTCGGGAGACTCACAATGGCTTCATCAGACGGAAATGTCCACAACGGCAGACGGCAAAGGCAAAAGGAAAAATTCTTAAAAAACGGCTTCGATGTATTTGAACAGCACGAGGTTCTTGAAATGCTGCTCTACTACGGAATTCCGCGCCGCGACACAAATCCGCTGGCGCACCGTCTGCTCGAACGCTACGGCACCTTCGGAAGAGTGTGCGACGCTCCGTCCGATGAGCTTGAACGTGACTTTGGTCTTTCAAAAAACGCGGTGATTCTGCTGAAAATGCAGCCGCAGCTTGCAAGGATATACACAGAATCCAAAAACAGTGATAAAAACTTTATTGAACCGGAAACGGTAGGCGAACTCTTTCAGAACAAGTTTATCGGAAGAAACGCCGAGGTTGTGGCAATGATGCTCGGCGACGCAAAGGGAAGAATAATCTTCTTTGATATAATCGCGCAGGGTTCAGTTAACAGCACTGAAATGCCGATACGGAAGATGGTAGACCTTGCAATCAGGCACAACGCGAAAACCGCCTATATAGCGCATAACCATCCAAGCGGTTCGCTTTTGCCGTCAAAGCAGGATCTTGACACAACAATGACAATTTACGACACGCTGTACAACGTGGGCGTAAAGCTGCAGGATCACTTTATAGTAACGGAAACAAAATACCTGTCGCTCAAAGACAGCGGTATGGCTGATCATATATTTTTATATTAAGCTATGGATTTTAAAATACATTCTAATTATAAGCCAACTGGCGACCAGCCTCAGACAATAGATAAGCTTGTGCAAAGTATTCAAAGCGGCAACCGAGAGCAGACAATGCTCGGCGTAACGGGCTCGGGCAAGACCTTCACGATGGCTAATATCATTGAAAGGGTGCAGCGTCCTACGCTTGTGCTTGCTCATAACAAAACGCTT
The DNA here is from genome assembly GCA_900315085.1 of uncultured Eubacteriales bacterium. Lineage (GTDB taxonomy): Bacteria > Bacillota > Clostridia > Oscillospirales > Acutalibacteraceae > Ruminococcoides. The sequence goes on from OMXW01000001.1 coordinate 4,579, forward strand.
GCGGCTCAGCTCTGCAGCGAGTTCAAGGAGTTTTTCCCCGACAACGCTGTCGAGTACTTTGTAAGCTACTACGATTACTATCAGCCCGAGGCGTATGTTGCTCAAACCGATACCTATATCGAAAAGGACAGCTCAATAAATGATGAAATAGACAAGCTTCGCCACAGCGCGACGCTTGCGCTTTCCGAAAGGCGCGACGTAATTATAGTCGCGTCTGTTTCATGCATATACAGCCTGGGCAACCCGATCGACTACCGAAACATGGTAATATCACTGCGCCCGGGCATGGAAAAATCGCGCGACGAGCTTGTAAAAAAGCTTGTTGAGCTGCAGTACGAGCGCAACGATATCAACTTCATCAGAAATAAATTCAGAGTCAGGGGAGACGTTGTAGAGATTTTCCCTGCCGCGTCAAACGACTCAATAATCCGCGTGGAGTTCTTCGGAGATGAAATTGACCGAATCTCAGAAATCAATCCGCTCACCGGCGAGTTAAAGGCAATTTTAAAGCACGCCGCAATATATCCCGCCTCTCACTATATCGTGTCAAACGATAAAATGAAAACCGCGCTTGCCGAAATTGAGCGCGAGCTTGAGGAGCGGCTCAAGTATTTCCGAGACAACGGAAAGCTCCTTGAAGCGCAGAGGATTGAACAGCGCACGCGCTACGATATGGAGATGCTGCAGGAAATCGGTTTCTGCACGGGCATTGAAAACTACTCGCGAATTTTGTCGGGCAGAGCGCCGGGCTCCTCGCCTTATACGCTGCTCAATTATTTCCCCGACGACTTTCTTTTGTTCGTGGACGAATCACATGTAACGCTGCCTCAGGTTCGCGGAATGTTCGCAGGCGACCGCGCGCGCAAAAAGAGCCTTGTAGACTACGGCTTCCGTTTGCCGTCGGCATACGATAACCGACCGCTAAACTTTGACGAGTTTTACAGCAGAATCAATCAGGTCGTGTTTGTCAGCGCCACTCCCGGCGATTTGGAGCTTGAAAAGAGCGCGGTTGTAGCAGAACAGATTATCCGTCCCACAGGACTTCTTGATCCCGAAATCTCGGTACGTCCCACCGAAGGACAGCTCGACGATTTAGTGTCGGAAATCAACGTCCGCGCCGCAAAAAAGCAGCGCACGCTCGTAACCACGCTTACAAAGAAAATGGCGGAGGATCTGACAAACTATCTCGAAACAATGGGAATCCGCGTGCGCTATATGCACCACGATATCGACACGGTTGAGCGCATGGAAATCGTGCGCGACCTGCGCCTCGGCGAATTTGACGTGCTTGTCGGAATCAACCTCCTGCGCGAAGGACTCGATATCCCCGAGGTATCACTTGTCGCAATATTGGACGCGGACAAGGAAGGCTTTTTAAGAAGCACCCGTTCGCTTATTCAGATAACGGGACGCGCCGCGCGAAACAGCGAGGGTACTGTAATCATGTACGCGGACAGCGTGACCGAAAGCATGCGCGTGTGTATCGAGGAAACCAACCGACGCCGTGAAATCCAGCAAAAATACAACGAGGAGCACGGCATAGTACCAAAAACAATCGTTAAAAAGGTCAGCGAAATTCTTGAAATCTCAACTCACGACGACAGCGAGTTTAAAAATTCAAAGAAGCTTTCAAAGGCTCAGCGGATGCAGCTGATAGAAAGCCTCACAAAGGAAATGCGCGCAGCGGCAAAGCTGCTTGAATTTGAGCACGCCGCTTATCTCAGAGATAAGATAAAGAAGCTGCGCGGTGAAAAATAAATCAAGGAAGTAGTATATGGCTAAGAAAAAAACGAATGAATACGGAAACGACAGTATCACCACGCTGAAAGGCGCGGACAGAGTTCGAAAAAGACCTGCCGTAATATTCGGCTCGGACGGAATCGACGGCTGTCAGCATTCGGTGTTTGAAATCCTGTCCAACTCAATCGACGAGGCTCGCGAGGGTTACGGCAAAAAAATCACCGTAACCAGATACTCCGACGGCTCAATTCAGGTAGAGGACCACGGACGCGGAATCCCGGTCGATTTCAATGAAAAGGAACAGCGCTATAACTGGGAGCTTGTTTTCTGCGAAATGTACGCAGGCGGCAAGTATAATAACAACGAGGGCGAAAGCTACGAGTTTTCGCTCGGCATGAACGGACTCGGACTGTGCTCAACTCAGTACAGCTCCGCTTATATGGACGTAGACATCCGCCGCGACGGCTACCGTTACACCCTGCACTTTGAAAAGGGCGAAAACGTCGGCGGCTTAAAGAAGGAGCCTTATTCCAAAAAGGACACGGGCACAAAAATCTCATGGAAGCCCGACCTTGAGGTGTTCACGGATATCGCGATTCAGCCCGATTACTTCATCGATATCATGAAGCGCCAGGCAATCGTCAACGCGGGCGTTGAATTTATCTTCCGCAACCAAAACGGAAAGAGCTTTGACACCACCTCGTTTTTATACGCCAACGGCGTGGTTGACCACGTTGCCGAGGTAATAGGAGAGGACGGTCTGACAACGGTCCAGCACTGGGAAACCGAGGTCAAAACGCGTGACCGCGACGACAAGCCCGAGTACAAATGCAAGATGAACATAGCGGTTGCCTTTTCAAACAAGGTCAACCTTACCGAATACTACCACAACTCGAGTTGGCTCGAGCACGGCGGCGCTCCCGATAAGGCGGTGCGCAACGCCTTTGTCTATCAGATAGACAACTACTTAAAGACAAACAATAAATACAATAAAACCGAAAGCAAGATAAAATTTGACGACGTAGAGGACTGCCTTGTGTGTGTTATCTCGTCTTTTTCAAGCGTTTCATCCTACGAAAACCAGACCAAAAAGGCGGTAACAAACAAGGGTATCCAGGACGCTATGACAGCGTTTCTGCGCCAAAGTCTTGAGGTATACTTCATCGAAAATCCGCTTGAAGCCGAAAAAATCGCGGAGCAGGTGCTCGTCAATAAGCGCAGCCGTGAAAACGCGGAGAAAACCAGGCTTAATATAAAAAAGAAGCTTTCGGGCAACCTCGACATGACAAACCGCGTTGAGAAGTTTACCGACTGCCGCAGTAAAGATATTTCTTCAAGAGAATTATTTATCGTAGAGGGCGACTCGGCAAAGGGCGCGTGTATCCTCGCGCGCAACCCTGATTTTCAGGCTATCATGCCAATCAGAGGAAAAATCCTCAACTGCTTAAAGGTAGACTACGACCGCATTTTCAAAAGCGATATCATCACCGATTTGCTCAAAGTACTCGGCTGCGGAGTTGAGGTTAAGTCAAAGGCAAACAAAAATCTCGCGACCTTCGACATGGACTCGCTGCGCTGGAATAAGGTAATAATCTGTACCGATGCCGACGTCGACGGCTTCCATATCCGCACAATGCTGCTTACAATGCTCTACCGCCTTGTTCCCACGCTTATCCGCGAGGGAAAGGTGTTTATCGCGGAATCTCCGCTATACGAAATCACCACCAAAAACGAGGTGTACTTTGCCTATGATGAGCTTGAAAAGGATGAGTTCCTCCAAAAAATCGGGGAGGACAAGTTTACAATTCAGCGAAGCAAAGGTCTTGGTGAGAACGACCCGGACATGATGAACCTCACCACCATGAACCCGAAAACCAGACGATTAATAAAAGTCATGCCCGACGATGCCGCGCAGACAGCGGAAATTTTTGACATACTCATCGGCAACAACCTGCAGGCGCGCAAAGACTACATCGTTGAGCACGGCAGCGAATACATCGACAATCTTGACGTAAGCTGAGGAGGCGGAAAAAATGGCACCGAGAAAACGAACAACAAAAAAAGCCGCAAAGTCCGAAGCCGTTAAGGGATACATCAAGGGAGCGGGCGAGGTAGTTGAGCAGCCCATAGTTTCCACAATCCGTGAAAACTTCATGCCTTACGCCATGAGCGTAATTCTGTCGCGCGCAATTCCCGAAATCGACGGTTTTAAGCCGTCTCACCGCAAGCTGCTCTATACAATGTATAAAATGGGACTTTTGAACGGAGCGCGCACAAAGTCGGCGAATATTGTCGGCGCTACCATGAAGCTCAACCCTCACGGCGACGCGGCAATCTACGACACAATGGTACGTCTTTCAAAGGGCTACGAGGCGCTTTTGCACCCGTATGTTGACTCAAAGGGCAACTTCGGTAAGTTCTACAGCCGCGACATGGCATGGGCGGCTTCCCGATACACGGAAGCAAAGCTCGCGCCGATCTGCGTAGAGCTGTTCAAGGACATAGACCGCGACACGGTAGACTTTGTAGACAACTACGACAACACAATGAAGGAGCCGTCGTTGCTGCCTACAAGCTTTCCGTCCGTACTGGTCAACGCCAACACGGGAATCGCAGTCGGCATGGCGTCAAATATCTGCTCCTTTAACTTAAAGGAAATCTGCGACACTACCGCGGCAATTATCCGCGACCCCGACCACGACGTAAAAACGACCCTGCCAGCGCCCGATTTTATCGGCGGCTGTCAGATAATTTACGACGAAAAGGTCATCGACCAGGTATATGAAACAGGCAGAGGCAGCATCCGCCTCCGCGCAAAGTACGAATACGACAAAAGCGCGAACTGCATTGACATTTTAGCTATACCGAGCACCACCACCTGCGAGGTAATCATCGATAAAATCATCGACCTTGTAAAGCAGGGAAAGGTAAAGGAAATTTCCGACGTCCGCGACGAAACGGGTATTGACGGTCTGAAAATCACAATCGATTTAAAGCGCAGCACCGACCCCGACAAGCTTATGGCAAAGCTGTTCAAGCTCACAACTCTCGAGGACAGCTACGCCTGTAACTTTAACGTGCTTATCGGCGGAGTGCCGATGGTTCTCGGCGTAAAGGCGCTGCTCGAGGAGTGGATAGCCTTTAGAATCGAGTGCGTAAAGCGCAGAACCTTCTTTGACCGCACAAAAAAGGCTGACAGGCTCCACCTTCTGCGCGGACTTGAAAAAATCCTGCTCGATATAGACAAGGCAATTAAGATTATCCGCGAAACCGACGAGGAAATCGAGGTTGTGCCGAACCTGATGATTGGCTTTGGAATCGACCAGATTCAGGCTGAGTACGTTGCGGAAATCAAGCTTCGTCACCTCAACCGCGAATACATCCTCAAACGCACGCAGGACATCGAGGAGCTTGAAAAGGAAATAGCCGAGCTCGACGACATACTCAAAAGTAAGGCGAGGATAAAGACAATAATCGTAAAGGAGCTTAAGGCAATCGGCGAAAAATACGGTCAGCCCCGAAAGAGTATAATCATCTACGAGGACACCGTAAAATACGAAGCCGAGGCGGACAGCGTACCTGATTACGCCTGCACCTTATTCTTCACCAAGGAAGGCTATTTCAAAAAAATCACACCGCAGTCGCTCAGAATGAGCGGAGCGCACAAGCTCAAAGACGGCGATGAAATCACGCAGGAAATCGAGTTTTCAAATAACTGCGATTTGCTGTTCTTCACCGATAAGGCTCAGGTTTACAAGACCAAAGCAAGCGAGTTCTCCGACACCAAAACGAGTGTTTTGGGCGATTATGTTGCCGCAAAGCTCGGTATGGACGAGGGCGAAAACGCAATTTATATGGTAGCCACAAAGGACTACAAAGGAATAATGCTCTTTGCCTTTGAAAACGGCAAGGCGGCAAAGGTGCCTCTTGAAGCGTACGCAACCAAAACCAACCGCAAAAAGCTTACGGGCGCGTTCTCGGATAAGAGTCCCGCGGCTTCAATCATGTTCCTCGACGAGGACAAAGAGGTACTGTTCAAGGCAAGCTCAGGCAGAATGCTGCTTGTTCATACCGGAACCTTGTCGCTTAAAACCACCCGTTCAACGCAGGGCGTAGCGGTAATGAAGCTCAAAAAGGGGCACAGGCTGTTCAGCGTAGACAACTACGAGGAAGGAATGTTTAATAAACCTCAGCGTTACCGCACGCGTTCACTGCCTGCACTGGGAGCGCTTCCGTCTGCGGAGGACAGCGACGGCGAACAGCTCAGTATTTTATAAATATTTTCGTAATTTTTACGGAAACTCGGCAAAAACACTTGCAAAATCAAAAAGAATATGTTACTATGTATTAGTTGATTAATGTAGATTATCATATGAAAGGACGATATAAGCATGAGCGTTTGGGGCATAGTTCTCGGAATTTTACTTGCAATTGTATCAATCGCGATTATTGTTGTAATTATTCTTCAGGAAGGCAACCAGCAGGGACTCGGCGTTGTAACAGGTGCCGCTGACTCTTACTTCTCAAAGAATAAGGCTCGTTCAATCGACGCGTTTCTTTCGCGCTGGACAAAGCTTTTTGCCGCAATCTTCGTAGTTTTTGTAATTGCGCTTAATGTACTTGCTTACTTCAAAATTCTGTAAGTATAAATTTTAACATCAAAACATATAATAGACCGTCGGTATTCGGCGGTCTATTTTTGTTTGCGGAGATGTTAATATGCCATTGTGGGGACTTGCGTTAATTCTTTTTGGTACGTTCACGGTATTTGCGTTTATACATTTTATCTCAAAAATAAAACGCCCCTTTTCAAGGGCGCTTTTGTCAATGGCAATCGGTGCGGCAACGCTTGCGGCAATCGACCTTAGCTCATCCTTCACGGGAGTATACATACCTGTCAGCCTGTTGTCGTTTTTGACCTCGGTAATCGGAGGGTTGCCGGGAGTGACGCTGCTGCTTTTTTTGAATTTGTTTTTATAGCGTTAAATTAGTGAGCCGTAAACCTCCTCCAAAGCCTCGCCGACATTCTCGGTGTCCTTTGTGAGAAGTCCCAGCATGGTTTTGTAAATCGTCTGGGGATAGCTCAAAAAGTTATTTTTTACAATCTCGGCCTGCTCGTACGCGGGCGCAAAAATCGAAAACTTAAACAAATCGATGTCGCCGCCCGAAATAGTGCAGTTTACCGAAAAACCGTTCTCTGTCTTAACAATTTCAACAAAGTTATCTCTGGCGGTTTTGCGTTCCGACAAAAGCCTGAGCGCGCAGTCATAAGACTTTTGCTTTACAGAGTGGGCAAGGGTAGATTCAAGCTGCATAGCGATGATTTTTCCGTTTTCGCTCAGAACATAGGTCTGCTCGCCGTCAACGCTGTCGCTTTCAATAAGATTCTTGTTTCCGACAAGCTCGTCAAACGCGGCGGAAATCTCAAAAAAGTTTGCCAGCTCATCGTTGATAATCGCCTCGGTAACAAGGTTTTTGCTCATCTTGTCATTAACCGAATTGTAAAGGTAGCAAATCAAAATTTTTATTTCATTTTTACTTCTTAATCCACCGGGCGCGATGCCCTCGTCAAAGGTATCAAATGCCATAATTTTCACCGTCATTTCTAAATATGTAATTAATTATAGCACATAATATAAAAAAAGGGTAGAGGTAAAACGTTAAAAGCAAAGAAAAATTGCCTAAAATCAATTGACTGTAACATATTACTGTGATAAAATGTAGACAGAAGGGAGTGGTTTCTTGGAAAATATAACGCCGTATATGCCTTATATCTGGATAGGCTTTGCCGTGGTAATGGCAGTTTGTGAGGCGGCAACAGCACAGCTTGTTTCCGTGTGGTTCGTAATCGGAGCAATCTGCGCCGCCATCGCCACGATATTCACAGGCTCGCTGATTATTCAGTCGCTTATTTTTCTCACGGTATCGCTTGTCGCGCTCATAGTGACAAAGCCGATAGTGAAGAAAATCAAGAAGAACAACAAGAAGGTAAACACAAATTCGGACAGGCTGGTCGGACAAATCGGAGACGTACTCTTTGATATTGAGGACGCCCAGTCAATCGGACAGGTTAAGGTAATGGGAGAAATCTGGAGCGCGAGGTCAGACTTCGCTCCAATCAGAAAAGGTACAAAAATCAAGGTGCTTGCAATCGAGGGCGTAAAGCTTTTGGTTGAGCAGGCGCAGTAAGGAGATAATTATGGCAGGACTTATTATTTTAGGCGCGGTAATATTTATCGTATTAATATTAGTCATCAGAAACATTCAGATCGTTCCGCAGGCACACGCGTATGTAATTGAGCGCCTCGGAGCGTACAGCACAACATGGGACACGGGACTTCACATCAAGGTTCCGTTTATTGACAGAATTTCAAAAAAGGTTTCACTCAAGGAGCAGGTAGTAGACTTCCCGCCCCAGCCGGTAATCACGCGCGACAACGTAACAATGCAGATAGACACGGTCGTATATTTTGAAATCACCGACCCAAAGCTCTATACCTACGGCGTAGAGCGTCCGCTGAGCGCAATTGAGAACCTCACCGCAACAACTCTGCGTAACATCATCGGTGACCTCGAGCTCGATAATACGCTGACCTCGCGCGACACTATCAACGATAAAATCAGAATTATCCTTGATGAAGCGACCGACGCGTGGGGAATAAGAGTGATCCGCGTTGAGCTCAAAAACATTCTTCCTCCGCGCGAAATTCAGGACGCGATGGAGAAGCAGATGAAGGCTGAGCGTGAAAGAAGAGCAAGAATCCTCGACGCAGAGGGTGAAAAGCGCAGTCAGATCCTTGTTGCAGAGGGCTTAAAGGAAAGCGCTATCTTAAAGGCAGACGCTGTTAAGGAGCAAAAAATCCGTGAGGCGCAGGGTGAAGCCGAGGCTATCCTCACCGTTCAAAAGGCTAACGCCGACGCACTCAGAATGCTAAACGAAGCGGCTCCGAGCGACAGAGTTATCCAGCTCAAAAGTCTTGAGGCGTTTGAAAGAGCGGCAGACGGTCAGGCAACAAAGATTATTATCCCGTCAGACATCCAGGGACTCGCGGGCAGCGTAACCGCGGTAAAGGAAATCTGGAAGGACGGAAAGTAAAGAACAAATTGTCGGTAAAGCAAAATTTACCGACAATTTAATTTTGCGGAAGGTTATTGATGTACTGGGTAGATTTACTTTGGAGTTTTGTGCTGCTGTCTTTTTTGGGATGGATTTTCAGCGGCGCATATCATTGGATAATTGAAAAAAAGTTTTACAACAAGGGTTTTCTGACGCTGCCGTTTGGTCCGTCCTACGGACTTTGCGGAGTGGCTTGCTACGTCGTTTTCAACAATGTGGCAAATAACCCGATAATCACATTTATCGGAAGCGCGCTTATGCTGTCAGCGCTGTCCGCTATCATCGGATACACACTTGAATTGCTGCTCGGCTGCAAGCCGTGGGATTTTTCCGACACAAAGCTTAACATCGGCAGCTACACATCACTCCCGAACTCTGTAATGCTCGGCATAATCGGTGTTTTCACCGTACATATGCTCATACCGCCGCTAAATCATGTGCTTATAATGATTCCCGAAACGGTGAGCATGATTATAGTACTGTCAATTTGCGCGGCAATATTTATCGACACAATCTTGTCGCTGATAACAGTTTTCAGGCTGCGTAACAAAATGAAGCGTCTCAGCGCAGAAATATTATCCGAAAACTCGGGAATAGACGGGGAAAAGCTCAAAGAGCTTCGGGAAAACTACAACCGTCTGTTTACAAACAGTCTGCTGCGCAAAAGAATGGTAAACGCCTTTCCCGAGCTGAAAACGTCGGGATATGTAAAGCAGATATCAGGCAAGCTCGACGAAATCAAAACCGAGAATATGAAGGAGTACGAAAACAAATTTGAGCGCGATGAGGATAAACCCTTCGCTTACGGACTTTGTTTTGCCAAGCTGTTCGCGCTTTTCATAGTCGGCTCTTTTTTGGGAACCTGTATTGAAACGGTTTACGCGCCCTTTGCTGAGGGACATTTTGAGCTGAGAGTCGGCATGGTCTACGGACCGTTTATCCCTGTCTACGGAGGCGGAGCTGTTCTGCTGACTGTGGTGCTTTACAAGATGTATAAGCTCAGCGATACAATGATATTTGTAATAAGCGCGTTTCTCGGAGCCTTCTTTGAATACATAAGCTCATGGCTGCAGGAAACTATACTCGGAACGGTATCATGGGATTACAGCAATATGCCGCTCAATTTAAACGGACGAACAAGTCTGATGTACGCGTTTATCTGGGGCTTTCTCGGACTAATATGGGTAAGATATCTGTATCCGTTCGCGGCAAAGTGGATAGAGAAGATCCCCAAAAAGCAAGGCTCAATCATCACCGTGCTGCTTGCCATATTCATGGTGTATAACGGCATATTGACTGTTTCGGCGGTATACCGCTGGGAGCAGCGCACAAGCGGTGTAACAGCTTCAAATAAATTTGAGGAATACCTTGACAAAAAGTATGACGACGACCGCATGAAGCTGTTGTTTCCGCATATGCGCCACTCTGACGACCTCAGCGAAATCCAGACGGGCGAAAGCCGTCAGAAAAACCGATAAACACAAATTATTAGGGACAGGCACAAACCTGTCCTTTTGTGCTTTATGGTGACAATAATTGCCCCGAGCCGAATTTATTGTGTTATTATCTTAAAATTATCGGTCTTGCTATTGAAATCAGCGCGGATTTTTTGTATAATGTATAAGTAAAAATTTATAAATTTATCATGTTCAAGGAGTAAATCATGAAAAAGGTTGCAATTATCATGGGTTCAGACAGCGATTTCCCTGTAGTATCAAAAGCGGTTAAAAAGCTCAAGGAGTTTGACGTTCCGTATGAGGTTCATGTAATGAGCGCTCACAGAACTCCCGACGCGGCGATTCAGTTTTCCGCGAACGCAAAGAAAAACGGTTTTGGCGTAATCATCGCGGCAGCGGGAATGGCGGCTCACCTTGCTGGCGTACTGGCGGCAAAAACAACGCTTCCGGTAATCGGAATTCCCTGCAAGTCCGCGCAGCTTGACGGCATGGACGCGCTGCTTGCAACCGTAATGATGCCCACAGGCATCCCCGTAGCAACAGTTGCGGTAGACGGAGCTGCAAACGCCGCGATTTTGGCGGTAGAAATGCTTGCGCTCTCAGACGAAACACTTGATAAGAAGCTTGAAGATATGAAGGCAGAAATGGAAAAAGGCGTTGCCGAAAAAGACAAGGCAATGCAGACTAAGGTGGCAGAGCTTTGAGTAAAAAATATGTAACAATCACTCCGGCAGACAAGGCAAAGGAAGAATGCGGAGTATTCGGAATTTATAAGAACAACAGTGAGCTTGATATTGTAGATATCACACACGACGCGCTCTACGGACTTCAGCACAGAGGTCATATAAGCTCGGGAATCACGGTGAACAGCGGCGGCAATTTTTCAACCGTCAAGGAGCTCGGAATGGTGTCCGAGGTATTCACCGAAAAAACCCTCAAAAAGCTTGAAAACGGCGACATCGCGGTAGGTCATGTTCGCTACAATTCATGCCAAAGCCTTGACAGAGCGTCAAATCAGCCACTTGTAATCAGATACCAGGAAGGCTCAATCGCAATTTCAAATAACGGCTCAATAACAAACTTTCCTCAGATCAGAAAAGAGCTTGAACGCGGCGGCGCTATATTCCAGTCAAACTCCAACGCGGAGCTTATGGCGTATGTAATCGCTACGGAACGCTGCTCAACAGACAACCTCGAGGACGCGGTGCTCAGAGCTATGGATAAGCTCGAGGGTGCGTACTCAACGGTGATCTGCGCACCTACAAGACTAATAGCGTTCAGAGATAAATTCGGTTTCCGTCCGCTCTGTATCGGCAAGGTAAAGGACAGCTATGTGTTCACCTCCGAAAGCTGTGTAATCGACAGCATCGGCGGAGAATTTGTCCGCGACGTACTGCCGGGCGAAATGGTGGTAGTCGATAAAGACGGACTTCACACCTATTTCCAGAGCAAAAAGAGTGAGCAGACCTCGCTTTGCATATTTGAATATGTTTACCTCGCACGTCCGGACAGCAAAATCGACGGCGTTAGCGTACACACCGCAAGGCTCAGAGCAGGCGAGCTTCTTCACAAGGAGTACCCGATCGAAGCCGATATGGTCTGCGGCGTACCCGATTCGGGAATAGTTGCCGCCGAGGGTTACGCAAAAGCGTCGGGAATACCGCTCGGAATGGGCTTAATGAAAAATAAATTTATCGGCAGGGAAGTCGGCACGGGCATGGACAAGAAAAAACGTCTTATGCAGACAAAACTCACCGCGCTGAAATCAAATGTCGAAGGCAAGCGGATTGTAGTAATCGACGACTCGATCATTCGAGGCGAAACCTCAAAGCACATTGTCCGCCTTCTCAGGGAAGCGGGCGCAAAAGAGGTTCACATGCTAATCAGCTCACCTATGTTTATCGCTCCGTGCTACTTCGGAACCGATATCACCGACAAGGAGCACCTGATTGCAAACCACATGACAGTAGAGGAAATAAGGAACGAGATCAACGCGGATTCGCTGGGCTATCTCAGCATAGAAAGCCTGCGTGAAACCGCCCGCGAGGCAAAAATCAACCTTTGCGACGGCTGCTTCACAGAGCAATACGCGGCTGATGTTCCCACAACCTTCTTTGTAGATAAATACGCGACAAAAATAAAAAAGAAATAACGGAGGATTTTTATGGAAAGCTTTTCAGAGAGTTACAAGGCGGCAGGCGTTGACATTACCGCAGGCTACAAAAGTGTAGAGCTTATGAAAAAGCACGTTGCGCGCACAAATATTCCGGGCGTAGTATCGGGAATAGGCGGCTTCGGCGGACTTTTCGCTCCCGACTTCAAGGGAATGGAGGAGCCCGTGCTCATCAGCGGCACAGACGGCGTCGGTACAAAAATCAAGCTTGCGTTTCTGCTTGACAAGCACAACACCATCGGAATTGACTCCGTTGCAATGTGCGTAAACGATGTAATCTGCTGCGGCGCAAAACCGCTCTTTTTCCTTGATTACATCGCAATCGGCAAAAACATTCCCGAAAAGGTTGCTTCAATCGTTGAGGGTATAGCAGAGGGCTGCGTTCAGTCGGGCTGCGCTCTTATCGGCGGCGAAACAGCCGAGCACCCGGGACTTATGCCCGTTGACGAGTACGACGTTGCAGGCTTCTGCGTAGGTATCGCGGACAAGCCCAAGATGATTGACGGCTCAAAGCTCAGGGCAGGCGACGTGCTTTTGGGACTGCGCTCCTCGGGCGTTCATTCAAACGGCTTCTCGCTTGTAAGAAAAATCTTTGACATCAACGAGGAAACGATCAACAATACATATCCCGAGCTCGACGCGCCTTTGGGCGAAACCCTGCTCACACCAACCAAGATTTATGTAAAGCCCATCCTCGCGCTTATGAACGAGGTTGAGGTCAAGGCGGTTTCGCATATCACAGGCGGCGGCTTTTATGAGAACATTCCGCGTATGCTCACCGAAGGCCTTTCGGCAAAGGTAAATAAGGAAGCAATCCCCGTGCTGCCCATCTTCAAGCTTATGCAGCGCGTAGGAAATATCAGCGAGCACGATATGTTCAACACCTTCAACATGGGCGTCGGCATGGTAGTAGCAGTATCAAAGGACGAAGCCGAAAAGGCGCTTGAAGTCCTCAAGGCAAACGGTGAAGACGCTGTAGTTCTCGGTGAAGTTATCGAGGGCAGTGAAGGAGTAGTGTTCGCCTGATGAAAAACATAGTAGTTTTGGTTTCGGGCGGCGGAACAAACCTGCAGGCGCTTATTGACGCGCAGAAAAGGGGAGAGATCTCAAACGGAAAAATCACCTGCGTGATCTCCTCAAATCCCAACGCCTACGCGCTCACCCGCGCCGCTGACAACGGCATCGAAACCGAGGTGATCAGGCGCAAGGATTTCGACGAGTTTTCACAGTACGACGAAGCGCTCACAAAGCTTGTGCAGAGCAAAAACGCCGACGTAATCGTACTTGCAGGCTTTATGACGATCCTCGGCAAAAAATTCATCTCAGCCTTTGAAAACCGAATCATAAATATTCACCCAGCGCTCATTCCCTCGTTCTGCGGCGAAGGCTACTACGGACTCCGCGTGCATGAGGAAGCTCTCAAAAAGGGAGTAAAGGTAACGGGAGCAACCGCGCATTTTGTAAATGAAATCTGCGACGGCGGCCCTATTATCATACAAAAAGCCGTAGAAGTAAAAAGCGGCGACACACCCGAAGAATTACAGAAAAGAGTTATGGAGCAGGCAGAGTGGAAAATTCTTCCAAAGGCTGTGGCTCTGTTCTGTGAGGATAAAATAAAGGTAAACGGAAACATTACCGAAATTCTCGATTAGGAGGAAACAATAATGAAAGCGGTATCATTAACACAGGAAATTGCTTCAACAAGCTACCCGGGCAGAGGAATTGTGCTTGGCAGAAGCGCTGACGGAACAAAGGCGGTGATCGCGTATTTCATCATGGGCAGAAGCGAAAACAGCCGCAACAGAATTTTCGTTGAAACCGAGGACGGAATCAAGACAGAGGCGTTTGATCCCTCAAAGCTTGTAGACCCCTCGCTCATCATTTACGCGCCCGTTCGCGTGCTCGGCAACAAGACAATCGTTACAAACGGCGACCAGACCGACACGATCTACGATTTAATGAATCAGCAGCTTACATTTGAGCAGGCTCTCCGCACCCGTGAGTTTGAGCCTGACGAGCCCAACTACACACCCAGAATTTCTGGTATCGTAAAATGCAGCGGCGGCAAGATGAACTATGCAATGTCAATTCTTAAGAGCGCCGACGGTAATCCCGAGTGCTGCGAGCGCTACACCTTCACATATGACGCTCCGCTTTCAGGAAAGGGCAGATTCATCCACACCTACATGGGCGACGGCAATCCTCTCCCGAGTTTCGAGGGAGAACCCACTCTCGTAGAAATCGGAGGCGACGATATCGACGCTTTCGCTTCAAAGGTATGGGAAGCGCTTGACAGCGACAACAAGGTTTCGCTTTTTGTGCGCTATATCGACATAGCAACAGGCAAGGCAGATTCAAGAATTATCAATAAAAATAAGTAATCAACCACACAACGAAAGGATGACATGATGAACGAACTGATGTTAAAGTACGGCTGCAACCCCAACCAGAAGCCGTCAAAAATCTTTATGCAGGACGGTGCTGAGCTTCCCGTAGAGGTACTCAACGGCAAACCGGGCTATATAAATTTTCTTGACGCATTCAACTCATGGCAGCTTGTACGCGAGCTTAAAAGAGCTACGGGACTTCCCGCGGCAGCTTCCTTTAAGCATGTAAGCCCTGCGGGCGCAGCGGTAGCCTGCGAGCTTTCCGACACCTTAAAGAAGATTTACTTTGTAGATGACTTAGAGCTTTCTCCGATCGCCTCCGCATACGCAATGGCAAGAGGCGCGGACAGAATGTCATCCTACGGCGACTGGGTTGCTCTTTCAGACACCTGCGACGTTCAGACAGCAAAGCTTCTGCAGCGCGAGGTTTCCGACGGAATCATCGCACCTGACTACACACCCGAAGCACTCGAGGTATTAAAGACCAAGAGAAAGGGCAACTATAACGTAGTAAAAATCGATCCCGACTACGCTCCCAATCCGATTGAGCACAAGGATGTTTTCGGCATCACCTTTGAGCAGGGCAGAAACGAGCTTGTAATCGACGAGGCAATGCTCATGCAGAACATCGTGACCGAGAACAAGGAGTTCACCGACGAAGCAAAGCGCGACCTCCTTATCGCTCTTATCACACTTAAATATACACAGTCAAACTCCGTATGCTACGCAAAGGGCGGACAGGCAATCGGTGTAGGCGCAGGTCAGCAGTCAAGAATCCACTGCACCCGTCTTGCAGGAAATAAGGCGGACATCTGGTACCTCAGACAGCATCCGAAGGTAATGAACCTTCCCTTTGTTGATAACATCCGCCGTCCCGACCGAGACAACACAATCGACGTATATATCTCAGACGACTACGAGGATGTACTCGCAGACGGCACATGGGAGCAGTTCTTCAAAACAAAGCCCGAGCCGCTCACAAAGGAAGAAAAGAAAGAATGGCTCAAAACCTTCAGCGGCGTATCTCTCGGTTCCGACGCGTTCTTCCCGTTTGGCGACAACATCGAAAGAGCAAAGCGTTCAGGCGTAGAGTTTGTAGCTCAGCCCGGCGGCTCAATCCGTGACGATAATGTAATCGACACCTGCAACAAGTACGGCATGGCAATGTGCTTCACAGGCATCCGTCTTTTCCATCATTGATCGGTCTGCGTAAAGAGGTATAAATATATGAATATATTAATGATAGGCTCAGGCGGCAGAGAGCACGCGCTCATCAAAAAGCTGCTTGAAAGCCCAAAATGCACAAAGCTTTACTGCGCTCCCGGCAACGGAGGAATCTCCCGCGACGCGGAAGTAGTAAACATCGGCGTAATGGACAAAGAGGGAATGGTCAAGTTCGCAAAAGAGAACGCAATCGACCTCGCTTTTGTAGCTCCGGACGATCCCCTTGCGGACGGAATGGTAGACGCGTTTCAGGCTGCCGGAATCCGCGCATTCGGTCCCAACGCCAATGCCGCAATTATTGAAGCTTCAAAGGTGTTCTCAAAGAACCTCATGAAAAAATACGGTATTCCCACCGCTAAATACGAGGTGTTTGACGATCCCGAAAAGGCAATTGAATATGTAAAGTCTGAAAACACCGTTCCCGTGGTCGTAAAGGCTGACGGCCTCGCGCTTGGCAAGGGCGTAATCATTGCTCAGACAATTGACGACGCGGTAGCTGCAATCAAGTCCATCATGGAGGACAAGCAGTTCGGTGATTCGGGCAACAACATCGTTATTGAGGAATTCCTCACAGGTCCCGAGGTATCGGTTCTTGCGTTCACCGACGGCAAATGCGTTAAGCCAATGGTAAGCTCAAAGGATCACAAAAGAGCCTATGACAACGACGAAGGTCTTAACACAGGCGGCATGGGCACAGTAAGCCCCAACCCGTACTATACTGACGAGCTTGCTCAGGAGTGCATGGACACAATCTTTAAGCCCACGATCGAGGCTATGAACAAAGAGGGCAGACCATTCAAGGGTTGTCTGTACTTCGGACTCATGATGACTCCCAACGGCCCCAAGGTAATTGAGTATAACGCGCGTTTCGGCGATCCCGAAGCCCAGGTAGTACTTCCCAGACTTAAAACCGATTTGGTAGATATCTGCGAGGCAGTAATTGACGAAAAGCTCTCCGACCTTGACATTGAATGGTACGACGGCGCGGCTGCATGCGTAGTAATGGCAAGCGGCGGCTATCCCGTCAGCTACAAAAAAGGTATCGAGATGTTCGGTATGGATGACAACGGTCAGGTTGACGGCGCGATCGTATACCATGCAGGCACAAAGTACGAAAACGGAAAGTTTTATACAAACGGCGGCAGAGTACTCGGCGTTACCGCAAAGGCGGCAACACTTGACGAGGCTCTCGAAAAAGCATACGCGGCTGTAAAGAAAATCAGCTTTGAGGGCGCTCACTACCGCACCGATATCGGCAGAACAAAATAATATAGAATCAGGACTGACTCACACGAATCAGTCCTGAATTTTTATTAACTTTAAAATTTTATGACGCATTTTTGATTTGCAGGCGTAATCTGTCAGAGATCATAGCAATAAATTCACTGTTTGTTGGCTTGCCTCTGTCGTTGTGAATGGTGTAGCCGAAATACGAATTCAGCACATCAATATCGCCCCGGTCCCACGCAACCTCAATAGCGTGTCTTATAGCGCGCTCAACCCGCGAGGAAGTTGTGTTGTACTTCTTGGCAACAGAGGGGTAGAGCTGCTTTGTGACAGCGTTGATAATTTCGGGCTTTTCAACCGACATCATAATGGAGTCGCGCAGATAATGATAACCCTTGATGTGCGCGGGAACGCCGATTTCATGCAGAATCTCGGTAACTCTAAGCTCAATTCCAAACGAATCAATGCTGATAGGCGCCTTAAACCTTGCGTCGCTTTTTTTCATCAGCAGCGAAATATTCTCGCAGAGCTGTTCAACGTCGTAGGGCTTTAACACAAAATAGCTTGCGCCGTTGTTCATGATCTCGCGTTCAAGTACCGCGCTGTGGAACGATGAAAAAACAATGAACAGCGGAGTTTTGACATTTTGGCGTTTAACGCTGCGCATAACGCTTATGGCGTCAAGCCTTGTCATAAAGGCGTCCATAACCACAACGTCGGGCTGCTCATGCTGAATCCTGCTGCAAAGCTCCTCGCCGTCCTTAACGCAAAATTCGACAGAATGGTTAAATTTCTGAAATACTTTCAGATCATTCTGTAAGAACTCAGACGCGTTTTCGGTAATTATTATCTTTGTACTATTGTCCATGTCGGTAATCTCCCATCAAATTTTTAATGTGATATAATATTACCATAAAATGGCAAAGATGGCAATAGTTTCCAAATAAATTTTTGCAAAAAATTTCAGGCTATTTTTGTGAAAATTATAAACTCCTGACAGATACTAACAATATATAGTGCTATTCTTTATAATTCGACACCATATTTTGTATAAGCACGCCGTAACCCTCATGCGGCTTGTTCATAAAAACATGGGTGACAGCGCCCACTATTTTACCATTCTGAACAATCGGGCTGCCGCTCATACCCTGAACAATGCCGCCGCACCTGTCAATCAGTTCGCTGTCTGTAACCTTTATTACAAAGTTTTCGTTGCTGTTTTTGTCGGTGTTTCTTAGCTGCGTGATTTCAGCGTCAAACGCTTTAACGCCCTCGGAATCAATGCTGGTGTAAATCAATGCCTTACCCGTTTTGATTTCATCATTTTCCGCAAGCACAATCTTTTCTGAGTTTTCAAATCCTTTTCCGCTCAGCTTTCCGAACACTCCGTTCGGCGTGTTCTTGGTAAGATTTCCGAGCGTGTTGTCTGTAAAAAATCCGTTCAGACTTCCGGGTTTGCCCTCAACGCTTTTTGAAACAGAGCTGATATTCGCGCCAAGAACCTCAGCGGATTTAAGCGGAAGCAAGGCGGAGGTTTGATTGTCGCATATTCCGTGACCGAGGGCGGCAAAATAACTTTGACCGCTGTCGTAATAGGTCACCGTACCGATTCCCGCGCAGCTGTCCTTTACCCATGCGCCGAGCAGGTAAACGCCTGCAGTATTCTGTTTTGGCACAACGGTTTTTTCAATCGAATTACCGTCCCTTTCAATCTCAAGCTTAAGCTTTTCGCCCGCACTTGATTTTGAAGCCTTCTGCAAATCCTCGTTTGAGTTTATTTCAACGCCGTTAACGGATTTAATAATGTCGTTTACCTTAAGCCCGCCCTGCTTTGACGGGCAAACATAACCTTTTCCGTCAAAAAACGATTCAAGCTCCACAACAATAACACCGTCGTTGTAGAACTTAACGCCGAACGGCTGACCGCCAAGATACACGCTGCGGCTGTTATCCTCCTCGGCAAACACGGGAAAAGCGTCTGCAGATGCGGTCATCATTACCGCAGACAGCAAAAATACGCCGATTTTTTTCAAATTTTTCAAAAAATCACCTTCTTTCCGTTGCCTTTCTTATAATTTGCATTTATAATATATATAAATGTGCCTTTTTATTATTAAAAATCTTTTTGGAAGTCAGAATTGAAAAAACGGCGCAGCAACATATTTTTTTGAAATATTTTTATTATTTTCAAAATTTTTTTCGAGGTCATTATGTCAGATTTTTCACCAAAACTAAAAGGACTAACGTCCGAGGAAGTAGCACAAAGAGTAGAACAGGGGAAGGTAAACGTCACCTCAAACATCAAAACAAAATCGATTCAGCGGATTTTTTACGATAACATTGTAACGCTGTTCAATATCGTAAACATTATTTTGTTTGTATCGCTTTTGCTTGTAGGCTCCTATAAAAACATGCTGTTTATCGGAGTTGTGCTGTTCAACACCGTAATCGGAATAATCCAGGAAATCCGCTCAAAGAAAAGCGTAGATAAGCTCACGATTTTGTCTGAGAGCAAAATCTCGGTAATGCGCGACGGAGTGTTGACACTTGTCAGCAAAGAAGCGCTTGTTGAGGACGACGTGATTGTACTCTCGCGAGGAAATCAGATTCCTGCCGACTGTATAGTGCTCGAGGGAATATGTAAGGTAAACGAAAGCCTGCTTACGGGAGAATCAGACCTTATTCAAAAGGAAGAGGGCGACGAGCTTCTGTCGGGCAGCTTTATCTCTGCCGGCACCTGCTACGCGCTTGTAAACCGCGTAGGCTCAGAAAGCTACGCCGCTAAAATTAACAGCGAGGCAAAGTATTTAAAGAAAAACAATTCACAAATCCTCGCCTCATTCAACTTCATCATCAAGCTTTGTTCAATCATAATTTTCCCAATCGGAGCGCTGCTCTTTGTCAGCCAGTACATCATCCAGGGACAGTCGCTTCAAAACACGGTCATCGCTACGGTTGCCGCGCTCGTCGGTATGATTCCCGGCGGCATGATCCTGCTCACAAGTACAGTTTTAGCGGTCTCGGTAATCCGTCTGTCGCAAAAAAAGGTACTTATCAATGAGATGTACTGCATTGAATCACTCGCGCGCGTAGATGTGCTCTGTCTTGACAAAACAGGTACGCTCACCGCAGATAAGATGAATGTGCACAAGATAATCAATCTTAACACCAACGATGATAAAATAAGAACCGCGCTGTCCTCAATAGTAGCCGCAAGCGATGAAATCAACGCTACGCTCCAGGCAATCAGCGACTACACCGAGGGAACAGCACCGGTCGCCTGCAAAAAGTTTGTGGCATTTTCATCCGAAACAAAGTGGTCGGGAGGCACATTTGAAAACGGAAAGACATATATAATGGGCGCGGCTGAGTTTGTATTTTCTGATAAAGAAAAATACGAGGAAATCTACAACAAGATTCAGCAAATCAGTGAAACCGTCCGCATCCTTGTATTAGCCTCCTCGGACGAAGAATTCCGCGCCGATTCACAGTTACCGGAAGATTTGCACCCAATGGCGCTTATTTTGATTAAAGACCAGCTCCGTGACAACGTAAACGATACCGTAAATTACTTTAAGGAGCAGGGAGTAACCCTCAAGGTGATCTCGGGCGACAGCGTAAAAACCGTTAAAAGTATTGCAATGGACACAGGAATCGAGGGTGCGGAAAACGCTGTCGATATGACCACAATAACCACCGACGAGGAACTAAAGGAAGCTGCCGAAAGCTGCAACGTTTTCGGCAGAGTAACCCCCGCGCAAAAGAAAAAGCTTGTCCTTGCATTGAAGGAGCACGGTCACTCGGTAGCCATGACAGGCGACGGAGTAAATGACGTATTGGCTCTAAAAGAAGCTGACTGCTCGGTTGCAATGGCTTCGGGAAGCGAGGCAGCAAGAAATGTATCTCAGATTGTTCTTGTAGACAACGACTTTGCCGCAATGCCTCATGTAGTAGCTGAGGGAAGAAGAACGATCAATAACGTAGAGCGCAGCTCCGCACTGTATCTTGTAAAAACAATTTATTCAATCATACTCGCAATCTTCTTTATCTGCTTTAGTATGGCATATCCGTTTGAGCCTATCCAGCTCACGCTTGTAAGCTCGTTCACAGTCGGAATACCGTCATTTGTACTCGCACTGCAGCCTAATAAGAACATAATCAAGGGTAACTTTACATTCAATATAATCATGAGAGCAGTACCTGCCGCCATATGCGTAATAATCAATATAATAGCAACCGCAATAATCGGAGCCACCGATATTATCCCGATTTCCGACGCGGAGCTTTCCACCATATCGGTATATATCACCGCGCTTGCGGGAATGTTACTGATAATCAGACTGTCAATTCCGTTCAACGCTCTCAGAATAGCAATGATTGTATTCTGCACAACGGGCTTTATAATCGGCTCTACCTTCTTCGGCGGACTGTTCGGATTAACTCCGCTCAGCTTCAAGGCATTGATTTTGCTGATTATATTCTCGGCGGCAACGGTAGTAATATTCAACGTTATTTACAGCGTAAACGAAAACCTGATTTCAAAGTTTAAACACAAGGCAAAAATAGCAAAGAAATCTTAATTGGAAACAGATGATAGAATGAAGTTAAAAATACCCAAAAACGCAGCGCAAATTATTTCAGTGCTTGAAAGCAGCGGATATGAGGCGTTCGTTGTAGGCGGCTGTGTGCGTGACGCCCTGCTCGGTATCGAGCCGCATGACTGGGATATCTGTACAAACGCAAAGCCTTCTCAAATCAAAGAATGTTTTGCAAATTACAATACAATAGACATAGGAATCCAGCACGGCACTGTCGCAATAATTCTTGACAAGCAGCCGTACGAGGTCACAACCTACCGCGTGGACGGAGAATACAGTGATAACCGCCATCCCGACCGCGTTAGTTTTACAACGGACATTGTAAAGGATTTGGCGCGCCGCGACTTCACCGTAAACGCGATTGCTTACAGCGAAAGCCGGGGATTGATAGACCCGTTCGGCGGCAGAGCCGATCTCGAAAAGGGAATGATCCGCTGTGTAGGCAATCCGGACGAACGTTTCAACGAGGACGCGCTCAGGATCCTTCGCGCGCTCAGATTTTCGTCGCGCTTTGGTTTTGCACTTGAACCCATAACCGCAAACGCAGTTAAAAATAACGCGGTGCTTCTTAAAAATATTGCATCGGAGCGGATTCAGTCAGAGTTCACTCAAATCCTGACAGGCAAATATGCCGAGAATATCTTAAATGAATACCGTGAGGTTATCGCGGTATTTATCCCCGAAATCAAACCATGCTTTGATTTTGACCAAAAGACAATCCACCACAAATATGATGTGTACCGCCACATAACCCATACCGTGGGATATATTGAAAACGATCCTATACTTCGCGTCAGCATGTTCTTTCACGATATCGGCAAACCGAGTGTAATGGTACAGGATTCAAACGGTACGCGCCATTTTAAAGGACATCAGCAGGTGAGCGCGGATATTGCAAAGACCGTTCTGCGCAGACTAAGATACCCAAACGCTTTTATTGATAATTGCATTAAACTGATAATTTATCACGACGTTCGCTTCAACGGCTCAAAAAAGCAGGTAAAGCGAGTAATGAATAAGCTCGGCAAAGTATTAATGCCGTCGCTGTTTAAGGTGATGATTGCCGATTTAATGTCGCAGTCTGACTACATGCGAGAGGAAAAGCTTAGAAGCGTAACCCAAGCCGAAAGGCAGTACCGAGAGATAATCGCGCAGGCTGAATGTTTTTCTTTAAAAGAATTAAAAATCAACGGCGGCGATTTAATGAGAATCGGAATCACCGAGGGCACAGAAATCGGCAAAACACTGAATATCCTGCTTGATGAGGTAATAGAAGAATATTTGCCTAACGAAAAAAACGCCCTGCTCAAAAGAGCAGAGCAAATAAACGGAATCTAAAAAGGCTTGCTCGTTTTTGAGCAAGCCTTAACAGTTTTATATTCTTGCAACGCCTGATTCAATCGCTGCTTTCTTAACGGCAGCGGCAACGGTTTTGCCTACTCTGGGGTCAAACGCATGAGGAAGAATGTATTCAGGGCTAAGCTTATCATCTTCAACAAGAGAAGCGATCGCGTATGAAGCGGCAACCTTCATCTCCTCGTTGATGTCCGAAGCTCTGCAGTCAAGCGCGCCTCTGAAAATTCCGGGGAAAGCAAGCACATTGTTGATCTGATTCGGGAAATCGCTTCTGCCTGTACCAACAACAGCCGCGCCCGCGTTCTTTGCAAGGTCGGGCATGATTTCGGGAGTGGGGTTAGCCATAGCAAAAATAATTGGGCTTTGAGCCATGCTCTTAACCATTTCCTCGCTTACGCAGCCCGCTGCGGAAATACCAACAAATACATCCGCGCTCGCCATAGCGTCGGCAAGTGTTCCTGTCATATGATCAAGATTTGTAACCTCGGCAATTTCCTGTTTAGCGGCGTTAAGTCTGGGATCGCCCTTGCAGATAATACCCTTGCTGTCGCACATAGTGATGTGCTTAACGCCCATATTCATAAGGTGCTTTGCTATGGCAACGCCTGCCGCGCCTGCACCGTTCATAACTACCTTAATATTTTCGATTTTCTTGTCAACAATTTTAAGCGCGTTCAAAAGCGCTGCGGCAACAATAATCGCTGTGCCGTGCTGATCGTCGTGGAAAACGGGGATATCGCATTTTTCCTTGAGCTTGCGCTCAATTTCAAAGCAGCGCGGAGCTGCAATATCCTCGAGGTTGATTCCGCCGAATGAACCGCTGATAAGATAAACAGTATTTACAATCTCGTCAACGTCCTTGCTGCGAACGCAGATAGGGAACGCGTCAACGTCGCCGAAAGCCTTAAACAGCGCGCATTTACCTTCCATAACGGGCATGCCAGCCTCGGGACCGATATCTCCTAAGCCGAGAACCGCGGTGCCGTCTGTAATAACCGCAACCAGATTATTGCGGCGTGTAAGCTCATAGCTTTTGTTGTAATCCTTCTGAATTTCAAGGCAAGGCTCCGCAACGCCGGGTGTGTAGGCGAGAGAAAGCTCCTCTGAATTAGAAATAGGAACACGGGAAACGACCTCGATTTTGCCGTTCCAGTCATAATGCTTCTTTAAACTTTCCTGTCTGATATCCATCAAATCACTCCTTAAAATTTAACCTTTACAATTATACCACATATTTTGCAATCCGCAAGTATAAAATAATAATTTGACAATTCCGCTTGAATAATATATTATAATAGCTGAGTGCATTGAACAGCCGCGGGCAGCTTCCGAAAGGAACTGTGCGAGGAAAGTCCGGGCTTCACAGAGCAAAAATAACGGCTAACCGCCGCCGGAGGCGACTCCAGGGCCAGTGCAACAGAAAATAACCGCCGCAATTAGCGGTAAGGATGGAAAGGTGAGGTAAGAGCTCACCGGAGGGTGGGAGACCACTCTGCCGTGTAAACCCTATTTGAAGCAACACCGTGGTAGAACAAATACGCTTGCTCGGCGTGTTCTTAGGAGGTGGCATTGAGCAGCGCGGGTAACCGCCTGCCAAGATAGATGGCTGTTCACGACAGAACCCGGCTTACAGATGCAGTCAAAAAAGCTGTCCGAAAGGGCAGCTTTTTATTTATGGAAAAATTAATTTTTGGAGTTTTGAATAATTTTCTCCGCGCATTTTATACCGTCAACCGCGGCTGAGATAATACCGCCCGCGTAGCCCGCGCCCTCGCCGCAGGGATACAGACCGCTGGTTCCCGCGCTTTGCAGAGTATCAGTGCTGCGCAGAATACGAACAGGGGATGAGCTTCTTGTTTCAAGTCCTGTCAGTACAGCGTCGGGATTGTCAAAGTCCCTGAGCTTTCTGCTCATATCGGTGATCGCTTCTTTCATGGAAGCGGAAATATACTCAGGCAAAATCTCATTCAGGTCACAGAGCGTGAAGTTAGGGAGAATACTCGGCATAACCTCGCCCAAGCTTGTAGACTTTCGGTTTTTTATAAAATCCTCAACGCGCTGAACAGGTGCGCTGTAGTTTTCTCCGCCAAGCTTGAATGCTGCGGCTTCAAGCCTGCGCTGATAATACATTCCCGCAAGCGGACTGTCGCTGCCGTAATCATCTGGCGATACCCCCACAAGCAGAGCTGCGTTTGAGTTTTCCTCGGCTCTCGCAAATTCGCTCATTCCGTTGGTGCATAGCATACCGTCCTCGCTCGATGCGTTGACAACCTTACCGCCCGGACACATACAAAACGTGTACGCGCCGCGGCCGTTTTTGGTGCGAACATTCATTTTGTAGCTTGCCGCGCCCAGATTTCTGTTACCGGCAAACTTGCCGTACTGACTTTTGTCAATAGCCTCGCGGCGGTGCTCAATTCTCGCGCCGATGGAAAACGGCTTTGCCTCAATCGGCAGATTTTTGTCGTTGAGCAGCTCAAAAGTATCTCTTGCGCTGTGACCTACCGCAAGAATAACGTTGTCCGTATCGATTCTCTCTTTTTTACCGTCCTTTTCGTATTCGACCGCGCTGATTTTTCCGTCTTTAGTAAAAAAGTCCGTCATCTGCGCTTCAAATACTACAGTGCCGCCGAGTGAAATGATTTCCTCCCGAATCTTTTTAACCGTGATTTTCAGCTTGTCCGTGCCGATATGCGGCTTTGCGTTATACAGTATTTCTTCGGGCGCGCCGTGATTTACGAATTCCTCGAGTACCTTACGCTGTCTGCTGTCCTTTGTGCCTGTGTTCAGCTTTCCGTCTGAGAACGTACCCGCGCCGCCTTCGCCGAATTGTACGTTGGATTTTACATTCAGCTTTCCGTCAGTCCAGAATTTGTTGACGTCATCTGTGCGCGAGTCAACATCCTTGCCGCGCTCAAGCACAATCGGCTTTGCGCCGCTCTGAGCCAGAATAAGCGCGGCGAATAATCCCGCGGGTCCCATACCAACCACAACCGGAGACGCTCCGCCGTTCCATTTATCTACGTTGTATTCATAAGGCTTAACAGCAACAGCGTTTTTTGCTTTTTTAAGCACTGCATTTTCGCTGATATTCAGCTCAACGTCAATCGAGCAGAGAAAATAGATGTTGTCTTTTTTCCGCGCGTCAATCGAGCGTCTGAAAAGTGAAACCGATTTGACCGCGCCTTTGTCAATCCGTAACTCTCTGCAAACCTTGTTTTTAATTGTGTTGTCGTCGTAGTTAATCGGAATATGTAAATTATTAACCCTTATCATAAGTTTTCTCCCGCGATGATTCCGCTTGCAAAGGCAAAGTGCAGGTTATATCCGCCGCACTCGCCGCAGATATCTACAGCCTCACCGCATATGTACAGACCGCCGCATTTTTTGCTCTGCATAGTTTTCTCGTTGATTTCGTCGGCAATTACGCCGCCCCTTGCGCACTGAGCCTGTTCAAATCCGCTGAGCTCATTTACTGTAAATTCAAACGCTTTTAAAGCGCCTGAAACCGATTTAATATCGCGCTCGCTCAATTCAGCGCAGGTTTTTGAAAAGTCGCGGATACCGCAAGATTTAAGCACAGCCTGAGCAAGTCGCTTTTGAAGTATTCCTGTCAGCAGATTATCAGCAGTAAGCGAAGTAAACCTCTTTTTATTATTAAACAGCAGCGTTAATAATTCTTTATCAGAAAAATCAGGCAGCAAATCAAGAGATATAATGTCATCTTTTTTAGCGTAAAGCGAAAGGTTAAAAATACAAATGCCCGATAGCGCATTATCGGCAAATTGTATTTCACCTGATTCACTTTTAATTGTTTTGCCGTTTCTGATAAGCGTTGCCTTACCTGTCGCCCTGATACCCTTAATCGACTTCAGCAGTTCCGATTTCACTTTGACCGGACACAGAGCAGGGGAGAAGGGAGTAAACGTATGACCGAGATTTTTAAGATAATCCGCCGCGCTTGAATTACCTCCGAGCTTCGGAGATGCCTTTGAACCGCAGGCAATGACCAGCTTTCCGCAGGAAAACTCAGCGGATTCAGTTTTAACCGTAAAACCTTTTCCGTTTTTTCGAATGTTTTTAATTCTTTCTCCGCAAAATAAATCAACATCAAGTCGTTCGCACGCAAAGCGAAGAACATCCAGCACAGAACTTGCCTGTTTTGAAAGCGGATAATATCTTCCGCTGCTGTCGCAGCAGCTCAGAAGCCCGAGATTCTTAAAATAATTCAGCAGATAATCCGTGTCGATCTTATCAAAAACCGAGCCGCACTTTTTCTTAAAGCTGCCTGTATAAAATTTTGGAGAGATGTTTCGGTTTGTCAAATTGCACCTGCCGTTGCCTGTAGCAAGCAATTTTTTACCGACGCGGTCGTTTTTCTCAATAACCGCGATTTTCAGTTTGCTGTTTTTCTGTTTGGCGGCAACAGCGCACATCAGCCCGGACGCGCCGCCGCCTATAATAACCGCGTCATAAATATGTTTCACAAAAATCACCTAAAAAACAAGGCAGCCAAAGCTGCCTTAAATAACTTAACCTTTTGGAGCGAACAATGCGCTGATTCCGCCGAATACGCCCATGCTTGCAAGCCCCATGATAATACCTGCGATAATTACGCCGAGCATAACCGCAACAACGCTCTTTTTGAAGTCCATGTCCAAAAAGCTTGCCGCAAGAGTACCGGTCCATGCGCCGGTGCCGGGGAGGGGAATACCGACAAAGAGCATAAGAGCAATAAATAATCCTCTGCCTGCCTTTGCCTGGAGCTTTTTGCCGCCCTTTTCGCCCTTCTCAATACAGAAGGTGAAGAACTTGCCGATAAACTTCTTATCCTTACCCCAAAGCAAAACCTTTCTCGCAAAGAAGAAAATAAAGGGAACAGGGAGCATGTTTCCTACAATACAAATTACATAAGCCCAGAACATATTAAGCTGCATACCAACAGCAACGGGAATTGCGCCTCTAAGCTCAACAATAGGGATCATAGATATCAAAAAAATAATAAGATAGCCCAAAATCAACTCTCCTTTTTTTCATAAAAACATCAAAAGTATAGCAGAATTTTCTACAATTTTCAATAGTGAAAATAAATCTTTACGTTAAATACAACAGAAGATGAAAAAAAGCGGTTTTTTTCATTGACTTTATATATTTTTGGGATAAAATAGATACAGTAAAATACGGAGGTATTTATGAATATCAAAGCATCAAAACGCTTCACAATAATAATATTTGCACTTACCGCCGCAGTAATTGCGTTCGCGTTTATACATTCGTCAATGCCTGCCGATGTATCGCAGGAAGAAAGCGTAGGCGTACTTGATTTTTTAGTCAGAATACTGAAAGCCCTCGGACTAAGCGCCGAATTGACCGACCACATAGTTCGCAAAGCAGCGCATTTTACCGAGTTCACGGCAATGGGAATGTTGTTTACAAGCTGTGCCTATTGTTTTGACCGTTTAAGACCGTACCGCTTTACATCACAGATAATGCTTGCGGGATTGTCAACAGCGGTAATTGATGAAACGATCCAGCTGTTTGTAGATGGAAGAGCCGGAATGATAAAAGATGTACTGCTCGATTTTTCGGGAGTAGTCACAGGCTTTGCGGTAATGCTCGCTTTTTATTTGATTTACATAAGGATAAGAAAACGGAAACAAGGTGAGGACAAATGAGTAAGGGAGAATTCAAGGAAAACAAGATGGGCACCATGCCCATGACGCGTCTTATTTTCAACATGTCGCTGCCGGCAATTTTCTCAATGACAGTGCTTGCAATGTACAACGTAGTAGACAGTATATTCATCGGAAACTACGACCAGCGCGGACTTACCGCTGTATCGCTCGCGTATCCGCTGCAGCTGTTGCTGATTGCAGCGTCAGTTGGTACGGCAATCGGCGTTAATTCGCTTGTATCGAGAAAACTCGGCGAAAAGGATTTTGAAAAAGCAAACAGTGCGGCAACACACGGACTTGTGTTGTGCGTATTTACATATTCAATATTCTTGCTGCTCGGATTGTTTGCGGTTAAACCGTTTATGAACGCGTTCAGTCAGGACGCCGTTGTAGCAGACTACGGCGTGCAGTATCTTACCGTAGTTCTGTGCTTTTCATTTTTTTCAATTGTACAGGTAATGATTGAAAAAACTCTGCAGGCAACAGGCAATATGATATATCCAATGTTGTTTCAAATAGTAGGCGCGGTAGTAAATATTATTTTCGATCCGCTGCTGATTTTCGGAATCGGAATCTTCCCCGAGCTCGGAGTACTCGGCGCGGCAATAGCTACGGTATTCGGTCAGTTCTGCGGAATGGTTTTCTCACTCGCGGTGCTGTTCCTTAAAAAGCACGAAATCAAAATCAATCTTAAAAATTTCCGCCTCGATATGGGAATGGTCAAAAACATCTATTCCGTAGGCTTCCCCTCAATAATTATGCAGAGCATAGGCGCGGTTATGATGCTCGGACTTAATTCGATTTTCAAAGCCGCGGATTCCGAGGTTTCCGTAAGAATATACGGAATATACTTTAAGCTGCAAAGCTTCGTATTTATGCCTTGCTTCGGACTTAACCAGGGGCTTATGCCGATAATCGGCTACAACTACGGAGCAAGAAACAAAGAAAGAATGTATTCCGCTCTCAAGCGCGGAATGATAATTGCAGCGGCAATTATGTTTATCGGCGTACTGCTGATGTGGCTCATCCCCGACGTGTTGATTTCAATGTTCGGCGGCGACAAGGAGTTGATGGAAAAAGGCGAGTACGCGTTCAGAATAATCAGTCTTTGCTTTATGCCCGCTGCTGCAGGTATTATGTTTACAACGCTGTTCCAGGCAGTCGGAAAGGGTTTCAGAAGTCTTATTATGTCTTTTGCGCGCC
Organism: uncultured Eubacteriales bacterium; assembly: GCA_900315085.1. GTDB lineage: Bacteria > Bacillota > Clostridia > Oscillospirales > Acutalibacteraceae > Ruminococcoides. The sequence goes on from OMXW01000001.1 coordinate 34,736, forward strand.
AGCTCGTTTTGGTGCTTCCGATTGCGTTTGTTCTCTCAATGACCCTCGGAGTAGACTGCGTGTGGTACGCGTTCCCGATAGCTGAAATTTTATCACTTTTCCTCGCGATTGGTTTGTTTGTAAATCTTGTAAAAACCGATTTCAAAAGGCTTGACGCACACCAATAAAATAATTTTTCACCTCAAAGCATATACTGCCTTGAGGTGATTTTTTTGGAAGAAAATATTAACGAAATTACATACGATGAAAACTGGCAAAACGTATCCGAGCCCGAATACATAACCGCGGTAGCAAGTGATAACAGCGAAGAATACGACGAAGAACCTTTGCAAAATAATGAAGTTAAGGAAAAACACCGCAAAAACGGAACAAAGCCGATATTGATTTCAATCCAGTTAGCCCTTTGTCTGGCTGTGGCGGCGGCAGCGTTTGTGATGAAGAGCATAGGCGGAGAGCTGTATGACAACGTGCGCAAGGCCTATTACACCGAGCTCAACCGCGAGCTTGTATTTGACGAAAAGCACAAGTTCGATTTAAACACCCTTTTCGGCAAGGCGACCGCCGATGAAGTTTAAAATATTCAGCACAGAGCTTGAAATCTCCTTTTCACTTATCTGCGCGGCGGCTATATGCGTAATATCAGGGATATATAAGACCTTTTTGTACTGCGCGGCGGCAATTGTGATTCACGAAGCAGGACACCTTGCGGCAATGTCTATTCTTGGAAAATTCCCGAAAAGAATTAAAATTTCACTCTTTGAAATCAACATTTCCGACTATCAGCGGCACCGCAGGAGTAACCGCGACAACTTAATTATTATTTTTTTCGGTCCTGCTGCAAATTTTATTTGTTTTATTGTCTGTTATCTGTTATACTTAGGAGGAAAGGAAATATTTTTGAGCGCGGCGCTGACAAATCTGTCGGTGGGATGTCTTAATATCCTGCCGGTTATGTCGCTTGACGGAGGTCAGCTTGTATATATTTTGCTCTGCAAAAGTCATGATCCCGAAAGGGCTGAAAGCGTAGTGGATTTGCTCACGGTATTAATACTCGTTCCTCTTGCATCAATCGGTTTTATTTTGCTGTTTCGCTCAAAATATAATTTCTCGCTTCTGTTTGTATGCGGCTATCTTGTTTTGTCGCTGCTTATGAAAAAAATTGAGAGGTAACTATGGTTAGTAAGGAAGTTGAAAGATTACTTTTAAAGGTTCAAAAGCCGGGACGATATGTCGGCGGTGAGCTTAACGAGGTTATAAAAAATAAAAAAGATATAGATGTGCGCTTTGCGTTTTGCTTTCCCGACACCTATGAGGTCGGAATGTCGCACCTCGGAATGAAAATCCTGTACAGTCTGCTCAACAGCGTCGATTACATCTGGTGCGAGCGTGTTTTCGCACCGTGGATCGATATGGAAGAGCTGATGGTGAAAAACAATATTCCGCTGTACGCGCTTGAAAGCGGCGATTCTGTAGCGGATTTCGATTTCATTGGCTTTACGCTTCAATACGAGCTGAGCTACACAAACATGCTCAATATGTTAAAGCTCAGCGGAATACCGATAAAGTCGAGCGACAGAACCGAGATGAAGAACATCGTTGTCGCGGGAGGTCCCAACACCTGCAATCCCGAGCCGATTGCCGATTTTGTAGACATTTTCTTTATCGGTGAGGGCGAGGAGGTAGACCTTGAGGTAATCGAGCTGTTCCGCGAGTGCCGCAGTCAGGGCTGTGATAAAGCTGAGTTCCTGCGCCGTGCCGCTCAAATTGAGGGCGTATACGTTCCGTCACTCTACGATGTGAACTATAACGACGACGGCACGATAAAAAGCTTTGTTCCAAAGGAAAACGCCCCTGCGGTTATTCATAAAAGAATCATGAAAAACATGGACGAAAGCTACTATCCCGACAAGTTTGTCGTACCGATGATTGAAATCGTCCACGACAGAGTTGTTCAGGAAATGTTTCGCGGCTGTATACGCGGCTGCCGATTCTGTCAGGCAGGATTCATTTACCGTCCCGTCCGTGAAAAATCTGTAGACACAATCGACGGTCAAAGCCACCTGCTCTGCGAAACAACAGGCTACGACGAGGTGTCGCTGTCCTCGCTCAGTTCGAGCGATTATACCAAAATCGTCCCACTGCTCGAACGCCTGAACTCATGGGCAAAGGAAGAAAAAGTCAGCCTTTCGCTTCCGTCGCTCAGAGTGGACGGCTTCTCGGATGACATAATGAACCGAATCAAAACCGTGCGCAAAAGCGGTCTGACCTTCGCCCCTGAGGCAGGCAGCCAGCGGATGCGCGACGTAATCAATAAAAATGTCCGTCAGGATGAGCTTATCGAAACCTGTTCAACCGCTTTTTCGGGCGGCTGGACAACCGTAAAGCTATATTTCATGATCGGACTTCCCACCGAAACGATGGACGACGTAGCGGATATAGCGCACCTCGGACAGGCGGTTGTGGACGCCTATTACCAAACTCCCAACAGGGCAAAGGGAAAATCGGTAAAGGTCACACTGAGTACATCTTCATTTGTACCAAAGCCTTTTACGCCTTTCCAGTGGGAGCCTCAGGATACTATCCCGACCCTCCATGAAAAGCAGCAGCACCTTAAAGAGAGTATCACAACAAAGAAAATCAACTACAACTACCACGACGCTGACACAAGCTTTGTTGAAGCGGTTTTCGCAAGGGGAGACCGCAAGCTCTGCAAGGCAATGGAGCTTGCATGTGAGCGCGGCTTCCATTTTGACGGCTGGGGCGACTGCTTTAGTCTTGAAAAATGGCTTGAGGTATTCCGTGACAGCGGAATCGATCCTGCGTTTTACGCCAACCGCAGACGCTCGTTTGACGAAATCCTGCCGTGGGACCACATCGACTGCGGAGTTACAAAAAGCTTCTTAATCAAAGAATGTCAAAAGGCATATCAAAATACAACCACACCGCACTGCCGTCTCAACTGCAGCGGCTGCGGCGCGGCAAAATACGGGGAGGGTGTGTGCTTTGAAAAACGTCAGAATATGGTTTAAAAAAGACCTCGAGTGCAGATACATCTCACACCTTGATTTAAACCGCACAATGCTGCGCGCGCTTCACAAAAGCCGAATCCCGATTTGGCACACCGAGGGCTTCAATCCTCATCCGTTCGCGACCTTTCCGCTTCCGCTGTCACTCGGCTTTCGCGGAATAAACGAGTGCATGGACGTAAAGCTTGAAGATGATAATTATTCTTTTAAGGAAATAATACCAAAACTAAACGCCTGCCTGCCAATGGGAATCAGAGTTTTTGACGTAACGGAAGTTATCATGAAAGCCGGAAAGGTAGCTTACGCGTCCTTTACAATCAGAATAAGCGAAGCTTCAACGCCGTCCTCTGCAATCTGCGCCGACCTAAGAAAGCTCTTTTCAAAGGATACGATCGAGGTAGAGAAAAAGAGCAAAAGGGGCATGAAAACCGTAGATATAAAGCAGGGAATAAAAAGCTTTGAAATAAAAGAAATGCTTGACTGCGCAGTGCTTGAAATAGTTCTCAGCGCAGGAAGCAGCGACAACGTAAACCCCAATTTAATAATCACTGCACTTGAAGCCGAAACAGGGCTTGAATACGAGCTTGATATTACAAGAAACGATTTATATAATTCTGAAATGGAATTATTCAGATAGGTGACATGATGTTTAAATATACGGTAGATAACAGCGAGCTTCTGACTGAGTTTATGGAAATGTTCTCCAAATACCTCAATAAATCCTATAAATTCACGATGCACAACATTGCCAATCCGCTATATTCGGATTACAAGGATAACGAAAGGCTTATTCTTATTGCGCTCAACAAGTCGGTTTACCAAAATATGTACAGCTTTTTAAGGCTGACGGAGAGCAATATGCAGTACGCCGCGTTTTCGTGCCTTGAACATTCGGTAAACGCCGCAAGACTTTACTATGTGCTCTACACAACGCCAAAGTATATGCACGACTACATTTCCACAGTGAATTTTTCGCTTGAGGAAGCGGAAAAGGAAATTGCTGAAAAAGACGCGGAATATAAGAATGATGAAAACTATGAAGAAAAAGAAGACTTTTCTTTAAAAGAATTTTCGGAGAATCTCAGGAGGTTCAATACCTTCCGGCTGAAAAGCCCCGCGATCTCCTCACAGCTCATAAATCAGAATGTCTATCTCGGTTTGGGCTGCGGAAAAGACGAGGTAAGCGACGAGCTGCAGCATGAGGTAAGAAAGAACATAGCAGGCGCATACACAGCGCTGTCAAAGCACAATAAGCTATTTTTCAACGGCGGAGCAGACGAAGATTTGGAACAGCTTGAAGACGAGCTCTATTCAAAGTTCATGGAATATGTAAAAGCTTTTGTTTGATTTTTCACAGACTTTTGCCTGTGTATTCATATAGCCGTCACATTCGGCGTATACTATATAGACACAGTAAAAAAACAAAGCTTTTCCATACTTTTTGAGTTTTTTCATAGATGTTCCTTAAAATAAAGACCGGCGGTGAGCCGGTTTTTATTTTTGGGTGATAATTATGTATTATTATTCTTTAAACGAATATTTAAAAGCCGAGTTCGGAGAAAAGGTCTACAAAATCTCGCTCGACGGGGGAATGACCTGCCCAAACCGCGACGGAAAAATCGATACGCGCGGCTGCATATTCTGCAGTAAGGGAGGCTCGGGTGAGTTCTCCGCAAGCAGAAAACTGTCCGTTACCGAGCAAATCGAGGAAGCAAAGCGAAGGATACGCGCAAAAACCGACTGCAAAAAGTTTATAGCGTATTTTCAGCCGTTCAGCAATACCTACGCCGCACCTGATTACCTCGAGCGCATTTTTACCGAGGCAATCGCTCCCGAAGAAATCGCCGCGCTTTCAATCGCTACGCGCCCCGACTGTCTCGGAGACGAAGTAATTGAGCTTCTTAGCAGGCTTAATAAATTCAAGCCCGTCTGGGTAGAGCTTGGTTTGCAAACAATCCACGAAAGCACCGCAGAATATATCAGGCGCGGTTATCCGCTCAAAGTATATGACGACGCGGTTTCCCATCTAAAAGACGCGGGAATACAGGTAATAACTCACGTCATTTTAGGGCTGCCATTTGAAACGCGGGATATGATGCTTCAAACAGTCAAATATGCAGGGGAGAGAAGCGACGGAATAAAATTGCAGCTGCTACATGTTTTGCGCGGAACCGATTTGTATGACGAATATAAAAAAGGCGTGTTTAAAACTCTTTCAATGGAAGAATACATAGACTTGATCTGCGATTGCCTTGAAGCTTTGCCGCCGAATGTAGTCGTTCACAGGCTCACGGGCGACGGCGATAAAAAGCTGCTTGTTTCACCTTTGTGGAGCGCCGATAAAAAAAGGGTTCTAAATACGCTCAATAGTACTTTGCGACAAAGAAATATTTTGCAGGGAGCAAAATATGCTCAATAAAACTATTGAATTTTCAAAAATAGTATAGTATAATGTGGATAGTAGGTTAGTATACTTATTGCGAACCGCGCTAAAAATTGTGCTGTATTATAACAGTGCTCAAAAGGAGCTGATAAATTGAATATTTTTTCATACGCTTTTAAACGCTCTGACAAAGATAAAAGCACTAAAACAAAAAAGGCAGTCAATGCTTCAACAGCGGCACAAGAAGTTATTGACGGACCCAAGGAGGTCGCCGCTCCGAAAAAAAGGCGCAAAAGAAGATACATTCTGTTGTATTTGGCTGCAATAGGCTTTGTATTCTACGCGGTAATCACAATCATTAATCAAAATGTGAGGATCGCGCAGGAAAAAGCAAGGCTCAGCGAGCTTCAGCAGCAGATTAACGTAATTGAAATACAGTCTGATTACCTTGAAAAGGTTCAGCAATACAAAGGCAAGGATCTTGCCGATTACATGGAAAAAATAGCCAAGGAAGATCTTGGATATGTCGGCCAGGGAGAAAGAATTTTCTACAACGTGGCAGGCAACTAAAAGCGGTACTAAAAGGGCAGAAAGGTTTGCTGCAAGGGCAGCAGCGAGGGGAATAAATTTTTATGGCGATTGAAGTCGGAATGATTTTGGAAGGCAAGGTTTCGGGCATTACAAAATTTGGGGCATTTGTAGATTTACCGGAATCAAAAACAGGCATGGTACATATTTCTGAGGTTGCTCCAACGTTTATCAATGAGATATCAGACTATGTCAAGGTAGGTCAGGAAGTAAAGGTAAAGGTTTTGGCAATCAACGACGGCAAAATCAGTTTGTCAATGAAACAGGCGTTGCCTAAGGATATGCAGCATCAGAAGAATACCCGAAAGCCAAGCCAGAATCGCAGCAGACAGCCGTACAAGCCCGCTCCGCCCGTAAAGTCACCGGGAGATTACGAGTGGCAAAGCTCAAGAAAAAGCTCTCCGTCAACGTTTGAGGATATGATGTCGCGCTTTAAGCAAACAAGCGAGGATAAGATGTCCGACCTCAAGCGCGGCGGTGAAAGCCGTGGCTACAGCCGCAGAGGCAACGGCAACGGCAGAAGATAAACGGTAAAACCGTTAAAAATTTAATAAGGGAGGCAAATTTATGAAAATTACCTACACAGCAAGAAAAGTAAACCTAAGGGATAATTTCAAGGAGAGGGTTGAGAAAAAACTGACGAAGTTCAAAAAACTCTTTTCTGATTCCGCCGCAGTAAATGTAGTTGTCACCCTTGAAAAGAACCGTCAGACCGTAGAAATCACAATCCGTGACAAGGGCATGGTATTCCGCGCAGAGAGCACAATGCCCGAAATGAATGACGCTCTTGACAGAACAGTTGACATTTTAATGCGTCAAATCCGCAAGAACAAGACAAAGCTTGAAAAGCGCATCAAGTCCGGAAGCCTTGACGATTTCGTACAGGATACTCATGAAATCACAGAAGAGCCGATCGATGAGTATCAGGTAATCCGCAAAAAGCAGATTCTTGTTAAGCCAATCAGCGTGGACGAGGCGATTCTCGAAATGAACATGGTTAACCACGATTTCTTCATGTTCATCAACGCCGAAACAGACGAAGTCAACGTTGTTTATAAGCGCACGGACGGAAACTACGGTGTGCTCGAGCCAACATCAGATGAATAATTAAAATTCGGGGTATCGGATTACCGATACCCCATTTTTTGGAGGAAATATGAAGCTAACATTTTGTGCTCCGTGCATATTCGGACTTGAAGGTCTGTGCGCGAACGAGCTGAAATTTCTCGGCGTGGAAAACGTGAGAGCCGAAAACGGCAGAGTGCTGTTTGAAGGCGATTTCAACACGCTCGCAAAAGCCAACATAAATTCAAGATACGCCGAGCGTATTCAGATATTAATGGGCGAATTTGAAGCGACAAGCTACGACATGCTTTTTGAGGGAGTAAAATCACTCAACTGGGAGGATTTCATCGGCATTTCCGACGCCTTTCCCGTAAAGGGCGGCTGTCTTAACTCAAAGCTGATGAGCGTGCCCGACTGTCAGAAAATCGTAAAAAAAGCGGTTGTTGACCGCCTGTCCTCAAAATACATGCTTTCGTGGTTTGAGGAAACGGGGCCTGTTCATCAGATTCAGTTTTTGATTCGAAACGATAATGTCAGCGTGCTGCTCGATACCTCGGGAGCGGGACTTCACAAAAGAGGCTACCGCGCCGAGTCAAACGACGCGCCTATAAAGGAAACCCTCGCGGCGGCTATGGCTGAGCTTTCATCAGTGCGCGCAAACCATTTTGTGACCGACCCGATGTGCGGAAGCGGAACAATACTGATTGAATCCGCTATGAAGGCTATGAAAATCGCTCCCGGAATAAAGCGTTACTTTGCCTGTGAAAAATGGAACTGCATGCCGTCCGACTCTTTCAAGGAGGAGCGAGAGCTTGCCAAGTCAAAAATCAACACCGACTGTTCGTTTTTGGCTCAGGGCTTTGATATAGATTCCGCAGCTCTTTCTGTAGCCCGGAAAAACGCCGAGCTTGCCGGGGTAGCCGATAAAGTCAGCTTTGAAAAGCGCGACATCCGTGATTTCACATTATCCGACGGCTATCAGACCGTAATCACCAACCCGCCCTACGGCGAAAGACTGCTTGACGTAAGAGCCGCCGAGGAGCTTTATAAGATAATGGGAGATAGGTTTCTGCGTCAAAAAGGTAAACGCTACACTGTAATAACTCCCGATGACGACTTTGAAAAGATATTCGGACGCAAGGCAGACAAGCGCCGCAAGACCTACAACGGCACACTGAAATGCCAGATATACATGTTTTACAAATAAACAAAAACGCCCTGATTGTGCGCAATTGCCAAAGATTAACGCCACAAAAAATCTATATGGTGTAATCGATAAAAAAGCATGTTTTTAATGCGCTTTTTTCTTGACATTTCGCTGTTTTGGTTTATAATATTATTTGTCAGTATTGTCGAAAATTGTATAACTATGTGAAAGAGGGGGATTATGGAAACTTCAATTCTCACCAGATTAAACAGAACCGCCGAACAATACGCAGATAAAAAGATGTTCAGCGATCCCGAAAGCAGTATTACCTTTGCTCAGTTCAACGACTACACAAAGGCAATAGGCACATATATCGCAAAGACGGTTCCCCAGGGAAGTCCAGTAGTGGTAATGTCAGGCAGACACGTTATGACTCCGGCATGCTATCTCGGCGTAGTCAGAGCAGGCTGTTTCTACGGTCCGATGGACGCCGATATGCCCACAGCAAGACTCAATCAGATTTTATCGGTCATCAAAGCGGATTATATGCTTGTTGACAAGGCGCATGTTGAGGTAGCGTCGTCCCTTGATTTCAACGGCACAATCATCGTACTTGAGGATATTATTGACACTCAGCCCGACGCACAGCTTCTTGCCGAGCGCGAGGCTTCACTTATTTGCACTTCTCCGCTGTATGTGATTTTTACATCGGGTTCAACAGGTGTGCCCAAGGGCGTAATAACTTCACACCAGTCGCTTATGTGCTACATAGACGCGGTAACAAAGGTGCTAAATATCAACGACACGGATATCATGGGCAACCAGTCTCCGCTTGACTATATCGCGGCAATCCGCGACATCTATCTGCCAATCAGCACAGGCGCGTCAACCTTTATCATTCCCAAGAATGAGTTCGCCGTACCAACACTGCTCTTTGAAACACTGAACCGCGAAAAAATCACGGCTCTCTGCTGGAGTGTTGCAGGAGTAGAGCTCCCCGCAAAGCTCGGAGCATTCGACGTAATGAAGCCCGAATATCTCCAAAAGCTTTGCTTCTCGGGTTCGGTAATGCCCTGCAAGTATCTTAAAATCTGGCAGGAAAACCTGCCCGACGTACTCTATGTCAATCAGTACGGCCCGACAGAGGCAACAGCCTCCTGTACATATTATGTAGTAAAAGAAAAGGTAGACGACGACACCGTGCTCCCGATCGGAACACCCTACGATAACTACAAAATTTTACTGCTCAACGACGACAATCAGCCGGTAAAGCAGGGTGAAACAGCAGAAATCTGCGTAAGCGGACCTATTCTCGCCCTCGGTTACTACGGAAATGCCGATTACACCGAAAAGGCGTTCATTCAGAATCCGCTCAATCCCAATTACCGCGAATTAATATATAAAACAGGCGACCTCGGAAGCTTCCGAGAGGACGGAGTTCTTGAATTCCACGGAAGAAAAGACCGTCAGATCAAGCACATGGGTCACCGCATCGAGCTCGGCGAAATCGAGGAGACCGCCAAGAAAATCGAAGGCGTACTCGACTGCTGCTCGCTCTATAACAAGCCAAAGGAGCATCTCTACCTGTTCTATACAGGCCCCGCGACCTCAAAGGAGATCGTACTCTATTTCCGCAAAAATCTCCCCGCGTTCATGTCTCCGCGCAAGCTTGTCAATCTTGAAGCACTGCCTACCTTGCCAAACGGCAAGCTTGATATGCAGACTTTAAAAACATATTTTAAGTAAACCCTTAAACCCAAAACAAAAAAATGAAATGAGGTATTTATCATGGAAGAACTTATGCAGATTTTAGAAGAACTCAGACCCGACGTTGATTTTGAGAACGAAACCGCTCTTATCACAAACGGTATTCTCGATTCATTTGATATCGTTGCCCTCGTTGGCGAGCTCAACGATGAATTTGACATCGAAATCAAGCCCAACAACCTTGTTCCCGAGAACTTCAACTCAGCAAAGGCTATGATGGCTCTTATCGAGCAGCTCCAGGACGAATAATATGAATTTGGAAAACCTTAAAAAATTCAACAGCCAAATCGGCACGCCGTCCTATGTTTTTGACCTGGACATATTTGAAAAGCGCGTCAATTTGGTAAAAAAATACTTTGGCGATAAAACAGGCATTTGTTTTTCAATAAAGGCAAATCCGTTTTTACTCGGCAGACTTCCCGAAACCTTTGATAAAATCGAGGTTTGCAGCCCCGGTGAGCTTACAATCTGCGAAAAAACTGGCGTAGATATGAGCAAAATCATATTTTCTGGCGTCAACAAAACCAAGGCTGACGTAGAGCGCGCCGCTGACGATAAGGTAGGCACGTTCACAGCCGAAAGCATGCTCCATGTTGAGCTTGTAAACAGCGCCGCGTTAAGCAGAAACACGGTTTATCCCGTGCTTCTCAGAGTAACCGACGTAAAGGGCGGAAGCCAGTTCGGTATGCAGGACTGCGACGTTATTGAAATCATTAAGAACCGTGATTCCTATAAGGGCATCAAAATTGTAGGCATCCACTATTTCACAGGCACACAAAAGCGCAAGGCAAAGCCCATCATCAGAGAGCTTGACTTTGTAGCTGATTTCATTGCAAAGGTGAAAGACGAGCTTGACTTCACAATTGAGCGCGTAGAATACGGCACAGGTCTTGCAATCGATTACTTTGCGGACGACGCCGACGAGCAGGAGGAAGCCCGCCTCAGCGAGATTTCGCCCAAAATCCGCGAAATCGCGGAGATAGCAGACCTCACGGTTGAAATGGGAAGATTTTTTGCCGCTCCCTGCGGATATTACTTCACAAAGGTAATGGACGTAAAGACAAATTACGACATCAATTACGCAATTGTTGACGGCGGCATGAATCAGCTTAAATACGACGGTCAGCTTCAGGGAATGCAGATCCCAAAGATCATTCACTTAAAAGCGAATGAATCAAATCAGGAGGAAGCAAAACCCTGGACATTGTGCGGAAGCCTTTGTACAACAGCCGATATTCTTGCGAGAAATGTATCATTCAACGGTCTTGAAATCGGCGACACCCTTGTTTTCTGCCGTACAGGCGCGTATTCAGTAATGGAAGGCATGGCTGTATTCCTCAGCCGCGAAATGCCCGTAGTTACCGTATACTCTGAAAAAGAGGGCGTAACCGTACTCAGAGAGATGCTTTACACCGATATCTTTAATACCCCATAATTATTGGAGAGATTTTATTGAGTTACACATCCGTTAATTTTATTTTCTTTGTCCTTGTGACAATGCTTGTGTACTTTTTATTTCCCAAAAAGAATTATAGATGGACAGTATTGCTTGCGGCAAGTATATTTTTCTATCTTGTCGCGGGCTATACCTATGCCATGTTCATTGTATTCACAGCCGTCAGTACATTCCTTACGGGCCTGTGGATTGACAAGATAGCGCGGGATTCAAAGAAGTACCTGAAAGAAAACAAAAAGACGCTGAGCAGGGACGAGAAGAAAAAGTTCAAGAGCAAAACCAAGGTAAGAAAACGCCTTGTAATGGCTCTGGTATTAGTATTAAACTTTGGAATTCTCGCGTTTTTGAAGTACTACAACTTCTTCGCGGGAAGCCTCAACGACATGCTCGGGAGCTTCGGAATGGACTTCTCCGCTCCGACGCTCAAGCTTTTCCTGCCGCTCGGTATTTCGTTCTATACCTTCCAGTCAATGGGCTACATTGTGGACGTATACCGCGAAACCACTCCGCCGGAAAAGAATCCATTTAAGATGCTTCTGTTCGTATCATTCTTCCCGCAGATCATCCAGGGACCTATCAGCCTGCACAGTCAGCTCGCCCATCAGCTCTATGAGGGACATGAGTTTGACTTTACCCGTTTCAAACACGGCGCTGAGCTGATTATCTGGGGTTTTGTCAAGAAGATGGTAATTGCCGACAGAACAAATATTCTTATTACTTCGGTAACCGATAACTACGGCAACTACTGCGGCTCAACGCTCACCTTCACGGTAATTCTTTACTCCCTCCAGCTATACGCTGACTTCTCGGGCGGTATTGATATTTCACGCGGTGTAGCGCAGATCTTCGGCATAGATATGATAGACAACTTCAGACGCCCGTACTTCTCAAAGTCAATCAACGAGTACTGGCGCAGATGGCATATCTCACTCGGCGCATGGCTCAAGAACTACCTGTTCTATCCGGTCGCCATGTCTAACGTGTTCATCAATGCCAGCAAGAAGATGAAGAACACACGCTTTGGCAACACAGCGGCAGGCACACATGTTTCAAAGGTACTGCCCACAAGCGTTGCGTCACTTATAGTATTCCTCGTCGTTGGTATCTGGCACGGCGCGGACTGGAAGTATGTAGCGTTCGGCGTATGGAACGGCGGAATAATCATGCTTTCAATTCTGCTCAAGCCGATCTTCGACGGAATCACCGCAAAGCTCCACATCAATCCAAAATCCTTTGGATTCTCACTGTTCCAGATTTTCAGAACCCTGCTTGTAGTACTTGTAGGCTATGTATTTGATATCGCTCCGAACTTCGGTTATGCGATGGATACATTTGTAAAATTCTTCACGGATCAGAACATTCCGCTCATGACTCAGCAGTATGCCGAGATGAACATTCTCAGCAATAAAGACTATGCGATCATCGGTATCGGAGCGGCTCTGATATTCGTTGTCAGCCTGATTCAGGAAAGACATCCCGAAAAGACAATCAGAGAAATGATAGACAGAAAGCCTTTTGCCGTAAGATGGCTCACAGTCTACGCAGCAATTATGGTTATCATTATCTTTGGTATTTACGGCTCAGGATACAACGCCGCGGATTTTGTCTACATGCAGTTTTAGAGGTAATCTATGCAAAAAGGATTATCAGCAAAAAGAATTATCAAGATAGTCGCTCTTTTTGTTGCTGTTCTTGTAACAAGTTTGTTTTTGCAGCAATTCATCTTAATTCATTACGACAGCAACCGTTTACGATTAGAAGGCTTTTATCTTGAGGAAAAAAACACAATTGACGTTGGTTTGATTGGCTCAAGCGAGGTTTACGCAAGCTTCGCGCCGGGCATGGCGTATGAAAAATTCGGATTCACGAGCTTTGACTATGCGTCCGCGTCATGTACTCCCACCGCCTCAATAACTCAGGTCAAGGAGATGATGGATCAACAGTCTCCAAAGCTTATCCTCATGGAGGTAAACGCTTTCCTGTACGGCGTTGACTCACAGGGAGTAGACGTAAACGCGTTCAAGGATTCAAGTATCCGTAATTATATCGATAACATCCCGATGAGTGATAACAAAAAGGCGTTCCTTGACGAGTACATCGAAAAGGATCAGCATATTGAGTACTATCTGCCTTTGATAAAGTATCATTCGGCGTATAACGATATGCCCGATTCGTTTAAATATATGAGGGCTTGTTTTGAGCAGAAGCTCAGAGGAAATACCATTCTCAAGGGCTTCAAAACAAGAACAAGAGTATTCCAGCCGCTTCAGAAGCTGTACAACAAGGAGATTCAAACGGACAACAAAAAAGCTCCTTTAAGTCCCACAGCAGAAGCAGAGATGAAAAAGCTTCTTGATTACTGCAAAAAGGAAAAAATCAATATTGTATTTTTCCGCGCACCTCATATGATAGACGAGAACACGGTAACAAGATCCGAGCGTACAAATACTCTTGAAGAGCTAATAACCAAAAACGGTTTTGATTTCTATAACTTCGAGCGCAATTACACAAAGCTCGGAATAGATTTGAAAAACGACTTTTACAACTACGATCATCTCAATATTTACGGCTGTGAAAAATTCACCGAGTATCTTGGAAAGCTTCTTGTTGACAAGTATAACATCGGCAGAACTCAGCTCACTGAAAAGCAGGAAAAGAAATGGAACAACGCCGCGAAAAGCTTCCGTAAGCTGTATGACTACAGCGACGATCTTATCAGGCACCACAAAAAATACATAACGCTTGAGGATGATCCCAAAACCGTTGAAATAATTAAATAAAACTACGGCTGTTTTGCTAACGCAAGACAGCCGATGCTTTTTTCACTTGATATTATGTATATATCATGCTAAAATATAAAATGATATATCACTATCTGAATGGGTATAAATATGATTTGTAAAAACTGTAACCGAGAAAACCCCGATACACACAAATGCTGTGCTTACTGCGGCACCCCTCTGATTCCGGCGCCGAACTATGCCGGTAACATTGAAGAAAAAACACAGAGAATAGAAACAGCGTTTTCAAATATTCCGCAGAGTAATCAGCCCGGTAAACGCGGAGCCGACAGCATGAAACTGTTTATTGCGGCGTCAATAACAATAGTATTTGTCGCACTTGGAATTTTCTCCGTTTTCGTTGTCAGCAGTGTAAATAATAAAAACGTAGTAAAAACCGAATCAACCGCCGCAACCGAAAAAGCAGATACGTCAACGGCAAATGATAATTCTTCAAGTATTTCAGCTGAAAATGCAAAGGTGTCATACGACGATATTACATATGATGATAATCTTATTTCCGACGAAAACTGCTCCGAGCTTCAAAATCTCATTAACGAGGTAAAAAGCGCAACAAAGCAAAGCTTAAAGCTCTGCGTCCTTGAATCCGCAGACAGCGGAGCGCAAAAGTATGCCGAAAGCAATTGTAAAAAGCTTGCGGGCAGCGACGGCGCGTTGATCGTCGTTGACAATAACACAAAAAAGGTCGGCATATCAGCTCAGGGAAAAAGTAAAAGTCTGATTACCGACTCAGTAAAAGATAAGCTTATCTCAAATGCGTCGTCATCAATATCAGAATCAAAATATTTTGACGGAATTCAAAATATTTTATCTTCAATTCCGCGCTCGGACTCTGAAACAAAGGCTTTCGGTTTTAAGCGGATTTCAGGCTCAGACCAGGCAGTATATGTAAAGAAAAAGAGCGGTTCAAATTCCGCAAAAATGACGGTTGTTGATTATTCTGCCTCGCGCCCAAGCGTTAAGCTTGAATGTGACGCATATGTTGGCAGCGACGGAATAACAGACAGCCCGAGTGAAAACAA
Organism: uncultured Eubacteriales bacterium; assembly: GCA_900315085.1. Classification (GTDB taxonomy): domain Bacteria; phylum Bacillota; class Clostridia; order Oscillospirales; family Acutalibacteraceae; genus Ruminococcoides. Next base: position 49,991 of record OMXW01000001.1, read on the forward strand.
GAGCGCTACACCAAAGGGTGAATATAAGCTCGGAATGGTACTTGCGCTTTCGTCGTTCAATACCTCAATGCAGATAGAAATCGTAAATCAAAACGATGTATGGGTAACCGATCCCGACTCGTCCTACTATAATACAAAACAGCCGGGACCTGTAAACCGTCCGGGACTATGGTCAAAGGCGGACGATATTTACACAAATTTTTCTTCCGGAAAGTTCTACGCGTGTATTCTGATTGAACACAACGGAGACGGCTTTACAAAGGGACAATACAATAAAGGCTCGGGAATTTTCGTCACAGGCAAAAGCAGCGAGCTGTCAAAAAGCTGGGGAGATGTAAATATATCCGAGGACAACATGAAAAAGCTTCTGAAAATTCTGGACAGCGAAGCAAATCCGTACATTTCAATCAGCTGATTTCAGGAGGTATAAATGAGTAAAAAAAAGACACAGGCACATTTGTCGGACAAAAAGAGTAAGGATGAAAAAAAGCCTGATTTATACGCCGGTGATATGCCAGACTTCAACAGTGAAAATAAAAAGGTGCTAATCGCCCTGATGATAGCTATGTTTATCGTTATAGGGGCAATAGTCGCGTCCTGTTCAATCATCGTAAATACGCTTGATGATGATACTGATGAGAAAACTCCTGCTAAAAAGTCAAGCATCACGGCAACAACCGCCGCTCCTGCAACATCAAAGCCAAATAAAACCTCCGAACCCGCCATAAAGAGCAACGAGGGGGAGACGAACGAAGAAACAACTTTGGAAGCTGTTGAAACCACCAAACCGGTTGATACAAAAATCCCCGAGGAATTATCGCAGATACTCACCAATAACGGAATAGATTCATCAAGCCTTGATTTTAATCAGCTGATAGTAGTAAACGCAGGCGAAAGCTCAAGCGCAAAAGTCAGCTACTACGAGAAAAACGACAACTCATGGACGGAACCTGAATCTATGCCGTCAGTCTACGGCTTTGTAGGAATAGAGGGCGTAGGAAAGGCGAGCGAATCGGCTACCATAACCCCAAAGGGTTTATTCGGAATCTCAACAGCGTTCGGCTTTGATGAGAGCATAGATACCGGACTTAATTATTTTCAAATAACAGAGGGTACATACTGGGTAGACGATCCAAACTCCAAATACTACAATATGCACGTTGAGGGAATCGATGACAACGACCACCCAACACAAGGCTGCGTAGCAGTATCGGAGGACGCGATGAAAAGCACCCTCAAATGGCTCAGCAAAGATAACGATCCTCATATTCTCATAGTATAAACAAACGTCGGGACAGGCAATTACACAGTCCCGACGTTTTTTCAGTTCAGATAATAAACGGCAATATTCAAATAGCTTGCGAACAGTATCCAAAGAATATACGGAATTTGCAGATAACCTGCCAGCGGAACTCTCTTAAAGAACTGATACGTCATGTAAATAACTAAAAAGTCCAGCAAAAGAATCCAGAAGAACGCGAACAATCTCCATTTAAGCACAAAGAACGCTATAGGCCACAGCAAATTAACAATAAGC
>OMXW01000055.1 GCA_900315085.1 uncultured Eubacteriales bacterium
TGACACCCAGACAGGTCTGCGCGCGTACAGCGACAAGTTGATTGACAGACTTATAGAAATAAACGGCAGCCGCTATGAATACGAGATGAATATGCTCATTGCTTCATTAATAATCAATCCAATCAAAAACCGTCCTGTTTACAGGGCAGGGGAGTACGATTTTACTCCATGATACCAAAAGCTCCGAACGGTATAAAACCGCGCGGAGCTTTTCATATTAGCGTCAGTAATACTATTCATAAGCAAAAAGTATTTTACAAATCTAAATGCGTAAGATATAATAAAAACAAAAGATAAAAAGAACAGGAGGATATTTATGCAAAACTTTGATTATCAAACACCAACAAGGCTGATTTTCGGCGAGGGAGTAGTAGAACAGCTCCCCGAGGTAATGGGGCAGTTCGGCAAAAAGATACTGCTCACTTACGGCGGAGGAAGCATCAAAAAGCTCGGACTATACGACAAGGTAAAGGAGCTGCTGAAAGATTTTGAAATCTACGAGCTATCCGGAATCCAGCCCAATCCAAAGTACGATCCGAGCGTGCTTGACGGAGTAAAAATCTGCAAGGAAAACGACGTCGATGTAATTCTCGCGGTTGGCGGCGGCAGCGTGCTCGACTGCTCAAAGGCTATAGCCACAGGAGCAAAATACGACGGCGACCCGTGGGATTTGATTACGTACAAGGCATTTGCCACGGACTCGGTTCCGATTGTAGATATAATCACTCTTGCGGCTACAGGCAGCGAATACGATTCCGGCGGAGTAATATCGAGAACCGAAACTAACGATAAAATCGGCTATATCGATCCGCACAACTTCCCGCTCGTATCATTCCTTGACCCCACCTACACATTTACCGTATCAAAAAAGCAGACTGCCGCAGGCTGCGCGGATGCAATGAATCATATCATGGAGCAGTATTTCTGCGAGGATTCAACGCTCCTCAACGACGGTTTTATGGAAGCCGGGCTAAAAAGTCTGATGATAAACGCTAAGAAGTGCCTTGAAAACCCCGAGGATTATACCGCAAGAGCTGAAATGATGCTCTGCTGCACCTACGGCTGCAACGGGATTTACGCATTAGGCAACAGTGGTTCGGGCTGGCCGTGCCACGCAATTGAACACGCACTCAGCGCGTACTACGATATCACCCACGGCGAGGGACTTGCAATAATCACACCAAGATGGATGAAGCACATCCTCAGCGAAAAGTCCGTAGACCGTTTTGTAAAGTACGGCGTAAATGTATTCGGAATCGACGCAAATCAGGATAAGTTTGATATCGCAAGTCAGGCGATAGAAGCGACCTATAAATTTTTTGAGTCAATCAACATCCCTATGCACTTAAAAGACGTTGGAATAGACGACAGCCGAATCGGTGAAATGGCGCAGCACATCGCCGTAAACGAGGGACTTGAAAACGCATGGATACCGCTCCTCGAGGACGACCTTGTAAAAATACTCACGGAATCACTTTAAAGATGTGAGGTGAGTTTTAATGGTGCTTAAGGTTGCTGTTTTGCAAATGCGTTCGGTTAATCGAGCGTATGATGAAAATATAAAAACTATCATGGATAAAATGACAGAAGCCAAGCGCAACAATGCAGATATTCTTTTATTGCCAGAGTGTTTTATCACAGGATATGATTTGACAATAGATAATAATTCAGCGATAGACGAAGATGATTTAGCTCCGCTTTGCAAACAGGCAAAAAATTTGGGTATCGGACTTGTTGCAACTGCTGTCACTAAAGGTAAAAGCAGTCCTCAAAATTCTGCGTTTATAATTGACAAAGACGGCAATATCCTGATGAAATACTCAAAGGTACATACCTGTGACTTTGCCGACGAAAAGGTACTGGAATCGGGTGAAAAATTCAAGGTGTGCGATTTTGACGGCATTAAAATCGGCATTATGATTTGCTATGACCGTGAATATCCCGAAAGCGCGAGAATACTAATGCTTAAAGGCGCTGAAATCATTCTTGTACCTAACGATTGCGGCAGTATGCGTCCACGACTGCAGGCACTTTCTACAAGAGCGTATGAGAATATGTGCGGAGTGGCTATGGCGAATCCTAACGGCAAGAATGCCGGCAATTCCTGTGCATACAGTCCGATTTGCTGGGACAGTAACGGCGAATGTGTTGACAATACTCTATTGCTTGCTGATGCATATTCAGAAGGGTTGTTTTATGCCGAATTTGATATGGACAAAATTCGTGCATACCGTGAGCGTGAAATGATGGGTAATACTTTCAGAAAAGTGAAGTCTTATTCCGAACTGCTCAATGATGAAATACAATATCCGTTTGTTAATATGTAATATCGCTCGATGCTGCCTGCCCGACTGCAAATGACAGCAAATTTGACTGCATTTTTAGCTTAATAAAGCTTATCTGACTAAACTCAACTTAACCGTAAAAAGTCGTAGAACCCCAGTATTCAAGCCATCATTAGGCGTTTTTGCGATACAGTGACCTGTTTTGGCAATAGAAACAGCCTTTTTACCGCACTTGGTACGTCCACTTTCTATGGGAAAGCTTCCATCTGCGCTCTCGCTACAAACAGTCCACAGGACTGTTTGCTTAACGCTCGCCTTCGAGTCCGCTCAGTGACCGGACTCGAACCGGTACGGTATCGCTACCGGCGGATTTTGAGTCCGCTACGTCTGCCAATTCCATCACACCGGCAAATGCAAATACTATTATACAGTATAATTTTCAAAAAATCAAGTATCAAATTAAAATATGCGCAAATAAAGCCATAACGCCGTCAAAATCACAAGTTTACAATTAAAAATTACCTAAAAAATTTAACGAAAAAACAGCATTTCTGTTTCATACTCAAAAATTTAATTTTAATTCTTATAAGGTTGCTAAAATTTTCAATCTATACTATAATATAAGATGTGTTGTTATTTTTATTTATACTATTATTAGTATTAAGCTTTAACGATGGAGGAATTATCAATGGAAAAGAAAGAGCTTATGTATGAAGGCAAGGCAAAGAAAGTATATTCAACTGAAGACGACGCGTTCTGCATCGTATCCTACAAGGACGACGCTACCGCATTCAACGGCGAGAAGAAGGGCACAATCGTTGGCAAGGGTGTAGTAAACAACCGTATGTCAAACTTCATGTTCAAGCTTTTAGAGGAAAAGGGAATTCCCACAGACTTTGTTGAAGAGCTTAACGACCGTGATGCCGTTCTCAAGAGAGTAGAGATCGTACCTCTTGAAGTAATCGTAAGAAATAAGGCTGCAGGTTCGTTCTCAAAGCGTTTCGGCGTTCCTGAAGGCACTGCTTTCAATACACCTACTCTTGAGTACTGTCTCAAGGACGACGCTCTCGGCGATCCTATGATTAACGACAGCCAGATTATTGCAATCGGCGCGGCTACAAAGGAAGAACTTGACACGATCGCGGATTATACACTCAGAATCAACGAAGTAATGAAGGACTTCTTCAAGGAGTGCAACGTTGAGCTTATTGACTTCAAGATCGAGTTTGGCAGACTTCCCGACGGCACAATTATTCTTGCCGACGAGATTTCACCCGACACCTGCCGTTTCTGGGATATGGATACCCATGAGAAGCTCGACAAGGATCGTTTCCGTCGTGACATGGGCGGTGTAGAAGAGGCATACGCTGAGATGATGAAGCGTGTCGGTCTCGGTAAATAATTCCTTTAACGAATTATAAAACTGATTAATCAATATTTCGGATGGTGAAACCTTGAATTATTCTTTCGATAATTTTGCAAAAGAAGGTCTGCACGAGGAGTGCGGAGTTTTCGGAATATTCAGCGACGGGTCGCTTAACCCCGCTTACGCCTGTTACAACGGACTTCTTGCGCTTCAGCACAGAGGTCAGGAGAGCTGCGGCATTGCCGTAACCGACGAGGGCGTAATTGATTATCACAAAAATATGGGTCTTGTGAGCGAGGTCTTCAATAATAGCATCCTCGACTCACTGAGCGGACAGATGGGTATTTCTCATGTCCGCTATTCAACAGCAGGCGGCTCTGTGCTTGAAAACGCTCAGCCGCTTGTTATGCGTTATGTTAAGGGTACGCTTGCGGTAGCACACAACGGAAACCTTACAAACGCTGTTGAAATAAGAAGAAAGCTTGAACAAAAGGGCGCAATCTTCCAGACAACGATCGACTCCGAGGTCATCTGTTACGTTATCGCGCGTGAAAGATTAAAAACTCATTCGGTTGAGGACGCGGTAGCAAACACAATGCAGGTAATTGAGGGAGCGTATTCGCTGCTCGTAATGAGTCCGCGAAAGCTTATTGCGGCGCGCGACCCCCACGGATTCAGACCGCTTTGCATGGGCAAGCTCAACGGCACCTATGTATTTGCCAGTGAAAGCGCGGCGCTCGACGCGTGCGGCGCGGAGTTTGTACGCGATATCGAGCCCGGCGAGATCGTTGTAGTTGACAGCGACGGTCCCCGTTCAATCAAGCCCGAATTTAAGGATAAAAAGAAATCACTTTGCATATTTGAATACATTTACTTCGCGCGCAGCGACTCGTTTATCGACGGCGTCAGCGTGTACGAAGCAAGAAAGCAGGCAGGAAGAATCCTTGCCCGCGAGTTCCCCGTCGAAGCCGACATGGTAATCGGCGTGCCCGAATCGGGAATAGACGCGGCAATCGGTTACGCCGAGGAAAGCGGAATCCCGTACGAAAAGGCGATAGTAAAAAACTCATATATCGGCAGAACCTTTATCAAGCCCAGTCAAAAGGAGCGCATGAAGAGCGTTCGAATCAAGCTTAACCCGATTGCAAACATGGTAAAGGGCAAGCGAGTTGTAATGATAGATGACAGTATCGTACGCGGAACTACCGTTGACCGAATTGTCACAATGCTCAGAGACGCCGGCGCAAAAGAGGTTCACATGAGAATAAGCTCGCCGCCGTTTATGTGGCCGTGCTACTACGGAACCGATATCCCGTCGCGCGGAGAGCTGATTGCCTGCAACCACACAATCGAGGAAATCACAAAGCTCAGCGGAGCGGATTCTTTAGGATATCTGCCTGTTGAATCGCTCAGAGAAATGATTAATTATGCGCCTGTCGGCTTTTGCGACGGCTGCTTTACAGGAAAATATCCTGCCGCAATTACTCAGGAAATGTTCAAGGGTAAGGAACGCGGCGGCATGAATTTTGACAATAAATGCACAGGAACCGATAACTAAACTGAAAGGAACGGCAAAATGAGCAGAGATACCTACGAATCCCCCTTGTCCGCGCGCTACGCGAGCAAGGAAATGAAATACATTTTTTCACCCGACAAAAAGTTCAGAACATGGAGAAAGCTCTGGATCGCTCTGGCTGAATCCGAAATGGAGCTTGGACTGCCCGTAACACAGGAGCAGATCGACGAGCTCAAGGCGCACGCCGACGATATCAACTACGAGGTTGCTCAGGAGCGCGAAAAGCTGGTTCGTCACGACGTAATGAGCCACGTTTACGCGTACGGCGTTCAGTGTCCCAACGCAAAGGGAATAATTCACCTCGGTGCGACCTCCTGCTATGTAGGCGACAACACCGACGTAATTATCATGACCGAGGGTCTGCAACTTATCAGAAACAAGCTTATCACCGTAATCCGCAACCTTTCAAAGTTTGCCGAGCAGTATAAGGCTCTGCCCACACTGGCGTTCACACACTTCCAGCCTGCTCAGCCCACCACGGTAGGCAAGAGAGCTACTCTCTGGATCCAGGAGCTTCTCATGGATCTGGAGGACGTTGAGTATCAGCTTTCAAAGGCAAAGCTTCTCGGCTCAAAGGGAACGACAGGTACGCAGGCAAGCTTTTTGGAGCTGTTTGACGGCGACCATGAAAAGTGCAAGGAGCTTGACCGCAAAATCGCTCAGAAGATGGGCTACAAAGCCTGCTTTGCCGTATCCGGTCAGACCTATTCAAGAAAGCTCGACTCACAGTTTTTGAACGTACTCGCGGGTATTGCTCAGACAGCCGCAAAGTTCTCAAACGATATCAGACTTTTACAGCACCTCAAAGAGGTTGAGGAGCCGTTCGAAAAGAATCAGATCGGTTCTTCCGCAATGGCATACAAGCGCAACCCGATGAGAAGCGAGCGTATCGGTTCACTTTCACGCTATGTAATGGTAGACGTGCTCAACGGCTACTTTACAACCGCAACACAGTGGTTTGAGCGTACGCTCGACGATTCAGCCAACAAGCGTCTCAGCGTGCCCGAGGCATTCCTCGCGGTTGACGGAATCCTTTCACTCTTCGCAAACGTAGCCGACGGACTTGTAGTTTATCCCAAGGTTATCGAGCAGAGACTCCGCAAGGAGCTTCCCTTCATGGCTACCGAAAACATCATGATGGACGCTGTTAAGAAGAGAGGCGCCGACCGTCAGCAGCTTCACGAGAGAATACGCGTTCACTCAATGGCAGCATCAAAGGTAATCAAGGAGGAGGGCGGCGAAAACGACCTTCTCGAAAGAATCGCGGCGGACGAGGCATTTGGCGTAACGCTTGAGGAGCTTGAAAACATTTTACAGCCCGAAAAATACACAGGCAGGGCAAAGGAGCAGACCGAGGATTTCCTCGCGGAATGTGTAGCTCCGGTGCTTGAAAAATATAAGGACATTGAGTCCGACAATCCCGAAATCAATGTATAAATCCGTAAGGCGGATTATTTAAAAAGGAGAAAAACCATGGTAAAAGCAATTGTAGGTGCCAACTGGGGCGACGAGGGCAAGGGTAAAATCACAGACGTTCTTGCAAACTCCAGCGACATTGTTATCCGCTTTCAGGGCGGCGCAAATGCAGGCCACACCATCATTAACAACTACGGCAAGTTCGCGCTTCATCAGCTTCCGTCGGGCGTGTTCCATCAGAACATCACCAACATCATCGGAAACGGCGTAGCTTTCAGCGTAGAGAACTTTGTTAAGGAAATGAAAGAGCTTGAGGAGCGCGGAGTTCCAAAGCCCAACATAATCATTTCCGACCGCGCTCAGATTGTAATGCCCTACCACGTTGCGTTTGACTGCTACGAGGAGGAGCGTCTGGGCAAAAACTCATTTGGCTCAACCAAAAGCGGAATTGCGCCGTTTTATTCGGACAAATACTCAAAAATCGGCTTCCAGATCAACGAGCTGTACGACGATCCCGATTCATTAAAGGAGAAAATCCGTCACGCACTTGAAATCAAGAACGCAACTCTCAAAAACCTTTATAATAAGCCTGCCATCACCGAGCAGGAGGTTTACGACAAGCTCATGGAGTACAAGGAGCAGCTTGCGCCCTATGTAGGCGACGCGTTCACATTCATCCACAACGCGCTCAAGGAAGGCAAAAACATACTCCTCGAGGGACAGCTCGGCTCACTTAAGGACACCGACTTCGGCATCTATCCGATGGTTACATCTTCAAATACGATCGCAGGCTACGGCGCAGTAGGCGCGGGAATTCCTCCGTATGAAATCAAGGAGATAATCACCGTTGTAAAGGCTTACTCAAGCGCTGTAGGCGCAGGAGAATTCGTTTCCGAAATCTTCGGCGACGAGGCTGACGAGCTCCGCAGACGCGGCGGCGACGGCGGCGAATTCGGCGCCACAACAGGCAGACCGCGCCGTATGGGCTGGCTTGACCTTGTTGCAACACGCTACGGCTGTATGGTACAGGGCGCAACTCAGGTAGCGTTCACCGTACTTGACGTTCTCGGATATCTCAAGGAAATCCCCGTGTGCGTTGGCTACGAGCTTGACGGCAAGGTAATCGACTACTTCCCGTCGACAACAAAGCTCAAACGCTGCAAGCCTGTAATCAAAAAGCTCAAGGGCTGGAACTGCTCAATTTCGGGCATCAAAAACTATGACGAGCTTCCCAAGGAATGCCGCGAGTACATCGAGTTTGCCGAAAAAGAAATCGGCGTACCGATCACAATGGTATCAAACGGACCGTCAAGAGAAGACATAATTTACAGATAATCAATTAACATGGGAACGATATGTTGTCGTTCCTCATGTTTTTTAAAAACAGAAAGAGGGTAACGCAATGGGTAAAGAAACCGTAATAGTTCTGGATTTCGGCGGACAGTACAATCAGCTCATCGCAAGACGCGTGCGCGAATGTAATGTGTACTGTGAGATTCTGCCGTATACCGTTGATATTGAGAAAATAAAGAGCATGAAACCAAAGGGAATAATTTTTACGGGAGGACCTAACAGCGTCTATGACGAAAGCTCGCCCCATTATTCACCGGAGATTTTCAAGCTCGGGATCCCGATTTTAGGAATCTGCTACGGCTGTCAGCTCATGGCGTACTCTTTGGGCGGCAATGTTGTTTCGGCGGCGGACGACTCGGTCAGCGAGTACGGTAAAACAGAGACCGAATACAGCACCGACAATAAGCTTTTCGCAAACCTTCCCGAAAGCGGAATTTCATGGATGAGTCACCGCGACTATATCAGTTCAGCACCCGAGGGCTTCAAGGTTATCGCAAAAACCAAAAACTGCCCCGTTGCGGCAATGGCTGATCCCGACAAAAATCTGTACGGCGTTCAGTTCCACCCCGAGGTCAACCACACCGAAAACGGCAAGGATATGCTTCGTTCGTTCCTCTACAATGTGTGCGGATGCAAGGGCGAGTGGAAAATGGACAGCTTTATCGATACCACCGTCGAGCAAATCAGACATCAGGTAGGCGATAAGGGCGTTGTGCTCGGACTTTCGGGCGGCGTTGATTCATCGGTTGCCGCGGCGTTGATCAGCAGAGCAATCGGCAAGCAGCTCACCTGCGTATTTGTAGACCAGGGGCTTATGCGCAAGGACGAGGGCGACTTTGTAGAGAACACCTTCACAAAGCTGTTTGATATGAATTTTGTTCGCATCAACTGTCAGGACGAGTTCCTTTCAAAGCTCAAAGGCGTATCCGACCCCGAGGAAAAGCGCAAGATAATCGGCACAGAGTTCTACAATGTATTCTGGGACAAAATCCGCGAGAGCTACGGCAGCGGCTTCTTCGCTCAGGGCACGATTTACCCCGACCGAATCGAGAGCGGCAAGGGCGACGCGGCAAAGATAAAAACCCACCACAATCAGGTAGGCGTGCCCGAGGATATCAAGTTCGAGGATATCATCGAGCCGCTTAAAGACCTTTTCAAGGACGAGGTAAGAGCGGTAGGAGAAAAGCTCGGACTTCCGCACGATTTGGTATGGCGCCAGCCGTTCCCGGGTCCCGGACTCGGCGTGCGCGTAATCGGAGAAGTCACCGCCGAGCGCGTAAAGATTTTGCAGGACGCGGACGCAATTCTCCGCGACGAAATGGATAAATGCGGCTACGCTCAGGAAATGAGCCAATTCTTTGCAGTCCTCCCCGGCGTTCGCACCGTCGGAGTAATGGGCGACGCAAGAACTTACAGCGAGCTTGTAGCGATCCGCGCGGTAACAACCGACGACTTCATGACTGCGGACTGGGCAAAAATCCCCTACGATATTCTCGGCAGAGTAAGCAACAGAATCATCAACGAGGTACCGCAGGTAAACCGCGTAGTTTACGACATCACCTCAAAGCCTCCCGGAACCGTGGAATGGGAATAAAGAACAAAACCCTCGAAAAGCCAGTGTTTATGCGGCTTTTTGGGGGTTTATTATTTGTCCGTGGGCTTAATGTGGGCTCATTTCTCTATTTTTTGATGTTTTTGAAGGTTTCCAGGGCTTTATCGTTCAGCTCCGACGCCAGCATCTGCTGCTTATTGGGGTATAAGTGTGAGTATGTTTTTAGCGTGGTCTCAATGTTCTCATGGCCAAGACGCTCGGAAATTAACAAAATATCCATTCCCATTTCAACACATAGTGATGCGTGTGAGTGACGTAAGTCGTGAACACGTATTTTTTTTACCCCGGCTTTCTCTGTATGCCGGGCAAGGACGTTGTTTATCGCTTGGTTTGAGTTATAGTCGAATATTCTGTCTTCTGGCTGGATTCCATAGAGTCTGCTGATATAATCGTTTAGTTCGTTCAAACAGAAATCGGGAAGCGTAACCATTCTCTTCGATTTCGGCGTCTTTGGCTCGGAGATGATGGCTTGTGATTTCTTAAAAGACGCGGTTTTGGTTATGGATAATCCTTCTTCGGTTACATCTGCCGGGGTGAGTGCCAGCAGCTCTCCCTTTCGTAGACCTCCCCAATATAAAATATCGAACAAGCATATTTCTCTTGGATTATAAAGCGTTGCTCTGAATTTGGAGTATTCATCCAATGTCCAGAAATTCATCTCATCGGCGTGTTTCTTTCCCATAGTTCCGGCTATATGGCATGGATTGCTTGTAAGCCCATAATATTTTACGGCATAATTCATAATAGCGGAAAACTGTGTGTTGATTGATCGCCTATAAGTGTCGGTTAGATCCTTCTTAAGGATCTCGTTTTGCCACATCCGGATAGATGCCGGTGAGATCTCTGCGATTTTAGTTTTCCCGAAATAAGGAAGAATGTGGTTCTTAAAGATGTTTTCCTTCATCTCAAGAGTACTATGCCTTAGTTTGCCGGATACATCATTAATGTAAATATCATAAAGCTGTTTGAGAGTATAGTCATTATTCTTTGGCGGTTCCTTTAAGAAGGATCTCTCAAATTCCTTTGCTTCCCGAAGGGTTTTGAATCCGCGCTTCTTTTTTTGTTTTCGCTGTCCGGTCCAGTCGGTATAGTAAAACCGAACATACCATGTTTTACGTTCTTCGTCTTTATATGCAGGCATAGTTTCTCACCTGTTAATCATCTTCCTCATCGTATATTTCGATATCAGATGTATAGTTTTCATTTGTAGATTGTGATTGCCTGAATTCTTCAGCAACCATAGTTTTATTGAATTCGGCTGTTGGGTCAATTTCGTTAATTAGTTTTTCTAATTCATCAATTGAAATTTGGAAGAATTCTTTTCTTAAATTGACTTTATTCACTCTCTTATCATTTAATAGAGAATGTAATTTGCTTTCAAGTCCAACTGCATCTTCAGAAAAAATGAAACTATGTACATCAAATTTAAATGGAACAGAAGCATTTCCTAATTCGTTAACGCGCTCCTGAGGTTCTAACCGACGTGTCATACCAATTTTAAACATATTGTCTCCGAAAGAACCGAGATTACTGATAATATATACATTACCTGCTTTTCCATTTTGCAGATTGACAATTTTATCCTTTTGGAGAATAACATCCGACAATTGATTTTGAAGTTCGAGTATTCTTTTGTTTAATGCTTCCAGTTCTGCATTGGAGGCGTTCTCCATTTGAGATTTAAGTTTATCTATTTCAGCGTTGTATTTCGATTCCTCACGTTCAATCTTCTTTTTTTCCTGCTCAAGTGCCTTGCGCTCTTCTGCCTCTTGTTTCATCTGCTCACGAATAGCGAGCTGTTCTTGCCGAGCTTGTTCTTTCTTTACATAATAGTTATATTCAATTTTAACTGCGTTTAAAAACAAATACTCTATTTCGCCTATAAACTTTGCTAATGTTCCTGCGATACTTTGATTACCGGTGGCGGCAATATCAAGGTATTTCTTTGTCGTTTTCTTAACTTGATCGATTGCATTATCTAATTTATCATATTTTAAGTTAAATAGGATATTTTGCAGTTCTGCACGTAGAGCAATCACCATTAACTCATAAATAGCTTTGTTGGCTTTTGTAGTATATCTCTTTCTGTATTGAGACAGAACTTTTTCAATTTGTTTATCATTATCTCTATATGCTTTCCTTAAACTTTTGATATCCATATAATGAAGTTTAAGAATAACAGATGGACTGAGATCTTCGATATCTGTAACTTGATCCGAATTTAGCTTTAATTCTGATAAAGCAGGAGAGAGATTAAAGAAGTTATCAATAGAGTATTCTACGCTTTTATATATTTCTTTTGAACGGCTTAACTTATTAATAGATGTCCTTAGTTGCTTATCACTCTTTTCCTTTTCAGCGTTTAAAGCATTGATCTCCGTTTGTTTTGCCTCAATCTGCCGATTAAGAGTTTCTGCTTGTTCATTTAAGCGCTTAATTTCTTTTTGTGCAGAGTCATAGTCATTGAAACACAAACTATCTAATTGTTGCTTTAATTGTTCAGCTTCTTTTTTGTATTGAGAAGCTTTAAAAATATCCATAAAACCCATGTTTTTGCTCCTTTTCTATGTTGTACATGCCAATACAAATTATCTTATAACAAGAATCGTTATAGTATATCAATTGTCGGATAATCGACAAATTATTACAAATTTGTCATAATTTGAGTTATACTCTATATTTGTGCGCTTGCACAAGTACATAGATAAGGAGTATAACAAAATGACAGAAAGAGAAAAACTTATGAAAAGCTATGAGGATTTAACTCTGGATGAAATTAGGAAGACTCTTGATTTCGTTTTAGCTTTAAAAGCTCAACGTACTCACGAACCCGACGAGCCTCATCATCAGAAAGATCGGCACTCTCCTCAAGCAACTTCTTAATTTCATCCGAAGCAGGTAGTTCATCACGAGCTGCCTGCTCTTTTTTTGTTTCTATGCCTGTCATTAAATATTCCACACTGACATTAAAGTGGTTTGCGAGAATATTTAGAATTCGTTTATTAGGAACATTTCCGTGATTTTCCCAATATTTAAACGAATTCTTATTAATTCCTAATTCAGCGAGTTGTTTCTTAGAAGTTCCTGTTTGCTCCATTAAAATATTGAGTCGTTCATAGAAAGTCATAATATCACCTGTTGAAAATCACCAAAAAATAGGATTCGAATTTGTGCAATACTTGAAAATCCTAAAAATATATGATTATATACTTGAAATCCTATTTTTTTAGGATTATAATATTATCAAGTAATAAACATAAAGGAGATTTGGACATGGACAGATGGAAAATGAATCTATTTGTACGAACCTACAATCATCGTCTGCAACATATGAAGCACATGGCGCTCCAAAACGTTCGGGAGCGCAATATGTTGACCAAAATAGACATAGACAACTTTCACGCTTCGTTAAACGAAATCGAGAGAATCGGACTAAAAGATGAATACCTCACATGGGAAAAAGGACTGGATAAGAAGGTCATTGAGCACATCGAAAAGTGCGCTAAAAAGTGCGCTAAAAAGCTCAGTATAGATATCGCGAGTAAGGAGGCAATATCGTGAGTTTTTGGGAAGGAGTCGGCGTTGGATCCGGCACGACCGGTTCGGACTCGGGTACCGATTCGGGCATGGGTGCCGACGCAGGTTCGG
>OMXW01000064.1 GCA_900315085.1 uncultured Eubacteriales bacterium
AGAGAGTCAGCTTGTTGACGGAAAATGCCCTGACTGCGGCCGCGAAGTAAAGCCCGCAAAGGAGGAGGCATACTTCCTGCGCCTTTCAAAATATCAGAAACAGCTTGAGGAATACATTGAGAGCCACCCCGACTTTATCTATCCCGAGAGCCGCAAAAAGGAAATGCTCAACAACTTCATCAAGCCCGGACTTCAGGACCTCTGCGTATCGCGCACGAGCTTCAAGTGGGGAATCCCTGTTGACTTTGACCCCAACCACGTTGTATACGTTTGGATCGACGCTCTTTCAAACTATATCACCTCGCTCGGCTACGACACCGAAAACAGCAGCGAGCAGTACAAAAAATTCTGGCCTGCCGACGCTCACATCATCGGCAAGGACATCGTACGCTTCCACACAATTTACTGGCCTATTATGCTCATGGCTTTGGGCGAGCCGCTCCCGAAGCAGGTATACGGTCACCCGTGGCTGCTGTTCGGAGAGGACAAGATGAGCAAGAGCCGCGGCAACGTAATTTACGCCGACGAGCTGTGCAGGATGATAGGCGTTGACGCGGTGCGCTACTATCTGCTCAGCGAGATGCCGTTTGCGAATGACGGTTCAATCACCTACGAAACGATAATCGAGCGCTTCAACTCAGACCTTGCGAACACCTTAGGCAACCTTGTTAACCGCACTATCGCGATGAACAACAAGTACTTCGGCGGAGTTGTTCAGGAGCCGAGCGCCAAGGAGGAGCTTGACGACGAGCTCATTTCATGCTGTTACGACGCAGTCAAAAAGGTAGACGACTGCATTAACGCGTTCCACATCAGCGACGCGCTTGAGGCTGTAATAAACCTTGCAAAGCGCTGCAACAAATATATCGACGAAACCGCGCCGTGGGCGCTTGCAAAGGACGAGGCAAACAAAGCGCGTCTGGGCACAGTGCTCTACAAGGTGCTGATCCAGCCGTTCATGCCCGACACAAACAAGGCGATATTGACTCAGCTCAGCTGCGACACCGCCGACTACGCAAGTCTTTCGGAATTCGGCGCTACAAAGGCCGGCACGGTGCTCGGAAAAGCGGAGCCGCTGTTTGTGCGCATTGACTCAAAGAAGTTCTTTGAGGAGGTTGAGGCTATGCAGAAGGCAAACGCCGAGAGTGAAAAGACAATTGAGGAGATTGAGGAAGCCGAGGAAATCCCGCAGATTTCAATTGACGACTTTGCAAAATGCGACATCCGCGTAGGCGAGGTAAAGGCGTGCGAAAAGGTTAAAAAGAGCAAGAAGCTCCTTAAATTCTCAATTTTTGACGGAACTGCCGAGCGCACGATCGTAAGCGGAATAGCTCAGTTCTATCAGCCCGAGGAGCTTGTCGGCAAAAAGATACTGTTTGTAGCAAACCTCAAGCCCGTAAAGCTTTGCGGAGTTGAGAGCTGCGGAATGATTCTGTCGGCGTGCAAGGGCGACGAGCTGCAGCTTGTAACCGTTGACGAAAGCATGCCCGCAGGCTGGAAGATCTCGTAATGGGATACCGCAATATTTTTGACGCGCACGCGCACTACGACGACGCGTGGTTCGACAGTGACCGCGACGAGCTACTCAAATCACTCCCCGAAAAGGGAGTGTGCGGAGTTGTTAACAACGCGGTTGACCTTAAATCAGCTCAGACCGTAATTGCGCTCGCGGAGAAATACCCGTACATGTACGCGGCTGTCGGCTTTCACCCCGAAAACCTTGACGACGTGCCCGACGACTATCTTGACCAAATTGCCGCGCTTACAAAGCACGAAAAGGTTGTAGCTATCGGCGAAACGGGACTTGACTATCACTGGGACACGCCAAAGCCGCTGCAGAAGCGCATATTTGAGGAACAGCTGAAGCTATCGCTCGAGCTTGATATGCCGATTGTAGTCCATGACAGGGAGGCTCACGGCGACACCTTTGAGCTGCTCAGAAAGTACAGGCCGCGCGCGCTTGTACACTGCTTTTCCGGCAGCGTTGAGCTTATGCGCGAGGCGGTGAAGCTTGGCTGCTACATCAGCCTTGGCGGAGTTGTCACCTTCAAGAACGCGCGCCACAGCATTGAGGTTGCGGCTGAAATTCCGCTTGACCGCCTTTTGCTTGAAACCGACGCTCCCTACATGGCTCCCGTACCCTTCAGAGGAAAGCGAAACGACAGCTCGCTGATAACCTACGCCGCGGAAAAAATTGCTCAGTTACGCTCAATTTCATCAGTTCAGGAGCTTTTGGATAAAACTGACGAAAACTGCGCAACTTTCTATAGACTAAAAAAATCATAAGTAAAATCCCTTGCGGACAGCAATTTTGGCTGTCCGCATAATTTTATTCAGCACTATTTATGATTTTTTCTTGCACTCGAACTTCTTTTTACAGTTTTCTACAAAAATTATGGTAATTAGTTTTATCAATTGAAAAACAAGCCGTGTTGTAGTATAACTATATAGATTAGATATATAAAATGCCTTAGTGCGCAATTCTATTACTTTAAGGAGTGATTTATCCGCATGGAATTTTCATTCAAGGATATACTTAATATCATTAAGAAAAATGTAATATTTATGCTTATTGTGGCAATACTCGCCGGGGCGGGAGCTTACTTTGCAACCGCGCTTTTGGTAAGTCCAACATACACCTCAACGGTAAAGCTGTATGTTAACGCAAAGATAAACGCCAAAACAAGCTATGAGGAACTATACTCGCACAACTACGCGCAGAAAATGGTTGCGACATACATTGAGGTTTTAAACACCAACCACTTTTACTCCAAGGTTGCCGAGGAGCTCCCCGACAAATACAGCGCGTCATACTTAAAGAGCCACGTAACGTTTTCGGAGGTTGCCGACACAGAGGTATTCAAGGCGTCTGTATCCTGCAACGACCCCATTGACGCAAAAACAATTGCGGACTCTGTTGCCAAGGTTGCGCCCCAGACTATTAAGGAGCAGTTTGAGAGCAACGCGAGCCTGAAAATCGTTGACGAGGCTCAGCTTCCAAAGGCTCCGACCTCGCCTAACCCCACCCGAAACGCTGTTATCGCGTTTATCGCCGGACTTGTATTGAGCCTGATTTTTGCGTTTGCAAGGGATTACTTTGACGTAAAGATCAAGTACGACTACGAAATGACCGTGCTCTGCGGTCTGCCCGTACTCGCGGCTGTTCCGGAATTCAACAAGGACACCAAAAACGACGGCAAGTCGTCTGGTTCTCAGAACACAAATAAAAAACAAGCGGAGGCGTAAGATATGTTTAAGAAAAAGAATAAAAAATCAGGCAATCAGGCAGTCAACGTGGACGCGCTGAACTTCCTTATTAGAGAGTCTTACAAGACCGCAAGAACAAACATTGACTATTCAATTATTAAAAAGGGCTGTAAAAAGGTTGTTTTTACAAGCTCCGCAAAGGGCGAGGGCAAAACTCTTTCGTCGGTAAATATAGCGTCGGCGCTGGCTCAGCAGGTTGACACAAAGGTAATACTTGTTGAAACCGACCTTCGCCGTCCCCACGTTCACCTTGCGCTCGGACTTGCTCCGTCGCCGGGAATCACAAACTGCCTTAACGGCGAATGTGAGCTTGAAGACATAATCAAACCCACCCACCTTGCAAATCTTTCCGCGATCTGCTACGGCGCAATCCCTCCCAACCCCTCCGAGCTGCTTGCGAGCGACTCAATGAGCGACGTTATCAGGCAGCTTGAAAAGGAATACGACTATATTATTTTTGACGCGCCTCCCGTTGCGGTCGTAATTGACGCCGTGCCCATAATAAAGCACAGCGACGGAGTTGTGCTTGTAGTGCGCAACAACTCCACAACCTATCCTCATCTCAACAAGACGATCGATATAATCAACCGCTCAGGCGGAAAGGCGATCGGCGTAATAGTTAACCGCGTAAAGGCCGAAAACACCAGAGGCGGCAAGCGCGGCTACGGTTACGGCTACGGATACGGCTACGGATATTAATACTTCAAAATTATCAGGCAGGAGAGATTATACGAATTCAGCGCGACCTCTGCAAACTGATTTCAGCAAAACACTCCCGGCAAAACCTTTCTACAAATTTATAAAAAGAACCTTCGACATAGTAATCTCGCTGTTAGCTCTGATTTTGCTTTCCCCTTTCTTTCTGATAATCGCGGTCTGCATCAAGGCAGGCGACAAGGAACCGGCGTTTTTCGGTCACAAGCGAATAGGCAGAAACGGACGCGAGTTCAAGCTCTATAAATTCAGGAGCATGGTAACAAACGCGGAGGAGCTGATTGACCAGTTCACCCCCGAGCAGATGGAGGAATTCAAAAAGAACTTCAAGCTTGAGGACGACCCGCGTATCACCAAGGTAGGAAAGTTCCTCAGAAAGACAAGTCTTGACGAGCTTCCCCAGCTTTGGAACATCCTCAAGGGCGATATGTCAATTGTGGGACCGCGTCCCGTAACCGAGGAGGAAACTCTCATCTTCGGTTCAAGCCGCGCGCTTATGCTCAGCGTTCGTCCGGGACTTACGGGCTACTGGGCTGCCTACGGCAGAGGTGACGACACAAGCTACCGCCGCAGACGCGCCATGGAGGTTTACTACGTTATTTACCGTTCGGTTTGGCTGGATATCAAAATATTGTTCAAAACCGTCTCTACCGTTGTAAAGGGCAAGGGTTCGGTATAAATAAAGAACCGCAAAAAAGGATAGATGAGATTATGAAAGCTGTTATTCTTGCGGGCGGCTTTGGAACGCGGATTTCCGAGGAATCGCAGTTCAAGCCAAAGCCCATGATCGAAATAGGCGGCATGCCTATTCTGTGGCACATAATGAAGCTGTACTCGGCTTACGGAGTCAACGACTTCATCATTTGCGCAGGCTACAAGCAGCACACCGTAAAGGAATGGTTTGCGGACTATTTTCTGCACACCTCCGACATTACGTTTGACTTTACTCAGGACGATAAAATAATCGTCCACAACAAGCGCGCCGAAAAATGGAGAGTGACCGTAATTGACACGGGACTTAAAACCATGACGGGCGGCAGAATAAAGCGAATCGCGCCATATCTTGACGACGGTCCGTTTTTCATGACCTACGGCGACGGCGTGTCTGACATCAACATTGACGATTTGCTGATGTTCCACAAATGCCACGGCAGACTTGCCACCATGTCGGCAATCAAGCCCGAAAGCCGCTTTGGAACTATCGACCTTGAGCAGAGCGGAAAGGTAAACGCCTTCCGCGAAAAAAGCGCCGCCGACGCCGGCTACATCAACGCAGGTTTTATGGTGCTTGACAAAAAGGTGCTCGATTACATTGCAGGCGACAAAACTATGTTTGAGCGCGAGCCGCTTGAAAAGCTTGCCTCCGACGGCGAGCTGATGTGCTTCCGTCACGACGGCTTCTGGCAATGCATGGACACCCTGCGCGACAAAACAAGGCTTGAAAAATTATGGGAAAGCGGAAAAGCTCCGTGGAAGGTATGGGAAGACTGATGCAGAAGTTCTACAAAGACAAAAGAGTATTTATTACAGGTCACACGGGCTTCAAGGGAAGCTGGCTGTGTAAAATTCTGAGCGAGATGGGCGCCGAGG
This sequence comes from uncultured Eubacteriales bacterium, assembly GCA_900315085.1. Lineage (GTDB taxonomy): Bacteria > Bacillota > Clostridia > Oscillospirales > Acutalibacteraceae > Ruminococcoides. Next base: position 5,572 of record OMXW01000064.1, read on the forward strand.
TAACAGGCTACGCGCTTGAGCCCTCAACCGAGCCGAATCTTTTTAAGCTTGCGGATATTGAAAGCAATATCACCTCGGTAATAGGCGACATACGCGATTATGAGTCGCTGAAAAAGGCGTTTGACAAAGCTCAGCCCGAAATAGTATTCCACCTTGCGGCTCAGCCGCTTGTGCGCGATAGCTACGAAAATCCTGCCTACACCTACGAAACCAACGTTATGGGCACGGTAAATATTCTGGAATGTATCAGACAGAGCAAATGTGTAAAATCGGTTGTAAACGTTACTACCGACAAGGTATATGAAAACAAGGAATGGCAGTGGGGCTACCGCGAAAACGAGCCCCTTGACGGATTTGACCCCTATTCAAACTCAAAGAGCTGCAGCGAGCTTGTGACCGCAACCTACAAGCGTTCGTTCTTTGCCGACTCAGATGTCGCAATTTCAACGGCAAGAGCAGGCAACGTGATCGGCGGAGGTGATTTTTCGGCTAACAGAATCATCCCCGACTGCGTAAGAGCGCTGCAGGCAGGCAAAAACATCACCGTGCGCAATCCTCACTCAACGCGCCCCTATCAGCACGTTATCGAGCCGCTTTACGCGTATTTGCTGATTGCCATGGCTCAGTACGAGGACGCTTCCGTTGCGGACTGCTACAACGTAGGCCCCGACGACGTTGACTGCGTTGACACAGGCAGACTTGTAGATTTGTTTGTACACCTCACGGGCGGCAGAGTTAAGCGCGTTGACAGAACCGAGCACAACGCTCCTCACGAGGCTAACTTCTTGAAGCTTGACTGTTCAAAGCTCAAGTCAACGCTCGGCTGGAAGCCGCGCTGGCACGTTACCGACGCGGTTGCAAAAACCGTGCTCTGGACGCTTATCTGGCTTGACGGAGGAAACGTAGGCAAGGTAATGGAACGACAGATAAAAGAATTTTTTGAGGGATAAACAATGAAAAAAGCGATTGTGACAGGCGCAAACGGCTTTGTAGGCTCAAACGTTTGCAGGGAGCTGTGCAAAAACGGCGTGAGCGTTACCGCCGTTATCAAGGACGAAAACGAGAATACCGACAACATCAAAGGGCTTGAAAATCTGAGCGTGGTTTACTGCGACTTGGACGATATCACCTCTCTGCCCGGGAAAATCACAGACAGGGACTTTGACGTTTTCTACCACTTTGCATGGGTAGGCTCGGCTGGAAATCTTCGCTGCGACGAGGAAATCCAGCTCAAAAACGCGCTTTGGACTGCTCAGGCGCTCAGAACAGCCGACAAAATGGGCTGCAAAAAATTTGTAAACGCCGGCTCTATCATGGAAAAGGAAACCTACACCGCCGTTTACACTCAGGACAGCGCGCCCGGACTTCCCTATATTTACGGCGCGGGCAAGCTTGCCGCAAGAGCTATCTGCAAGCCTATCGCCAACAGCCTTGATATAGATTTATGCTGGGCGGTGATCACAAACGCTTACGGCGCGGGTGAATTTTCGCCTCGCTTTGTGAACTCAACAATCAGAAAAATAATCGCGGGCGAGCCGCTGCAGTTTACTGCGGCTACCCAGAACTACGATTTTATATACATCGACGACGTTGCAAGGGCTTTTTACGCCATTGGCGAACACGGAAAGCCAAACCGAGAGTACACGATCGGAAGCGGAAACGCGCGTCCGCTCAAGGAGTTCATCCTTGAAATGCAGCAGGCGCTTGCTCCCGAGGCGACTCCCGTTTTCGGCGATATTCCGTTTACGGGCGTAAATATGCCGCTTGAAGCGTTTGACACCACAGCTATTAAAGAGGACTGCGGTTTTGCTCCTTCAATCAGCTTTGCCGAGGGTTCAAGGCTGACAATGGACTGGATAAAGAATACAGACTGAAATCAGGCAACCATTCAGTCGCCTGCGGCGCCAGCTCCCCTTGCGCAGGGGAGCCAATTGTTAAGGTGAACTGCGGCTGAGGGTTCGTAAAGGTGATTGTTATATCTATTTATTAGGAGGGTTATATTATGGTATCTCCGTTTGAATTTTGCGGTACGGATTTTGACGGGGCTTATTTGATTAAGCCTTTCTGCGCCACCGACATGCGCGGCGCGTTTATCAAGGACTATTCCAAAGAGATTTTTGAAGCACAGGGCATAAAGCACGACCTTGCCGAGGTGTTCTACACCGTTTCGCACAAGGGCGTAATTCGTGCCCTGCATTTTCAGCGCGTTCACGAGCAGGCAAAGCTTGTGCGCTGCGTAAAGGGCAGGGTGTTTGACGTTATTGTTGACCTCCGCCCCGACTCCCCCACCTTCAAGAAATGGCAGGGCTTTTACCTCAGCGAGGAGAACCGTCACGAGCTGCTCGTTCCCGAGCACTTTGCCCACGGCTACCTTGTGCTTGAGGACAGCATTGTAAGCTACAAGTGCGGCGAGAAGTTCTACGGCGAGTTTGACGACGGCATTATGTACAACGACCCAGACTTAGGCGTTGAGTGGCCTTTCAACGAGATAGGCGGAATCGAAAAGCTAATCATCGCCGACAAGGACAAAAATCTGCAAAGCTTCAACGAATATAAGGAAAAGTATCTGAACATATGAACATAGTTTATTCAAGCTCGGACAGCTACGCTCAGGTAATGGGCGTGTCGCTTTTCTCTTTGCTGAAAAACAACACCGACTCACCCGAGCTCAACATCTTTATTATAGACAACAACATAAGCGACAAAAACAAGGATAAGGTTGTATCTATGTGCCGCAGCTTTGACCGCGGCGTAACCTTTATTCCGATTGCCGACATTGAAAAGCTTGCCGGAACAAGCATTGACGTAGGCCGCTGGAACATCAGCACCTTTGCAAGACTGTTTTACGGAAGTCTGCTTCCCGAAAGCGTTGAAAAGGTTATTCACGTTGACTGCGACACAATGGTAATGTCATCGCTCAGACCGCTATGGGAAACCGACATCGAGGGCAAGGCGGTAGCGGGCGCGCTGGAGTGTATAGGCGACAGCTACAAGACCGAAATCGGAATGGCAAAGGACGACATCTACATCAACGCGGGCAACGTTATGCTTAACCTCAAGTACATCCGCGAACGCGGCCTTGAGGAAAGCTTCAAAAAGTTTATTGCCTCTCACAGCCGCCTTTCGTTTATGGACCAGCCCGTGCTCAACGCCTGCACTGCCAACGATGAAAAGCTGGTTGTGGATTTGCGCTACAACCTGTTTGCGCTGGTTTATTACCTGAAATATAAAAACGTTCTTAAAGCAAAGCGCGTGTCGCACTTCTACACCGACAAGGAGGTAGCGCTTGCAAAAAGAAACCCCTGTATCGTACACTTTACAACATGTTTTATGGACGGCACCCGTCCGTGGATAGAGGGCAACCGTCATCCGCTGGTAAGTCAGTATCTTGAATACCGCGCGCAGTCGCCCTGGGCTGACGAGCCGCTTTGGAAGGACGAGCGCGGCGGCATTAAAAGGCTTGGCGGTAAAATCTTCAACACTCTGCCGCAGGGGTTTGTTGCGGCGTCAATCGGAACGGTTCACGATGTTATCGTTCCGCTGAAAAATAAAACAAAGGGCAGGTAATCAATGGGAGTTCTCTTTTTTACAATCATGTTTCATCTCAAATCAGCCATTAAAAAACTGTTATTTCAGATCCATTTTGGAAAACGCTTTTGCTTCCGCCGCAAGTTCTATCTGTACATTGCAAAAGGCGCTAAGGTTTCAATAGGCGACGGTTCATTCTTCAACAACAATGTATCAATAAACTGTCTTGAAAAAATTACAATAGGAAAACGCTGTCTGATTGGTGAAAACGTTAAGCTTTACGACCACAACCACCGCTTCCGCGATCTTTCAAGGCCGATTGCCGAGCAGGGCTTTACCACAAAGCCTATCACCATTGGCGACGACTGCTGGATTTGCAGCAACGTAACAATTCTTCAGGGCGTAACGATAGGCGACCACAGCGTAATAGGCGCGGGCTGCCTGATTTACAAGGATGTTCCGCCGAAAACCGTTGTAACCGCCGACGCGAAAACTTCAATGCGCCCCATTGAAAAAGAAGGAGAATAACATGGAACCGATAAGAGTATTACAGGAAGACGTAATAATGGGAGCGGGCGGAATTGAAGCGTTTTTGATGAACGTGTACCGTCACATCGACCGCGAGGCTCTGCAGTTTGACTTCATGGTACACCGCGAGGAAGAGGGCTGCTACGAGGAAGAAATCCTTAATTTGGGCGGAAAAATATACCGCACTCCAAAGTTCAACCCGTTTAAGATGCACGCGTTCCGCAAGGGCATTGAGGACGTTATTACATCTCATCCCGAATACAAGGTCATTCACTGCCACACAGAGCTGAATCTGTGGCCGCTGAAATACGCTCACAAGCTGGGCGTGCCCGTAAGAATAGCCCACCGCCACAACGCAAAGACCGTGCTTAACTTAAAATACTTTTTCTTTTTATACGAAAGAATGTTTATAAAACGCCACTGCACAGATATGTTTATGTGCTCCTCCCCCGCTGGAGAATGGGCATACGGCAAAAATGCGGTTGAAAGCGGCAAGGTAAAGCTGATTAAAAACGGCATTGAAACCGAGCGCTTCCGCTTTGACCAAACCGTCCGCGAGGAGGTTCGCCGCGAGCTGGGACTCGGAAACAAAACGGCGATCGGTCATGTGGGACGGTTTGACGTTCCCAAGAACCACACCTTTTTGATTGATATTTTTGAACAGATACACCGCAAAAATCCAAACACGGTTTTGGTTATGGCGGGCGAGCAGCAGGGTCCTATTATGGACAACATGAAAAAAAAGGTTGAAAAGCTCGGACTTACGGACTGCGTACAGTTTTTGGGCATGAGACGCGACGTAAACCGTATTTATCAGGCTATGGATATGTTTATTTTCCCGTCGCTCTGGGAGGGACTTCCTCTGACGGTAATTGAGGCTCAGACCTCCGGACTTCCCGTGCTGATGAGCGACGTTATTGCCGGTGAAACCGTTGTAACGCCTAATGTTGACCCGCTTTCGCTTGACCTCGGAGCCGAGCAGTGGGCTGACGCCGCGCTCAAAAAGCTTGAGGGCTTTGACCGCAGGGACTGCTCAGGAATCGTAACCGACGCGGGCTTTGACATCCGCACCACAGCCGCGTTTTTACAGGAGTTTTATATTGAGCAAACGCTCAAGGCAAGACGCGCTCAGCAAAACAAATAGGGTGATTTTATGCAGCTTGTATCAGTAATTATCCCAACCTACCGCGGAGCGGACAAAATCTGCCGAGCGGTAGACAGCGTTCTAAGCCAGACCTACACGGATATAGAAGTCATTGTAGTAGACGACAACGGCAAAGGAAGCGACGCCCAAAAGCTCACCGAGCAGGCGATGCTGAGGTATAAGGACGACAGCAGGGTAAAATATATTGCGCACCCCGTAAACAAAAACGGTTCGGCGGCGCGCAACACGGGCATTGCCGCGTCAAAGGGAAGTTTGATTGCCTTTTTGGACGACGACGACGTTTTTTTGCCCCAAAAAACCGCCGTACAGGTTGAGCTGTTCAACGGTCTGAGCGACGAGTACGGCTTGGTTTACGGTTCGTTTGTCGAGAGGATATCCGACAGCGCGTCGCGCGAAATCCTTGCCGACAGCACCGAGGACTTTTTATATAAATTTTTATGCAACGAAACAATAGCGTGCTCAAGCACGGTTATGATAAGACGCCCGGTGCTTGACAAGGTAAAGCGCTGGGACGAGTCGTTTTTCAGACATCAGGACCTTGAGTTCTTTGCCAGAATAGCGTATAACTACAAGGTTGCCTGCGTGCAGGATATCTGCGTTGAAAAATTCAAGCTTGACCGCAATATGCCAAAGGGCAAAAAATATGAGGAATACCGCATGCACTACCTTGAAAAAATGCGCGGTATTATTGAGACCTTCTCAAAAAAGAGGCAAAAACGCTTATATAACATTCACTATACCGAAATCGGCAAGTGCTATATAAAAGAAAAACGATTGGGCGAAGCGTTGAAGTGGGCTTTTAAAACCACAAACCCGCTTAAAACAATTTGCATTTTCGCCAAAGACGGAGTGGTATATGTTACACGGAAAAAATAACACAGGCATAACGCGCAGTGACGCCGAGCGGGACGATGTTGTTTTAAAGCTAAACAGCATGCTCATTGCGCTGATGATTACGGCAAACCTGATCACCGAGGTTTTGGTGCGCCTGCCGTTTTTCAAAAACTTTTCAAACAACATTGTTGTACTTGGCGCGGCTCTTGCAATAGCGTCGGCAAAGGTATTTTACACACATAAATTCAGGGTTCTGCTTCCCACAATGATGGTTACGGCGTTTACCCTGCTGTGGTACCTTTACACCCTGTTTTTTCACTACGACGACTCCACGCTTGAGCCCGCACAGTTTGTTTTATATGTATTGGTTCCCGTTTACGCAATAAGCCAAAAGGCTGACGGCGAATATGTGCTTCGGTATGTTCTGTATATCGGCTTTATGTCCGTACCTGTTTCAAACTCCTTCTTTGTACTGCTGTACGAGAACATCAATCAGGCTAACCTGCAGAATATCTACACGCTTTTGATAATTGTTATTGCGGCTATGATACACTTCTCGCTTTACCGCAAACAGTCAAATATCGCGGTAAAGCTTGCGTATGTGTACGCCGTTTATATTCTTGTTAAAGCTCTGATGTACGCAAACCGCGGCGCTATTGTTTGCCTGCTGTTCTGTTTGAGCATACTCATTATCAACAGCTACGACGGCGAACAGCGGCGCGGGCTTACAAACAAGAGTGTGCTTGCAATTACGCTGCTTGTTGTAACAGGTCTGCTGTCGGTACTGTTTTTCGTTCCGATCCTGCATTTCATGGAGTCTGTTTCCTACAAGCTGTTCCACAGCGTACCGAGCTTTATTTCAAAAATGCTGATCTATATCCAGGAAGGCGATATCAGCGACGGCAGAGGCGTAATAAACAGCTTTACTTTGGACTGCTTTGGCAGACAGCCGCTATTCGGCTACGGTATCAAAACCTTCCAGGCGGTCGCCTCAAGAGAGGCTCAGCGCACATGGCCGTATCCGCACCAGTATATTTATCAGTATTTGTTTGAGGGCGGAATTATTTTCGGCGCGCTGCCCTCGTATCTCAGCATTTCAATTACCGCCAAGACTATTTTCAGACGGATCCCAACCAAAAAGGAATTCGCTTTGTGCTGTATTCTGATTTGTACCACGCTTCCAAAGCTTCTGTTTTCCACCGACGCGTGGACGTCAACTTCCATCTGGATGCTTATAACATATTCGCTGATTTATATTATGCGCCGCAGCGAGTCGGTTCACTCCGCAAAAAAACTGTCTTCCATTTACGGAGGTAAATATGTCAATATATAAGGTAGCGTACCCCGATATCCCAAATATGGGCGACCTGATAAACAAGGATATGCTTGAGGATATCTTTTCAATAAGCGTTAAGCAGGCAGAGCTGAAAAACTGCAACCTGATTGCTATCGGCTCCGCGCTCGACCAGATTTTTAAATCGTCTGATTTTAAAACAAGAATGAAGCAAAAAATGATAACCGCCCTAAACAACAACGTTCATATTTGGTGCACGGGCTTTATCAGGGAAAATCTGCGCGGAACCTCCGACTTGATTTATAAAAATATTCACGTTCACGCGCTCCGGGGCGAGCTTACCCGTCAGCGCATGGAAAAGTACACCGGAAATAAATACGACGTGCCGCTGGGCGACGGCGGTCTGCTGGCTCAGAGATGGATAGGCGGCTTTCCCAAAAAGAAATACGCCGTTGGAATTATTCCGCATTTCAAGGAGCAGGACCACCCAACCGTTAAAAAACTGCTTGCGTCCTATGAAAACTCCGCGCTTATTGATTTGCGCGACAATCCAAAGGACGTTGTGCGCAAAATAGGCGAATGTGAGCTGATTATTTCAAGCAGCCTGCACGGTCTGATTATCGCCGACAGCTTTCATGTTCCGAATCTTCACATCACGCTCGACAACAAAATGTTCGGCGACGGGTATAAGTACCGCGACTATTATTCTGCGTTCGGGCTTGAACACTCACCGTTTGACTGCGCAAAAGGCGACGTTCCTCCGATTAAAATGATCAGGGACACCTATTCTGTCAGCGCCGAAGCGGTTGAGCAAAAAAAGGAAGCGCTGTTCAAAGCCTTCCCGAAGCTTTAGTAAAGGATTGATTTACAGGCATGAAAGAAATGTCAAACAGCAGGCAAATGACTGTCAATATGCTTGCGGCTGTTGTTTCATTTATCATCAACACAGGCATTAACTTTATTCTCACCCCGATTTTGGTGCGCGAGCTGGGAAGCAATACATACGGCTTTATAGGGCTGGCAAACAACTTTGTCCAGTACGCCACAATCGTTACGGTTGCGCTAAACTCAATGTCGGGCAGGTTTATTTCAATTGAATATAACAAGGGCAACGTTGAAAAAGCGTCAAAGTATTTCAGCTCTGTATTGATTGCCGATATGATTATTGCGGCGGTAATGCTTTTGGCTTCGGCTGTAATTGTGCTCAACCTTGAGCTTATGCTCCAAATCCCAAAGGGTCTGGAAAACGCCGTTAAGCTCACCTTCGCAATTACCTTCCTAACCTTTATTATCAGCATTATTACCGCTATTTTTACCACTGCGGCATTTGTAAAGAACCGTTTGTATCTCAATTCGATACGCGATATCATTTCTAACGCAATCAAGGTGTTTATCATCTTTTTGCTGTTTTCACTTTTCCCCGCCAAGCTTTACTTTTTGGCGGTGGCGTCGCTTGCAAGCGGCATTTTCCTGCTTGCCGCCAACATGACCGTTAAGCGTAAAATTTTGCCTGAGGTCAAAATGAGCGTCAGGCTGTTTGACTTTTCGTTTGTAAAGGATATTCTTTCGTCGGGCGTTTGGAACTCGGTCGCCTTTTTGAGCAACGCGCTGAATACGGGACTCGATTTGCTGATTTGCAACCTCACCCTCGGCCCGGGACCAATGGGACTTCTCTCTATTTCTGTCACCGTGCCCCACTGTATCAGCCAGCTTATTACCACGCTCGCAAATATTTTTACACCGCGCTTCACTATTCTGTACGCCAAGGACAAAATTGACGCTTTGGTTGAGGAAGCAAAGTTTTCACAGAAAATCGTCAGCCTTATTATGTCGGTGCCGCTGGCGGGATTCGTCGCCTACGGTATCAGCTTCTACAAGCTGTGGCAGCCCACTAAAACTGCCGATGAAATTTTCCTGATTTGGGTTCTGACCGTTCTTGCGTGTATCTCTTACATCTCAATGTGTCACACAAGAACTCTTTATCCGCTGTTCACGGTCTGCAACAAGCTTAAAGCAAACGTGCTTGTATCCCTGATTATCGGCATTGTAACCGTTGGAAGCGTTATTGTGCTCGTAAAATATACTCCGCTCGGAGTGTACGCGATAGCCGGCGTAAGCTCGGTTCTGCTCTCGCTGAAATCGATGACCTTTGTTCCGCTGTACGCCTCTCATATTTTAAATATCAAAAAGACAACCTTTTTCCCAACTATTATCAGAGGCTGGATTTGCTTTATTGTATTATGCGCGGTTTTCTGCTTTGCAAATTCGTTTATTCAGATAAGAAGCTGGTTTAGCTTTTTGGCCGTCTGCGCGGTTTCGGGACTGGTGGGTTACGTTGTTTCCGTTCCGCTTATTCTGTCCAAAAGCGAAATCGTTAAGCTCAAAAACAAGCTTACTTCAAAGTTTAAAAAGGCAGGGTGATCACTATGACTGATAAATTTTATTTTACGGTATTTACTCCCGCCTATAACCGTGCAAAAACCCTGCCGCGCGTATTTGACGCGCTTTCAAAGCAGACGTTCAAAGATTTTGAGTGGATCGTGGTTGACGACGGGTCGTCGGACAACACCCGCGAGGTGATTGACAAAATCATCACCTCAAAGCCCGATTTTCCCGTCCGCTTTTTCTATCAGGAGAACAGCGGCAAGCATATAGCCACAAATTTTGCCGTTCAAAATGCCGGGGGAATGTTTTTTATTACGCTCGACTCCGACGATTCATGCGTACCCGAGGCGCTTGAGGTTTTTAAAGAGGAATGGGAAAAGGTTCCCGATGATTTAAAGCCTAAGCTAAAGGGGATTTCATGCCGCACCTGCAGCGAGCAGGGCAGGACAAACGGAGGCGCGCTTCCAAGTGAATATATTGACACAAACGATTTGGATTTGCGCTTTAAATACAAGGTTGAGGGCGAGCTTTGGGGCATGACAAAAATTGAGATTCTCAAAAGCCACCCCTACCCCGATGTTAAGGGACTGCATTTTTACCCCGAGAACATTTTATGGAACAACATAGGCAGGGAATACAACACCCGCTTTATTGACCGCGCTCTGAGAGTGTACATTAACGACACCGAAAACGCGCTCACAAACAAGGGCAGCTCGGCATATAAGGAAACGTTTTATATGCGGGAGCATTTTATAAACGAATGCTGGGATTACTTTAAGCTTGATCCCAAGTTTTTTATTAAACAGACTATCGGACTGTCACGCGACGGGATTTTATGCGGCAAGCGTTTTGGTGAAATAAAAAGCATCCCGAATTCTTTTTCCAAAAAACTGCTCACCGTTATCACATATCCTCTCGGAAAGGCAGCCTCACGAAAATAAACAGCCGTCCGCAGAGATGTTTCAAGGAGTATCCATATGAAAAAAATAGGAATTATGACTTTTCACCGCGCGCTCAATTACGGCGCGGTATTACAGGCTTACGCACTGCAAAAAACAGTTACCCGGCTGGGAGCCGAATGTGAGCTTGTAGACTATATCTGCCCCAAAATCACTCACGACTACAAGCCCTTCCGCGTTGAGAAAAAGGGCTTTGCAAAGTCGTTTGCAAAGAGCGTGGTTATGTGCCGCAGGAGAGCTCAGCGCGCAAAGGCGTTCCGTCCGTTTTTTGACAACTTCCTTGTCAAGAGCGACATATCCTACACTCCCGAAACTCTGCCGCAGTCAAAGAGCCGCTACGACCTGTTCATCACGGGCAGCGACCAGGTATGGAGCCCGCGCTGCGTAGGCTTTGACCCCGCCTACTTTTTGACCTTTGCCGATTCCGCGCAGAAATACTCCTACGCCGCAAGCTTTGCGGTAAGCACGCTTCCGGACGAACAGATTCCCGAATACAAGGAAAGGCTTAAAGATTTTCAGGCTTATTCGGTTCGTGAAAAGAGCGGCGTAAAGCTGGTAAAGGAGCTTACGGGCAACGACGCGGTAACTCATCTTGACCCGTCGCTGCTGCTCGGCAGTGAGGAATGGAACAAAATAGCGGTCAGAAAAATCGATACCCCCTACGTTTTGATTTTCTCCGGAAATCCCCCGTATGAGCTTATTCAAAGCGCGGAAAAGCTGGCTAAGGAAAAAAACCTGCCGATTTATCAGCTTTGGGACGCACCCAATCTGAAAAAATCCGATATTAAGCATATTGTAGCCCCTACCGTAGAAGAATTTGTAGGCTGCTTTAAATACGCGGATTATGTATTTACAAACTCCTTCCACGGAACAGCGTTTTCCGTGATCTTCAATAAAAACCTGTTTGTTGAATTTAAACACAAAGCCGGAAGAAATATCCGCGCGGAGGAGCTGCTGAAGGCTGTCGGCATTAATCGCAATATCACCGAAACCGGAATAACCGAAACCCCGATCGACTGGGACGACGTTAACAGCCGTATTAAGAATTTGCAGCTCAATTCGCTGTCTTATCTTAAATCAATTATCGAATAAGGTGAACCCTATGATTTTATTTGATTCCGCGCAGCAGTGCTGCGGCTGTACCGCGTGTATGGCTGTGTGTCCCACGGGCGCAATATCAATGGAAACGGACGCGGAAGGTTTTTACTATCCCAAAATCAACAGTCAAAAATGCGTGAACTGCGGAAAATGCAGGAGCGTTTGCAGTTTTCAGAACGGCTACAATAAAAACACCGTGCTTGACGCCTACGCAATTAAGCACAAAGATGAAAAAATCCGCCTTTCAAGCCGAAGCGGTGCGGCGTTTATTCTTATTTCGGACGCTGTGCTCGAACAGGGCGGAGCCGTATACGGAGCGGCGTTTGATGACGATTTTTCAGTCAGCCACCGCCGTGCCGATACAAAAACCGAGCGCGACGCGTTCAAGGGCTCAAAGTATGTTCAAAGCCATCCGAATAATACGTTTTCCGAGGTAAAGCATGATTTGGACAGCGGAAAAACCGTTTTATTTTCAGGCACAGGCTGTCAGGTAGGCGGTCTGCTGAGCTTTCTTGAAAAAACAAAAACCTCAGCCGAGAACTTATTCACCGTTGATTTGGTGTGTCACGGCGTGCCGTCAAACAAGGTCTGGCTTGACTTTCTTGACTACACACGGCGCAAAAACGGCGCAAAGAGCGTAACAAAAGCGGACTTCCGCGACAAGTCCTTTGGCTGGGCGCCTCATTTTGAAAGCGTTTGGACTGACGGCGAAAAACATTCCTCAAAGGATTACGCCATGCTGTTTTACGCCAACCATATTCTGCGGCCGTCCTGCTACGAGTGTATATACGCCAACTGCGAGCGGCCGTCCGATTTCACCCTCGCGGATTTTTGGGGAGTTGACAGCATAGTCCCCGATTTTAACGACGACAAGGGAGTATCTTTGTTTTTTGTAAACACCCAAAAGGGACAAAAGCTGTTTGACAGCGTAAAGCAGGGCTGCGAGTACAAGGCGGTTGAAGCTGAACGCTGCACAAAGCCGAATCCCAATTTACGGCGCACAACTCCAAAGCCGAACGACCGCGACGCTTTTTGGAAAATGTACGCCGAAAAGGGCTTTGACAAAACAATTAAAACCTACAAGCGCAAAAATTACGCAAAAAAAATAAAGGCAAAACTGCATTTGCCTTAAATTTACGGTTGTGGTACACTGTCAAGGGTCGGATATATATGTCATTTCGACTAAGCGAAGCGCATGGAGAAATCCCCTAATGCAATAACAATTTGCTTCCTATCATGGGGATTCCTCGACTCCGCTCGGAATGACATGGTATTTTTGGGCTTAATGCGACAGCCCCTGCTTTTTTGAATTTGACTTTTGCATAAACCAAGGGTCGGCTCAATGAGCCGACCCTCTTTTTAGTTCAGATTACTGAACGCTGATTACCTCAGCCAGCTTCTGAACAGTGAGTTTTCCTGTTGTCTTGTTGAAGGTGAATGTGTATGTTCCGCCTGTAGCCGTGAAGTTGAGCGGTGTGGTGTAGAAGCTCTTGAGATTCTTTGAGCCTGAGTCT
>OMXW01000065.1 GCA_900315085.1 uncultured Eubacteriales bacterium
TTAAAGCTTTTGGGAAAAGGTCCGTCCGATGTATGGACAGATGAGGACCGCAATGAATTCTCAGGCGTCTTTTATTATTTTAAAAAGGCTTATTTTGCAAAGGGCGGCGCAAAGCTGCAGTCAACCGTTGCAGACGCTATGCTGAGCTACATAAAAGTTTACGGTTATGAAGAGCTCATAAAAACCGATTCCGAAGAAATCGAGAAGAATCTAAGCAGAATGTGGGAAGAAGTTGCCCTGCAGGATGACGAGGAGCCCATCAAGCTCAGCCTTGATCCTCCCGAGGAGAAAAAGCCCAATATGCTTACGCGAGTGCTCTCCCCTGCTACTCCTGCGGTCTTAAAGGTTGCGTTTCTTTATGACGGTACTCCAGAGCGTTCGGGCTGGGTTCACGGTCACGAGGAAGGCAGACTTCATGTTCAGAAGGTTTTTGCCGATAAGATTGAAACAAAAGCCTTTCCAAACGCTATGAAGGATGACGATCCGCTGTCAGTTATTGAGCAGGCTATTGATGAGGGTTACACAATGATCTTCACCACCTCTCCCAGATTTACTCAGGCAAGCCTGAGAGCGGCTGTTGAGCATCCTAATATTGTAATAATGAACTGCTCGCTTAATAAATCTCACAGATACATTCGAACCTACTACACCAGAATGTATGAGGCTAAGTTCATTCTCGGCGCTCTTGCGGGTTCGCTTACAGCGAGCGGTCAGCTTGGATATGTTTGCGACTATCCTATTTACGGTCAGATTGCCGGTATCAACGCATTTGCGCTCGGCGCTCAGATGACTAATCCGAGATCCAAGGTGTATCTTGAATGGTCGTCAATCAAGGGCGCGCAAGCTGCCGCGCAGTCGCTGCTTGACCGAGATATTCATCTTATCAGTACTCAGGATACCGCAAGGTTTTCCGAGGATACACGCGAAAGCTTCGGTCTTTCTTATATCAGCGGCGATGCTAAAATGCTTTTGGCTAACCCGGTTTGGAAATGGGATGTCTACTATGAGGAAATCCTGAGACGTGTATTCAATAAGACAATGCAGACTGAGTATGAAAAAAGCAACAAGGCTCTCAACTATTACTGGGGTATGTCATCGGGAGTTGTTGATATTGAGTATTCAGAGGACTTGTGCATTGCTTCAAAGCGGCTTGCCGATTTCTTAAAGGAAAGCATTATCCACAATATCTGTATGCCGTTTTTGTCACCTCTCTACACTCAGAACGGCGAGCTTATAGGCGAGGACGAAAAGTCGCTGAGCCTTGAGCAGATTATTAATATGGATTATCTTGTGGACAGTGTTGTGGGAACGATTCCCAAATACGAAGAGCTTTCTCCGATGGGCAAGGCTACCGTTGATACGGCAGGCGTTGAAAAGGCGCAGAGCCCCGGACTTGAAAAGCCTGATAGTGATAAAGAAGATAAGGATGGAAACGCGGCGGATACGCAGGAAAACAATAATGACGACGCGGGAAATGAGGAAACAGCGGGAGATTAATCATGAAGATATTGGCAGTATCGGATATTGAATCAAAGTTTTTTTACGATTATTATTCACCCGGAAAGCTAAAAGACTTTGATTTAATAATTGGATGCGGCGACTTAGAGGTTGCTTATCTTGAGTTTCTTGTTACAATGGCTAACTGCCCTCTTTTATATATTCACGGTAATCATGACGACCATTTTAAAAGAGAGCCTGAGGGCTGTGTGTGCATTGACGACGATATTTTTGAGTTCAAGGGTGTTCGCATCATGGGACTCGGCGGATGCTTTCGCTACCGCGACGGTAAATATATGTACACAGAGCACCAGATGAAAAGCCGAATAAGAAAACTGAAATTCAAACTGTTCCGCAAAAAAGGAATTGATATTTTGGTAACTCACGCGCCCGCAAGACACTTGAATGATTTTGATACTGTTACTCACCGCGGTTTTGAATGTTTTAATAAACTACTTGATGAATATGAGCCAAAGCTGTTTGTTCACGGTCATATTCACCGAAACTACAGTCACGGTATTCCGCAGAAGATGCAGCACAACAACACGCTTGTTGTTAATGCTTCCGATTACTGCGTTATAGATCTTGACGTATAAACTAAACCCCAAGGTTATTAAGCCTTGGGGTTTGTTTTATCTGTTATCAACTTTTTCGGGATACATATCGTGGTTTGCGAGTCTGTTCCATGCAAGGTCTTCCCACTTTGTACCGGGTTTGCCGTAGTTGCAGTACGGGTCAATCGATATTCCGCCGCGTGGCAGGAATTTGCCCCATACTTCAATATATTTCGGGTTCATCAGCTTTATAAGGTCTTTCATAATAATATTTACGCAGTCCTCATGGAAATCGCCGTGATTTCTAAAGCTGAAAAGGTATAGCTTTAATGACTTGCTCTCAACCATAAGCTCGTCGGGAATGTATGAAATATAAATCTGCGCAAAATCCGGCTGACCTGTAATCGGGCACAGACTGGTGAATTCGGGGCAGTTGAACTTTACAAAGTAATCGTTGTCCCTGTGCTTGTTCGGGAAAACCTCGAGGACCTCGGGAGAATAGTCTGTGCTGTATTTTGTGTTCTGATTTCCAAGCAGGGTGATGTTGCCTGTTTCATTTTTCTCTCGTCCGCTCATATTATTCTCCTTTTATTGCAGGGTCTTTTATTCCGTTTACTTCAAACGCAGCCATACGGTCACGGCAGGTGCCGCAAATGCCGCAGGGCTTGTCGCCGCCTTCGTAGCAGCTCCATGTAAGCTCATAAGGAACATTCAACTCTATTCCCTGTTTTATTACGTCAGCCTTTGTAATGCCTACAAACGGAGCAACTACCTTTAACCGGTTTCCGCTTCCTATATATATTGCGCTGTTTATTGCGTCGTTGAATTCCTTGCTGCAGTCCGGATACGCGTTGCCGGCCGCGTCGTCGCTGTGTGCTCCGTAATAAATCTCAGTACAGCCGTTTGACAGCGCGATACTTGCGGCAGCGGACAGAAACAGTCCGTTTCTGAACGGAACATAGGTTGATACTGGCGCGCCGTTAGTATGCTTTAGCTGCTCTGAATAGCTGTCCTTCGGTATTTCTTTTTCGGATGATGATAATAGCGAGCAGTCGCTGTCCTCAAATATCTTAGCCAAATTAAGCTCTTTGTGCTCTACTTTATAATAATCCGCAATTTTTGAAGCGGCTTCAAGCTCTTTACTGTGCTTTTGTCCGTATGTTACCGACAGAGCAAGCACGTTTTCTTTGCCGTATTTATTTATCGCTATTGCAAGGCAGGTTGTGCTGTCAACTCCGCCGCTGAATAATACAAGTGCTTTCATTATACATTTGCCTTCATTTCATCAAATTTAACCAAGTCTCTAAGCTCAGGATTGTTCCTGAATTCTCCCCTGAATGTAGTTGTCACGGTTTTGGACGAGGCGTTTCTGATTCCTCTTGCGGTCATGCAGCTATGACATCCGCTGATTGATACTCCCACGTCGGGCGTATCGGCGGCTTCCGCAATGATTTCGGCGATATCCTGTCCGAGTCGCTCCTGGAGCTGCAGACGTTTTGCAGCCATATCGCAGATACGCGCAATTTTGCTTAGTCCGAGAACTTTTCCGCGCGGAATATACGCGACGTTAACCTTCATATCATACATCAGCGCCATATGGTGTTCACAATAGCTGAACACGGTGATATCTTTCATTACTACGGCGTTGTCGGAATCATAGGCGCACTCGTTAGTAAAGGTCTTGCCGAACATTTTGGCAATATCGTGATTGTTGTACGCAACGCCCTCAAGCACTTCCTCAAGCATTTTCGCGACTCTCTGAGGAGTTTCGCGCAAGCCTTCGCGGTTGGGATCTTCCCCTATCGCTTCCAGTATTCCGAGAACATGACGTTCAATTGCTTTTGTATCCATATTATACTCCTCTTCTGTTCGGTTCCCAGATAAACTTGTGCATCTGCAGCTGCAGACGAACTCCGTTGAGATGATTGTTTATCATAAAATCCACGATTTCGGACGGCTTGATTTTACCGTAGACAGGACTGAAATACACATGACACTTATCAAGCAGCGAATACCTGTTGATTACTTTTACTGCATTTTCAAGGTCGGATATGCTTCCGGCAACGAATTTAACGGTATCGCTCGGTTTGAGCAGTGAAAAATTATCCTTCTGCATAAACTGCTCCATGTTGCTCGAATCAAGCTTGTAGTCCATTGTGAATACGGGACGATGTTCCATTGACGCGAATTCATCAAGCGCAAGACTGCCGTTTGTTTCAATTTCAACTCGATGTCCCTGATTTATGAGCATCTCAATAAGTTCAAAGATTCCGTCCTGCAAAAGAGGCTCACCTCCTGTCAGGGTTACGTTTGTTACTGATTTATCTTTTACCCAGTCTGCAAGCTGCTCGGGTGTATATTCTTCGGCAAATGTGCGGCTGCTGTTTGCCCATTTTGTGTCGCAGTAGGAGCAGTTAAGGTTGCAGCCCCTAAAACGGATAAATGCCGCAAGCTCTCCCGCATGAGCTCCTTCGCCGTTGATACTGATAAACTTTTCTACAACTGAAAGCATTAGTTTTCCTCCTTATACGATGCTGCGTTCTGCGGAGTTTCATATACGGTAACACAGCTTACAGGCACGCTTTGCTTTAGGCAGTCAAAAAAGTATTTTGCGAAGTTTTCGGCTGTCGGTCTGAAAGGAACCTCGGTTATTTTGAAGTTTTCCTCTTTCAGGGCGTTTAGTGTATTTTCTTTTAAAGAATTTTGTTCTATTATCAATGTATGGTCATAGCGGTCTGCCAACTGCTTTACCGCTTTTTTTAAATCGCTGAAATCAATAAGCATTCCGCGTTTTTCGCCGTCTTGCTGCAGAGCGGCTCCGCTGATTTCAGCTTCAATCACCCAGCGGTGACCGTGGATGTTTGAGCACTTGCCGTTATAGCCCTTTAAAAAATGAGCGCTGTCAAAATCGGCAGTAGATTTTAATCTGTACATCTTTTCACCTTCAAAAACAGCGTCTGCCATTAAGCAGACGCATCCTGTTTCATTATTTGCACATGAAAATAAAAGCGCATGATGCGCTTTTGGATGCCCTGGTTTTATTTAACGACAGGATGGCGCAAACGAACTGTCGGAATCTCTGTTTATCAAAGTATATTATACCGTTTTTAAAAATAAAGTCAATAATTATTTTAATTATTTGTTTTATGTTACTTTACAAAAGCACACAAATACTAACGCAGAGCATATTTATAATAATACGCCCTGCGTTTGTGTTAGTTTTGCTTGAAATCTTTTAATCCGGTCAGCTTTTTAAGCAGATAATCCATATCCTCCTGCATCAGCAAAGCCTTTGAATAATCGTTATCTTTAAGCTTATCCTTTTTTATCTCGTAAGTTTTAATAAAAATTTCGGTATCCTTATATGTGCCAAGTAAAACTCCTTTTTGGCCTCCGAACAGAACGTCAAATAACGGCGTTTTATTATACGAGAATTTTACACCATTTTTGGAGACACCTGTAGTTACACTATCCTTCCAGCGCTTAGGATAATACAGATTTACAACATCGGTTTTGATTTCATAAAGCTCGTTACTGCTGTCTTCAATTTTTTGTCCTTTTGCAAAATCGTAGTCCTTTGAAAGATTATTAATGATAAAATTAATGTCCTCTTTCATTTCAAGCAACTCGCTGTCATTTTTATGCTTTTTATCCAGAGCATAGTCCTTTATATAAAGAACCGTATTTCCGTCTTTCTGCTTTAAAGTGCCGAGAACTGTGCCGCTGTTTCCGCCAAACATAATATCAAAAAGCTTTATATCTCCGGAAGAAAATCTGACAGTGTAAACATCTTTATCCTCGGTTGATGTTTTTATTTTATCCTTCCATTTGTCAGGGTATTTCAGTGTGCAGTTTTTGGCGGCAATCTCAATATAACCGCCCTTTTTACTGTCTGCCGAATCAGCGGTTGCGGAAGAAGAGCTGTTGTTATTATCCTTGCCGTCGTTATTATTGCAGCCCGCAAAGGCAGAAGCTATTACAAACGCGCATAAAAGTGCGCAAAACAGTTTTTTCATTTTAACATAACCTTTATTATTTGGAAAATATTTGGTCGATTCAGCCGAAATATTAGTTCGTTGCCCGCCGCACGCCGCGTGGAGGCATGACCGTGTGCGGCACCCCCACCAAAAGGTGGGGATCAATATTAATCTAAAATCATCTTACCATCGTCGCCAAAGTTGTAGTAACCTTCGCTTACAATGCCGTTTGTCTTTGTTACCCATGTTTTACCGGTTGCAACATTACCCTGTGAGTGAACATAGTAATAATCGTCGCCAACCTTAACGAGACCGGCGTATGTCTTTTTGCCGTTTTCGAAGTAGTAGAGAGTTCCGTCTACATCGTAAACGCCTGTGTGAACCATCTTGCCGTCTGCGCCGAACAAATAGTAACCCTGATCAACGATACCGTTTGTCTTTGTTACCCAAGTCTCACTTGTAGCAACATTACCCTGTGAATGAGCGTAATAGTAATCATCGCCGACCTTAACGATACCTGCGTATGTCTTTTTGCCGTTCTCGAAGTAGTAGAGAGTTCCGTCAACTTCATAAACGCCTGTGTCAATCATCTTACCGTCAGCAGCAAAGAGGTAATAACCCTGTGCCATCTTATCGTTGGTCTTGGTAACCCAGGTTTCGCCTGTAGCAACTCTGCCGTCTGAATGTACATAGTAGGTTGCGCCTTCAAAGTCAATCAAACCGGCGTATGTCTTCTTGCCGCCTTCATAGTAATAGAGTGTACCGTCTTCTTCAAAGATACCTGTGTTAATCATCTTGCCGTCGTCAGCAAAGAGATAGTATCCCTGCTCAACCTTATCATTTGTCTTTGTAACCCAAGTTTTACCGGTTGCAACTCTACCGTCGGAATGAACATAATAGGTAGCGCCGTCAAGCTCAATAATACCTGCGTATGTCTTTTCACCGTGTACTAAATAGTAAAGTGTTCCGTCGATGTCATAGATGCCGTTCTTGTCGATAAGCTTGCCGTTTTCATCAAAGTCATAGTAACCGGGCTTAAAGTCAAGACCGTTAAGATACTCTTCTCCTACATAATAGTTGCCGGTAACAGCCTTATGAGTTGAGTTGAAGTAATAATAGTCGTTGCCAACCTTGAACAGACCGTGCTTAGCATATCCGTTGTCAAGATAGTATGTACCGTTGTCCGTAACAAGCAGACCTGTTGAGGTCATAGCCTCTTCAAGAACGCCTGTTTTGTCGTTGAACTTGTACATTCTGTAGTCGTCATCATGTGAATAACGGCTGTCCTTGATGATGAAGTAGCCGCGAACAAGATTGCTGTTTTCGTCGAAGTAATACTTTTTACCGTCGATTTCAGCCCATGTTCTTGTGTAAGCAACGGGACCGTTGTAGTAACGTGTGCCAGTTGATGTTTCTACCCACTGACCTGAAAGCATACGGCCGTTGTCAAACTCAAATGTAATCGGGATATCGCCGAAGTTGAATTTAATAACGCCCTGAGCAGCCTTGTAAGTTGAGCTGCGGAAGTAATACCAATCATCGCCGATCTGATGCCAGCCGTGCATCTTATTGCCTGCGATAGCGTAATATGTATCACCGTTCTCTTCAAAGAGACCTGTGTACTTTCCGCGTGACTTTCCGTCATCGCCAAAGTCATAGTACGCTTCGTCAACAAACTGGATACCCTTAAGTCTTTTGCCGTTTACAAAGTAGTAGTCGCCATTCCAGCCGTCGTGAGGAACTACACCGTTAATGTATTCCTTGCCGTCTGTCCATGTGCCTGTAAAGGTTTCGTCGCAGTTTGTGCACTTGAGAATGCCTTCGATGAATTCATAATTATGACCTGTTGCCTTAACGGTTGTGCCCCAGTCAACAACAGAGCCGCACTCATCGCAGTATGTTCTGCCTGAGAAGCCGTCCTCTGTGCAGGTTGCCGCCTTGTCATCAACGGGCTCAGCGTTGTGCTCGTGCCAAACCTTTGTTTTGTTACCTGTAACCTCGGTTGCCTTGGAGATCGAGCCGCCGAATGTACCCATTGAGTCGTCGGTATACTTAACCTCGCCGTAGAGTACGTTAGCCTCCATCATGAGTAAAGGCTCGCCGTATTTGGAATTGTATCTCTGAGTCGCGGTCATCTTTACGGGAGCAGAAGATGAGTCGCCGCCTACCATTGTGTTTTCACTGAATGACCATACGCGCGCGGGAAGCGAAACGAGTGTCTGCTCTCCTGTAAGAGATGTTTCGCCAGTCTTTGTGATTGTGACTGTTGCGATATTATCCTTAACGCTGTTGAGCTCATATGAAGCCTCAAAGCCGTCCGCTACGATCATGTGGTCAAGCTCCCACTCGTGAGCTGACTGAAGCTCAACTGTGGTTTCAACAGTATCGATGTTCTCAATAGCGTCCGCTGTTACGTCAACATAATATACGGAGCCTGCTTCAATACCGTTGTTTTTGTCATTGTGACCTGAAAGTCTTACAGCTGATTTTGCGGAAGCCGCCTTAACGGTGAGCTTCTTTGTGAGAGTTGTTGCGTTGCCAAGGTTATCAGCAATCTCAAATGTAATGTTGTGAACGCCGTTTGAAAGAACAACATTCTGAACGCCCATTGTCTTGCCCGAAGCCCTTACGTTTGCCTGAGCAACACCGTCAACATAAATCTTTGCGGAGCTGTAGTCAAGTCCCTCGGCGTTTGCAGCTTCGTAATCGGCAACGTTAGCGTCAAATTAAACAACGTTTGTAGTGATTGTCTGGTCGTTAAAATCAATGTTTGTGTCGTTTGTGCAGTATGTCGCGTTGGAAATAACCGGAGGTTCGCGGTCGTCAACAGCGGAGCTGTAGTCGAGGGTCCAGTCATCAAAGTAATAGGTCATTTTCTGAGCCTCGGAGGGCTTTACATACATACGGATAAATGAAGGAGAACGATATACGTCGTTTACGGGATCAACAAGCTTAACATAATTATTCGCGGTAAGGTCAGCCTTAACATATACCCATCTGTTCTCGGGAATATCAGCTTCTT
>OMXW01000043.1 GCA_900315085.1 uncultured Eubacteriales bacterium
ATGGAGCGGATGACGGGGCTCGAACCCGCTACCTCCACCTTGGCAAGGTGGCGCTCTACCAGATGAGCTACATCCGCATATTTTTGGTGCCTCCGGACGGAATCGAACCATCGACACAGGGATTTTCAGTCCCTTGCTCTACCGACTGAGCTACAGAGGCAAATTTGGCGACCCGGAACGGGTTCGAACCGTCGACCTCTAGCGTGACAGGCTAGCGTTCTAACCAACTGAACTACCGGGCCATGTGGTGGGAACAATAGGGCTCGAACCTATGACCCTCTGCTTGTAAGGCAGATGCTCTCCCAGCTGAGCTATGCTCCCACATGATGCCTATGTCGCTTCGTCGCTATTGCTTTTCGCTTCGCCGTATCTCTCAGCGACGTGTATTATAATATCACAACGCGCCCGAAATGTCAACACTTTTTTTGAAATTTTTTCAAAAATTTGAAGTCAGGCCTCAGAAGCCCAGTGTTTATCAGGAATTTTTCTCTTTGATAATTGCCTCAAGATCATCCTTTGTGAACACATATTTTTTATTGCAGAACTGGCATACCGCCTCAGCCTCGCCCTTTTCGTCCGCCATTGAGCGGATATCGTCGTCGCTCATTGTCATAAAGTAGCGTTCGAGCTTTTCGCGCGAACAGCCGCACACATAATTTACGGGGTTTTCGTCGAGCACCTCAAGTTCAAAGCCGTCGAGCGCGGTTTTGCAGATATCAAGAATACTCATTCCCTTTGCGAGCATTGTTGTGACGGGTTCAAGCTTGGCTATATTTTTTTCGAGCTTCTCGATCGTATCCTCAAACGCTCCCGGCAAAAGCTGAATAAGCAGACCGCCCGCAAGCAAAACCTCGCCGTCCTCCTTGTCAACCAGAACGCCCAGCGCGCATACCGTCGGTATCTGCTCGCTCGTAGCAAAATAATTTGTAATATCCTCTGCGATTTCTCCGCTTACAAGCTCTACCTGGCCTATGTACGGGTCGCCTGTGCCGTAGTCGCGCATAACGCTGAGCATTCCGCTTTTGCCCACAGCCTTTGCAACATTGATTTTGCCGTTATTATAGTATTCGGTTTTGACCTGAGGGTTCTCAACGTAGCCGCGGACGTTTCCTCTGCTGTCGCCGACCGCGACAACCGCGCCCATTTCTCCGTCGCCTAAAACCCTTAGATTAATAAACGCGTCCTTCTGCTTGAGCATATTGCCCATCATTGAAGTAGCGCACAAAAGTCTGCCCAGCGCGGCGGTTGAAACACGGCTGAGATCGTGCAGCTTTTTAGCCGTAAATACAATATCCGACGCGTCTATTGCCGAAGCCATGACCGCTCCGTCGCTTGTTATGCAGCGTATGATTTTATCCATATGATCTTCCCTTTACTGTTCACTGTTCCGCGAGTTTTTCATTCTCGCTACATAAATTACCCTCTGTTCGTCGGGCTTGGGAGGCTCAAAGCTGAAATCTCCGTATACCGCCTCAACGGTAAAGCCCGCCTTTTCAAGCATTTCTCTGAGCTCGTCGTCGGAGTACGCGCGCTCGGCAAAGCTTTCGCTGTGCCTGTAATACACGCCGTTGTCCTCCTCAAAAAAGTCGAGGTCAATTTCCACAATATTATTTTCCGCAAGAGTATTCTGCCACGCGCAGAACACCCTGTCGTTTTCAATTACAAACGCGTTGTTGCCGAGCACCTCTTGGTGCTTGTAAACCGTGTTTACGTCAAACACAAACAGTCCGCCGCTGTTCATAAACAGCCCCACCCTGTCAAACGCCTTTTCAAGCGTTTTTGAATCGGTGATGTGGTTTATGCTGTCGAGCGTGCACACGCAGGTGTCAACGGTGCCGTAGAGGTCGAGCTCCTGCATCTTCTGATTTAAAAACAGAATGTTAAAGCCCTGTTCAAGGCTCTTTTGCATTGCCTCGCTGAGCATATCCACGCTGGCGTCAACTCCGTAAACGTCAACGCCGCGCTTTTTAAGCTCAATTGTCAGGCTTCCCGTGCCGCACGCCAAATCAAGCGTTATTCCGGCTTCGTGGCCGTGTCTTTTGAGCAGCTCAAGCAGGTAGTCGCAGCGGTCGCTGTAGCGCGCGTCCTCCATTAATCCGTCGTAGAATTCGGCAAACGACTGATAGCCCGACATCACTTTTCCTCTTTTTCGGCGATGTTGTCGAGCACAAGCGTGTAGCCGTATGTATCGTTGTCAAACAGAGCGCGCTTTACCCTGCTGATCGTAGCGGTAGACGCGCCTGTTTCCTTTACGATTTCGGTATATACCTTTTTTTCGGTCAGCATTTTTGCCACCACAAGTCTTTGAGACATAGCCTTAAGCTCTGCGCTTGTGCAGAGGTCCTCAAAAAAGCGGTAGCACTCCTCTTTATCCTTCAGCGACAGAATTGCGTCAAACAAAAAATCGGTCGCGTTGTTTTTCAGCTTAGAATTCAAAACAGTTCCTCCGAAATTAAAAATTTTCATACATTAAAATTTTAACACACAAAAGCAAAAAAGTAAAGTTGAAATTAAATATTCTTTTTGATACTGTTTAGCGCGCCCTTTTCTATCCGGCTGACCTGAGCCTGGGATATCCCGATTTCGGAGGCAACCTCCATCTGGGTTTTTCCCTTAAAAAACCGCAGCGTCAGAATTCGTTTTTCTCGGTCGGACAAATTTGAGATCGCTTCCTTTACCGCAAGCTCCTCAAGCCATGTGCTGTCGTCGCGGTTGTCGCCAATCTGATCCATTACATAGATAGTATCGCTGCCGTCCGAAAAAACAGGCTCGTACAGCGACACGGGCTCAACGATCGCCTCGAGCGCTATCACAACGTTTTCCTTTGGCACCTTCATAATTGACGCGATTTCCTCAACCGTGGGCTCGCGGTTGTTTTTGGCGGTGAGCTGCTCCTTGATCTGCATAGCGTGATACGCGGTGTCCCTCATCGAGCGCGAAACTCTGACGGCGTTGTTGTCGCGCAGGTAGCGGCGGATCTCGCCGATGATCATCGGCACGCCGTAGGTGCTGAACCGCACGTCGAGAGTTGGGTTGAAGTTATCGATCGCCTTGATAAGCCCTATCACGCCCACCTGAAACAAATCGTCGGGGTTCTCCCCCCTGCCAAGAAATCTCTGCACTACCGACAGCACAAGCCGCAGATTGCCTTTTATCATTTTATCGCGCGCTGATTTTTTCTCGGCGGGTGTTCCGTTTTTTATTTTGAGCAAAAGCTCCTTTTTTTCGTCCTCGCTGAGCACTTTGAGCTGCGAGGTATTGATTCCGCAGATTTCAACCTTTCCGTACTGCAAGCAAAATCCTCCAAAACATTTATGTTAGGATTATTGCCCGATACGTTGAATTTATGCAAAAACGGTCTGAAACCGATTTGATTTCAGACCGTAAATTATTTATTAACCGTGGTAAAACAGATCCGGCGGAACAATAGCGTTCATTAGAAGCACCGTGGCGAATCCGCAGACTATCCCGAGGAAAAAGCCGACCACAACGTCGGTGAGGTAGTGAACGCGGAGATAAACGCGCGAAAATCCGATTATCGAGGCTACCAGGAAAATGGGAACTATAACATAGAAGGGACACTGGCTGAAAGTCACAACCGAAACGACCGAAAACGACGACGCGGTATGTCCCGACGGGAAGGAGTAGTACTTGGGCTTTTTGATAAGCTGTTCATCATCTTCAAGGCTGTGACACGGGCGGACGCGTTTTACGGCGTGCTTGATGATACCCTCGCCCATAAGCGACGTAAGTCCGAGCGAAAAGATGATTGTAAGTCCCGTGTACCTCCAGCGCTGATTGATGAGAAACGGCAGGCAGACAGCCCACCATACGATTCCCGCGTTTCCGAGGCGCGAAGCAGTGACCATTATTCTGTTTAGTTTTGGGCGGTGGATCCTGCTGATATTTTCAAGGACCCGATAATCAAGTTTTTTTATTCTGCCAAACATAAACACAGCTCCGTGGTAGCGATTAAAGTCTTTTTTCATTATAACACAAAGAAATAAAAAATAACAGTGTTTTTTTAATTTACCGCACCAATATTTTATTGACGTTTAAAATAATAATTATTATAATAGTATTATGGTTAAAAAACGACAATTTATTGGGGATGGGAGCAATGCTAAAAAGCAGGACCTTCAGCTACATTCTGCTTGGAATGTTGGGGCTGATGTTCATAGGAATGTGCGTTTCTATTTTCTTCTCGTCGGGGTATTCCGAGGGAATTGACGCAAAAATCGTTTCAATCAACGGAAAATACTCTGTTGACGGCGGCGAATGGAAGGACACCGTTCCGGGGAAGATGGTTGAGGAAAACTTTTCCGAGGTAAAAGTAAAAGGCACGCTGTCAACAGACCTTGCAGGCGAGGACGTGCTGATTATTTCCGCGAGGAATATCTGGTTCGACCTGAAAACCTCAAACAATTATCACACCACCAACTTCCGCGCCAACGACGAAACCGCGCTGAAAAACACCCCCGGCTACAGCATTAATTACGTTCACTCCGAATTTATCCGAACAGGCACAAAGGTTGAGCTTACTCTCAAAAACCCGTACCCGATGTTCTCGGTAAAAAATCTGGACAACTTCTTTGAGCTTGCAAAGGGCAACGGAAGCACGCTTTACGAAATGTTTATCCAGTCAAAAACCCCTCTTTTGCTCGGCTGCATACTAATTTGTCTTTTCGGACTTATAGCGTTCCCGATCGCGGGCTTTGTAATTGGCGGAATAGATTACCGCTATCTGTCGTTCGGAATAATGTGCTTCTTTGCCGGAGTTTACATCTTCTTTGACGACACCGACTCATACATTCAGCTGTGGATACACAACGAAGTACTGTGCATGGTAACAGACGTTATCACCAACTATATGTTCGCTATTTCTGCGGCGATATACATTAAAACCAACCTGCAGAAGGACTCGCACAAAACCGCGGCAAATCTTGTTCTGATAGGACTTGCTGGAGCGGTTACGGCGATAAGCCTGCTTCACATGACGGGAACTGCGGACTACTACGCCACAGAGCCGTACATGCTGATTTTCATCGCCTTATCAGCGACCGTCTGCACGGTCTGCATTATCCGCGAGGCAATTTCAAAGAACCGCGAGGCAATTTCCGTACTAATATCATGGATTCCGATTTTCATCACGCTGATTCTTGACGGAATAAACAGTTTTGTATATTTCTGGCACGGCCGCTTCATTCCGGCAGGCGTTGCGATCACTCTGGTTTACCAGCTTGTTATGCTCATCATCGACCTCAGAGCGCAGTACAAGGAAGCGATCCGCTATCAGGAGGTGCAAAAGGAGCTGTACGAGGCGAGGGTATCTATTATGGTGTCGCAGATCCAGCCGCATTTCCTGTACAACTCTCTGACCTCGATCGCGATGATGTGCACAAAAGACCCTCAGCTTGCAAAGAAGGCAACAATAAACTTTGCGGATTATCTGCGCGGAAACATGAACTCGCTCAAGGAGAAAAATCCCGTTCCGTTCAGGCAGGAGCTTGAGCACCTCAAAAAGTATCTTATGCTTGAGCAAATGCGTTTTGGCGACATGCTCAACATCGAATACGATATTCAGGCAACCGACTTTGTTCTGCCTCAGCTATCGGTTCAGCCGCTTGTTGAAAACGCGGTAAAGCACGGCGTTGGCATGAAGGAGGACGGCGGCACGGTCAAGATATCCACCCGAGAAACTCCCGAATTTTATGAGGTGATAGTCAGCGACGACGGCGTTGGATTTGACACCTCCGCTCCGCATAAGAACGACGGACGCAGCCATGTTGGAATGGAAAACGTAAAGCAAAGACTAAAGGATATGTGCGACGCCGAGGTCGTTATTGAAAGCGAAATCGGCAAGGGCACGGTTTCAACGATATTTATTCCCAAGGAGGATACAAAATGAGAATACTATGTGTAGACGACGAGCCTCTGGCTCTTGAAATGCTTACCCAGGCTATTGAGGAAGCTATTCCCGACGCCGATTTACACCCTTTCCGCAAGCAGAGTGAGCTGCTTGCCGACGCCGAGGAAAACGGCTGCGACATCGCTTTTCTCGACATCCACATGAGAGGTATGAACGGCGTTGAGCTTGCAAAAGGCTTAAAGCAAATCAACCCCAAGATGAACATAATTTTCGTTACGGGCTACGACGAATACACAGGCGACGCAATGCGCCTGCACGCCAGCGGATACATATTAAAGCCCGTCACCAAGGAGAAAATCGAGGAGGAAATCTCCGATTTGAGGTTCCCTATCGTTCCCAAAAACGACGCTCTTTTAAAGGTTCAGTGCTTCGGAAACTTTGACGTATTCACTCCCGACGGAACACCCGTACACTTTGAGCGCAGCAAGTCAAAGGAAGTTTTCGCGTATCTTGTTCACCGCCACGGCAGCTCATGCACCATAAAAGAAATAGCCGCTGCTTTGTTTGAGGACGAGCCCTACGATTCAAAGCAGCAGGCATATGTACAAAAGATAATGTCGGCTATGATGAAAAGCCTGAAAAAAGTAGGCGCGCAAAAAACCGTAAACAAGAGCTACAACAGTCTCTCGGTCAACGTAAACACCCTTGACTGCGACTATTACCGTTTTGCCGACCTCGACGCAGGCGCGGTAAACGCATATCAATGCGAATACATGAGCCAATACTACTGGGCAGACTTCATGTTCGAAGACTTTTAATTCGCGTTTTTCAAGTCGCGTACTTGATGTCGGCTTGATAGGGAACGTCGGTGTTTCGCGAGAATACATCATCTATCGGAAGCTGTGAGGGCAATAGGAACAACGTTGTGTGGAATGGCTTCCTAAACAACGTAGGGGCGCACCCGTGTGTGCGCCCTTTTCGTTTCCTTTAGATGTCATTCCAACCGAACGCAGTGAGTGGAGAAATCCCCCAAACAGGAAATAAACTTCTATCAAAAGGGGATTTCTCCATGCGCTCCGCTTAGTCGAAATGACATGTTTGGAGAAAACTCACATAAAGATTGTAGGGTACGGTCTTGACCGTACCGCTGACTATGAAAAATGGTTTATTGCTCAACTTCGGTTCGGTCAAGACCGAACCCTACAGTTTTTTCAATTACACGCCAATAATAAACGCTGTATTCCCGATTATAATTTTCAACTATATATTTCCATATTATCAGGAACGACACAGAGGTCGTTCCCTACTGCTAATCTTTCAACTCTGAAATAAGCTTCCTTATTTCCTCCTGCGCCTCGCTGACCTCATCGTAAAACATTCTTGACGGAACTCTCAGCGCTCCGTTTCCGAGGATAATAAGCTGTTCCATTCCGTCGGAGGTAACAACCCTTACCCTGTTATTCTTTGCGAGCTTATGCGAGGTTTTTTCTATGTACATATCGGCGGTTTCGGCTTCCTTTGTATATACAATACTTATTCCGTTTACCTGCTCAACCTCGCGCGAGCTGCCCTTGACCTTATACGCGTCGAACACCAAAATCAGCTCGCACTTTCTGAATCCCTGATAATTGCACAGGATATTGACAAGCGCGCTTCTTGCACCGTCAATATTATCTTCCGCGAGCTTTTTGAGGCTGTCCCACGAAAAAATCACGTTATAGCCGTCAACAAGCACATATTCCGTCCCGTCGTATGTCGGGGCGGCTTTTTTTCTGTACTTTTGGTCGCCCGAGTTTTCGGTCGGCTTAAAATGCCTTTTCAGCTCGGTTTCACGGTGCTTTTTAACGGGGCCGTAGGTCTGCTCAAAAATCTTCATCAGCTCTTTGTCCGCGGCAAAAAAGTCCTTCTGAGTTTTTGCCTGTCCCGCGATTTTTGCCTTTAGCGCCTCTCCGCCCGACTTGGGAGCGTTAAGCGCGCTTGGCAGGTGCATGAACCTTTTAACCTCGTTCCACTTCACGTTATGTCCCGCGCCGTGAGAGCAGAACACGGAATCGCACGGATTATCAACGTCAGCCTCGGCGTTATAGCCGATTTCAGCTATCACATCGTCCGCGTTATGGCACTCGCCGTAGCCCTTTAAGGCAAGCGAAAGTCTGCCTGCTCCGCGCGTATACTGCATCACCTCGCGCGAGTAGCCGCGCATTGCGCTTACGGGGGCTGTGCCGTTTATCACCGTGGTATCCCCCTCGGTTTCGGGCGGCTGAAACGTTCCGTTCATCATCCGGATATCCGTCATAGCCCTGCCCGTATTTTCAACGGGAACCTCAAGGGTGAACTCGTAGAACGGCTCAAGCAGCACGCTTTTTGCCTGCATCAAGCCCTGCCGCACAGCGCGGTAGGTAGCCTGGCGGAAGTCGCCGCCCTCGGTATGCTTTGCGTGAGCCTTGCCCGACACGAGGGTGATTTCAACGTCGGTTATTGGAGAGCCCGTGAGCACTCCGAGGTGAGTTTTTTCGTAGAGATGGGTGAGAATAAGCCGCTGCCAGTTTGTGTCAAGAGAATCGCGCGGACAGTCGGCACGGATAATCACTCCGCTGTCGCGCTCACGCGGCTTTATAATAAGATGAACCTCGGCGTAGTGGCGCAGCGGCTCAAAATGTCCCACGCCCTCGACCGTGTTGTCAATTGTTTCCTTATATATTATGCTTCCTTCTCCGAAGTCCGCGTCAAAACCGAAGCGGTCGCGGATAAGCCGGCGCAGGATCTCAAGCTGGATATCGCCCATTAGCTGAACCCGGATCTCGCCGAAGCGCTCGTTATACACAACGTTAAGCTGCGGATCCTCAGCTTCAAGTATCCTCATTTTTGACAGGGCGGTGTGATTGTCTATTCCGTCGGGCAGAATCATACTGTAGGTCAGCACGGGTTCGAGTATCGGAGTATCGGAGTTGCTCTCCGCGCCGAGTCCGTCGCCCGAATTAGCAAAGGTGATTCCCGTTACCGCGCAGACCGTTCCGGCGTCCGCGCTGTCCGCGGCGGCAAATTTTTCGCCCGAATAAATACGGATTTGATTTACCTTTTCGCTTGTCTTTCCGCTTTTGTCGGACAGCAAGTCCTTTACTTTGAGAGCGCCGCCCGTGATTTTCATGTGGGTGAGGCGGTTTCCCTGAGCGTCCTCCGATATTTTAAACACCTTGGCGGCGAAATCATCACCGTATTTCGGCATGAGCGTAAATCGGTCAAGGCATGACAGAAAATCCTCAACGCCGTCAAGCTTTAATGCGGAGCCGTACATTATCGGGAAAACGCGGCGGCTTTTTATCGCGCAAGATATATCGTCTGCGCAAAGCGTTCCTTCCTCATATTTTTCGAGCAGCTCCTCGTGACAGAGAGCTATATTTTCATAAAGCTCGTCCTTTTCTCCGAAGTCTACGCAGCAGTCGCTGAGCTTTGACTTTAACTGAGAAAACACGGTTTCACGCGACGCGCCCTGCAAGTCCATTTTATTGACAAACAGAAAGCACGGCACGGAGTAGCGTTTCAGCAGCTTCCACAGCGTTTGGGTGTGACTTTGAACTCCGTCGGTGCCGCTGATCACAAGTACGGCGTAGTCGAGCACCCTCATTGTGCGCTCGGTTTCCGCTGAAAAGTCAACGTGCCCGGGGGTGTCGAGCAAAGTAAAACGGGTATCGCCGTAGTTTAAAATCGCCTGCTTTGAAAATATTGTTATTCCGCGCTCACGTTCAAGCGCGAAGTTATCCAAAAAAGAATCTCTGTGGTCTACCCTGCCCAGCTTGCCGAGATTGCCCGAGCAGTACATGAGCGCCTCGGAGAGCGTGGTTTTTCCGGAATCGACATGAGCTAAAATTCCAACCGTTATTTTTTTCATGCTGTCACTCCTTTTGCTGATAGACAACGCGCGCCCGTTTTGGTATAATTATTTTGGAGGCGCGTATTTATGAAAATCACCGTACTTACTGAAAACACCACAGAGCTTGGACTTCCCGTTGAGCACGGTCTGAGTTTATTTATTGAAATAGGAGACCGCCGAATATTATTTGACTCGGGGCAGTCCGATTTATTTGCCAAAAACGCCGAAGCGCTCGGCGTTGATTTAAAAACCGTTGATTTTGCGGTGCTGTCCCACGGTCACTACGACCACGGCGGCGGACTGAAAAAGTTCCTTGAAGTCAACGGCAAGGCTAAAATATATATGAGCCGTTACGCGTTTGAACCGCATTTTAACGCGGAGGATAAATACAACGGTCTTGACGCCGAGCTTAAGGGCGAATCGAGGATCGTTTTTGTTGACGGTGAAATCACAATTGACAGCGGAATCACCGTTTATCCCTGCGACGACTCAAAGACGATATATAAAATTGAGCCGTACGGTCTGAAAATGTCAAAAAACGGCAAACTTGTTCCCGACGATTTCCGTCACGAGCAGTATTTGATGCTTGAAGAAAACGGCAAAAGGGTTCTGATTAGCGGCTGCTCACACAGGGGAATAATGAACATTGAGCACAGGTTCAAGCCCGACATACTGGTTGGCGGCTTTCACTTCTTCAAACAGCCCTTGGGCGAAAAGCTTGCCTCATACGCCAAAATTTTAAACAGCGCGGACACGGATTATTACACCTGCCACTGCACAGGCGTTGAGCAGTACAAATTTATGAAAAGCTATATGAATCGTCTGAGCTACATTTCAACCGGTCAAACGATTGAATTATAAAAATCCATTAAGCGCTGCTTGTAGTCGGGAGCTTCGTCAAACACGCAGTGGCGGTATTCTCCGCCGTACATATACAGCTCACAGCCGAGCTTTTCCGCAAGCTCATATGAAGCTTGGGCGGTAACAACTCCGTCGTTTTCAACTCCGATCACGAGCGCGGGACAATGTATCAGGCTGAGCTTATCGTACACGTCAAAGCCTGAAATCGCCCTTGCCTGAATTATGAACCAATCGAGGTCGGCTTTTGTCACTCCTGCGAACAGAAGCGCGGCGGCTGAGCTCAGCTGAGCGGCAAGCTTTTCGGAATAAAGCAGGTTTATCATCTTCTCAGCCATAGCGGTCACGTCGCCCTTCTGAGCAAGGCTTATCCAATTGCGCGAAACATTCAAAACGGTATCGTTTGGGCGCGAAAGCGTTGAGCCGAGGACGAGTGAGCGGACAAGCGAAGGGTGATTTATCGCCATTGTCTGAGCGATCATGCCGCCCATTGACGCGCCGAAGAAGTCGGCTTTTTCTATGTTAAGAGCTTTCATAGCGAGCGCGGTATCGTCCGCCATCTGAGCGATCGTACAGCCCTGCGGCAAATCGTTCTTTCTGTCGAACACGGTCACCGTGTAGCCCTGTTCAAAACAGCTGTAGGCGGTTTCAACTCCCTTTGCCGAAGCTCTGACCTTTTGAACGCCGATTCCGGGGAGGATAATCAGTCTGCGGCTTCCGCTTCCAAAGCTGAAATATTCCATTTCGGTTGAGCCTGTTTTTACCGAGCCTGTTATCATAATGATCCCCTCCGTTTTTTATTATTATATCAAAAGCGGAGGCGTTTTACAATAGACGGCAAAAAACACAAATAACCTCATTGACATATAATACAATTGGTTGTATAATTTGTGAGGAATTATTTGCAGTTCGCACAAGTATGCAGGCTGTATTAATCTACCATATATTTTTGAGGAGGATCACAATGCCACATTTAGAAGAACTTGTAAAAGACGTCATTGAAAAGCGCATTGCGGCTAACGCCGCTCACGAGGCTGAGATCACACAGCTTACAAAGGTGATCGCAGGCGAGCAAAAGGAAATTGAAAACGACTACGCTAAGATCGGCGAGCTTTATTACAAGCAGAATTCAGACAAGACCGAGGGTGAGCTCGGCGAGATGGTTGCAAAGGTCAACGAGTCCAACAAGAAGATCAAGGACAGCAAAATGAAGATCGGTACCCTTATGGGCTACACCTTCTGCGAAACCTGCGGCGAGCAGGTTGACGAGGACGACCTGTACTGCAACAACTGCGGCGCAAAGATGCCCGTTAAGGTTCTGCCGGGTATGGAGCTTTGTCCGCACTGCAACAAGGCAGTTAGAGCAGGCATCCGCTTCTGTACAAACTGCGGTAAGCCCATGCAGGAAGAGGAAAAGCCCAAGGTTAAGGAGTGCCCGAGCTGCGGCTTCACAACAGAGGATCTTGATATGGTATTCTGCGAGAAGTGCAACAGACGTCTTGTTATGGAGGGCGGCGATCCCGAGGAGGAAACTGTTGAGGTTGAGAAGCAGCCCACACACAAGGTATGCCCCGCCTGCGGATTCAAGATTTTTGACGCTGAAACAATGTTCTGTGAGAAGTGCAACAGAAGACTTGTTGAAGAAGGCTCAGAGGAAGCAGCAGAATAAAAAAAATTAATTTGGGGCAGCGCGACGCGCTGCCTCTTTCTGCAGAAGTAAGGATGAGCTGCTATGAAAAAGCTACTGACAATTATTTTAATTTCCGCGCTTGCAATATCATCCGCCGCCTGCTCATCGGGCAGCGAAGAAGGCGGCAGCACAAACGAAACCACAGTTGCAGAAACCACAACCGGCAAAGCAGAGCTTGACAAGGAAAAGCTTGACAGCACAATTAAGGAACATAAATTCAAGGGCATTGTTTACATCACCAAGGACGGCAAGCCGATTTATGAGTCCGTCACGGGAAAGAATGAAAACGGCGACGCGCTTAAAATTGATTCACCGATGTTTATAGGTTCGGTGTCAAAGCAGTTTTGCGCGGCTGGAATAATGCTTTTGAGCGAACAGGGCAAGCTGAGCGTTGACGACAAGCTCGAAAAATATTATCCCGAATATAAAATCGGTAAGGATATAACGCTTAAAAACCTGCTGTCAATGCGTTCGGGTATACTTGACATGGTCAATCAGGCTAAGGTTGACGGGATTTCCGAGGACAAGACCGACGAGGAAAACACAAAGATAATAATGAACTGGATTTTCAAGCAGGAGTTGCAGGAAAAGCCCGACACCCACTACAAGTACTCCAACACAAACTACTTTTTATTAAGCAACATCATTGAGAAGCTGACGGGACAGAAATACATTGACTTTATGCGCAAGAACTTTTTTGAGCCGCTGAAAATGGACGGCACAGGCTCGCTTGACGAGATTTCCGATTCTCCGAAATGGGCCAAGGAAATATGCGTAAAAGAGTCGGTAGAGTCTGTGAAGGGACTTACAAAGGGCGCAGGCGATATTGTATCGACCGCACCCGATATGGAAAAGTGGATGACGGGACTGAGTCACGGCAAGGTGATTTCCGAAAAGAGCTACGGGGAGATGACAAAGGACTACTCACCGGAGGACGGCGCAAACTACGGTTTTGGACTTCAGCAGGAATACGCCGGAGGAGCAGGTCATTCTGGAATGATCGCAACCTATGTTGCGCACGACTACATCAACAAGGACAAGGGAATCAATTTGTACGCGGTGACAAATAAACGGTTCGGAGAAATTGACGGACTGCCATAGCCGTAAAAATATATTAAACAAAAATTGAAATATCGTAGGGGCTGTCGAATTAAGCGATCAATATCCGAAAATGTCATTTCGACTAAGCGGAGCGCATGGAGAAATCCCCTTTTGACAGAAGTTTATTTCCTGTTTTGGGGGATTCCTCCACTCACTGCGTTCGGTCGGAATGACATCGTATATTTAATTCGACGAAATAATTGCAGGGTACGCTTAAGACCGTACCGCAAATTTCAAACAAACCTATGATTCTCATCCTCGGTTCGGTCAAGACCGAACCCTACGTTTTGTATTCGTAACCGTTTCACCCATATTAACACGGTCGGGAAAACAGCGTTTCCGTTATTGGAACCTGTATTCCCGACCGATTATTTTATTCTTTATTTTCCGCTTCCCAAATCAGCTCCTCCAGCGTTTGGATAAGCTGCTGAACATCCTCGTCAAACGCGTTGGCTGTCATTGCGATTATGGGCACGGTTGACGCGTCAGGTCTGTCGGTTTCGCGGATTTTGCGCGTTGCCTCAAGTCCGTCCATTTCAGGCATGCGCACGTCCATAAGGATAGCGTCGTAGTAACCGATTTCGCTGTCTTGGAACATTTCCACGGCGATTTTTCCGTTTTCGGCGTGGTCTATTTGTGTTCCCTGCGCCTGCATGAGCGCCTTTATTATTTCCGCGTTTATCTGGATATCCTCCGCCATGAGAATACGTTTGTCCTTGATGTCGGCGCGGCGTTTTTCCTTGTAGAGCGCCATGTTGTTGCGTTTTGCCACGCGCTCAAATTCCTCTATTAAGTTTGAAACGAACATCGGCTTTGTGAGGAAGCCGTCAACGCCGATTTTTTGCGCCTCGTCAATGATTTTCTCCCAGTTGTAGGAGGTCAAAATTATTACCGTTGTTTCCTTGTCAAAGCGTTTGCGGATCTCACGCGTGACCTCAAGACCGTCCATTTTGGGCATTTTCCAGTCGAGCAGCACAAGGTTGTAGGGATCGTGCTTTGCGTGACAAAGCTCAAGCATTTTTATAGCTTCTTCTCCGCTGAAACAGATATCCGATTTTATTCCCGCCTCGTCAAGCAGTATCTCAGCGTGCTCGGCTGCGAGTTTTTCATCGTCGACCACCTGATATCACAACCGTGAATTCGGTGCCTACTCCCTTTTCGGACTCAACCGATATCGTGCCGTTCATAAGCTTTACAATATTTTTGGTGATCGCCATGCCAAGACCGGTGCTGCCGTATTTATTGCTGCGGCTGCTGTCCTCCTGCGAAAAGGCGTCGAACACCCTGGGGATATATGACGGATCCATGCCGATTCCCGTGTCCTTAATGCTGAACTTTAAGGTTGAGTAGTTGCCGAAAACTGCGGTTCGCTCAACGGTGAGCCAGACGCAGCCGGGGGCTTCGGTAAATTTTACAGCGTTGCTTAGTATATTGATGAGCACCTGCTTGAGCTTCAGCGCGTCGCCTATGTAGTAATCGCTGGTGCCTCCGTGGACGCGGCATTCGTAGCTGAGCCCCTTTTCCCTGCACTGCGACATAACCATTGTATTGATCTGTTCAAGCAGGCCGCTGAACGAAAATTCCTCCTTGCGCAGCACAAGCCGTCCCGATTCAATTCGGCTCATGTCGAGGATATCGTTGATTATTCCGAGCAGATGCTTTGCGCTTCCGTCGATTTTTTCAAGATACTCCCTTGTTTCATCCGACAGATTCTCGCTTTTGAGCGCGAGGCTGTCAAGTCCGATGATCGCGTTCATCGGTGTTCTGATTTCGTGGCTCATGTTTGAGAGGAAGGCGGTTTTTGCCATGTTAGCCTCCTCGGCGGCGGCAAGAGCGTTTTTGAGCACTTCGCTTTGAACAAGGGCCTTTCGGGTTTCGGCGTCAACGTTTGTGATACCAATTCCCACCGCGTGACCGATGTTGCATTTGGGATCGTCGGGTTCAACCGCAGATATGCGTATCATTTCGTAATATTCTTCGCCGTTTCTGCGAACGGTATACAGATATGTCAAAAGACGTTCCTCGTTGAGCGCGGCTATGATCGCGCCCGGGTCAACAAAGCTTAAAAATCTTTCGCGGTAATTTTCGGTCACGGTTTTTTCGGCGTACCGCGCCATTATATCTTTATAGGAAAAGGTCTGACCGGGTTTTAATCCGTTTTCAATGTCCTCCATCGCCTTGAAACAAACGCCCTCGCCCTTGTCCAAATCGACAAAATATACGCCTCGGTAGTCTGTTCCGAGCGCGGTTATCATATTATTTGTCTGGGTGTGCAGGCTGCGGAGGTACTGCCGCAGGTCCTCTCTGATTTGATGAAGCCTTATGCTCAAATCGTGGAGATTTCCTGCGTTTTCCGAATGAGCCTGCGAGCTTTCGGCCTTGATTTCATTTGTGAGGTCGTCAACGTCCCTGATTACCTAGCTGATATCGGTGTTAATGCTTTTGAGCTGTTTGCGCAGTTTTATTGTTGAAAGAAATACAAGCGTTACGCCCAGAATTACCGACACCATTGAATATATAATTATCGAGCCTGTTTCCTTGAATATCTGGTCGTCGTACCACTTTGCGGAGAAGTCAACCACCACGATTCCCGCAACGTTGCCCTTTGAGTCAAATACCGGGGTGTATGAACTGTAAAACCGTCCCCACGAATCGGTGTACGGTTCCTCGTCAACAGCCGCAGTTCCCTTGGCGGCTTTTTTTGAGAGCTTCGGTCGTGACTACGGGTTCACCGAATTTGCCCGGGTCGTCAAGTGTGGGATCAACCATGAACACAAAGCGATCGTTGCCCTCGTCACGCACGGTGTATATGTATTCAAGCTCTATGTTGTCACGGAAAAAGACGAGCGCGTCGTTGACCTTCTGATAGGGAGCGGTGCCTATGTCATTTGCCTGAAGCTTTTCAAGAGCGTCGCCGTCAATCATATCCGCGGCGCAGTTGGTTATGTCCAGCATATGGGTGTTGATTTGCGACTTCATGGATTCCTTTGACTGATTCACCAAAACAAAACCCAGTACCGCGTTCGCCAGCAAAAGCAGAACGGACACGGTAAAGGCAATTTGCAGGGAAATACTTGCTCTAAGCTTTCTTATCATAATTTAACCCCCTCGGGATTTTAATCAGGACACATTTTTCCACTTTTAGTATATCCACACCACCCGTATAAAGCCAATAGATATTTGAAAAAACAGTACAATTTTTCTCAAACTTTTCACAGGAAATTATCAATAAGTGTTGAAGCGAAACTTGCCGTATGGTATAATTTTATCATAATATCACGCTCAGGGAGAAGCATAGATATGAACAACGAGATAATTTTGGTAGATATTTTTGACAGAGAAACAGGATATACAGATAAAGAGGACGCTCACAAAAAAGGTCTGCTCCACAGAGCATTTTCGGTTTTTGTAATCAACGGCGGACGTATGCTCATTCAAAAAAGGAACAGGAACAAATATCACTCGGGAGGGCTGTGGACAAACGCCTGCTGTTCCCACCCGAGAAAGGGCGAAACGCTTGAGCAGGCTGTTGAAAGGCGTATGCGCGAGGAGCTTGGATTTTCATCCGAGGCAAAGGAGCTGTTCAGCTTTGTTTACCGCCATGAGTTTGCGGACGGTCTGGTTGAGTATGAGTTTGACCATGTGTTTTTGACCGACTACGACGGAGAGTATGAGCTGAACACCGAGGAAGCCGAAGAGGCAAAGTGGATAGGCTTTGAGGAGCTTGCCGAGGATTTGCGAGTTGAACCCCAAAAATATACGGTGTGGTTCCAAATCGCCGCGCCAAAGGTTTTGGCTTATGCTAACTCGCTCGGAACCGATTGATTTTATTCCTTTTGTCAAACAAATTATTGTATCACCGCCGACGCCGTGGTATAATTTAATTGTTATTATAATATTATGAAAGGATCTTGCGATATGAAGAAAAACCTGTTTATCCGCGCGCTTTCCCTGACGCTTGCAGTGCTGCTTGTTATGTCGGGAATGATTACCGCTTCGGCGGCAGGCAGCGTCACATCCGCCGAAAAGCCCGTAACTCAGGACGTATACAACGTTGTAGGAACTCCCGAGGAAGTGTTCGGCGGATGGGACTCTGCAAGCACCAAAGCCGAAATGACAAAGGGCGACAACGGAGCTTACTCCTTCACCACACATATGAAGCCCGTTAAGTTAGCTGAGTTTAAAATCATTAAAAACCATGAATGGGACGAGAGCTTAGGCGACTATGTTAAAATGTTCAGAGTTAAACAGGCATGCGATGTTACAATCACATTTGAGCCCCAAACCAACCAAATAAACGTTATCGGCGACGGTGTGGAATTTCCGCCAAAGCTTGAAATTGACAAAATCGTAGCTGCCGGAGACGGCTCGGGCAACTGGCTTAACGGCGTCAAATGGGATTCGGACAGCGCTGCAAATAAACTGAGCGAGGTTGCAGACGGCGTTTATGAGATCACCTTTAACAACGTAGCGCCAAAGGATGAGTACGCGTTCAGATTCACGGCAAACGGAAACTGGGCGGCAAACTGGGGCGGCGCAGAAAACAACAAGGCTGAAAGCTCAACGGCATATGACGCGCTTTTTGACGGTAATGACATTAAATTCTCGGTAACAGACGGTAACGCGACTGTAAAATTACAGCTTGACCTCAGTAATTTTAACGAGTCGGATAAAACCGGCGCAAAGTACACGGTAACCGTTACCTATTCCGCTCCCCCTGCCGATTATAAGATAGGCGACGTAAACAACGACGGAAAGGTCAACGGACAGGACGCAGGAATTCTTGCACGGTACGCTTCAAGCTGGAGCGGCTATGAGGCAAAAATAGTAAACAAAGCCGCTGCCGATATCAACAAGGACGGCAAAATAAACGGACAGGACGCGGCAATACTTTCACGCTACACCTCAGGCCGGAGCGGATACGACAAATATTTTAAATAATTATAACGATAACGCCGGTTCGCGGAAAATTACCCGTGAACCGGCGTTTTTTAATATCTGTGCTTTGGGGATTTGTATTTTACCACTCTTTTTGTGTCGCGGGCAAGTCCTTTTGGGTGTGTAATCAGCCCCTTTATCGGGCGG